>JBCCZD010000096.1:0-13598 GCA_039188275.1 Planctomycetota bacterium
CCCACGGCGCCCCCGCCCGCGCGGAGCAACAACGGGGCGTCATGCTCTCATCCGAAAGGGGCGTTTTCGTTGAGCAGACGCTTGCGGACGTCGACGTCTGCGAGATGGTCCTGCGGCAGTTCGGCGTTTAGCCGCTCGGCTAGCGCCGCGGGCGCCAGAGCATGTCGGCGGTCACCCGCCGACGGCCCGCCAACCCAGGCGTGCTGGTTTGCGGCGTGGCTCGTGCAGCGGCTCTCGAGGCGGCAGGCGTGACAGGCCGACCGAGCACGTCGTGCGTCGCCCCACGGCTGCGGGCGGCCTCGGCCAGCAGCGCGCGATCCCGTTCACGGTGATCCGTCATGGTCGCGTGGACCGGAACCCCACCGGCGAACGCCGCCGACCCAAACGCTCGGCTGCGCGTGCCTGGCGGGCCGAAGCGGCTCGTTCCGTAACTCGATCGTCGGATGCCGGCGACCGGCGCTCCGCCTCGATCGGGAACGACCACCGTGGTTGAAACACGGAAAACGCGAAAGGTTGGCCGCTGGACGACAACCTGCGCATCGCAAGACTTAGTTCCGATAGGGCAGCAGGCTGCGGCCGCGACCAACAAGCCACGAATCGTCCAAGGGCTCATTTCGTTCGCTCCGTGAGTTTCGTCCCCGCTGGGTAGCCTACCGAATCTTCGCCCGCGGGGTGACAACTTCGTCAACGGCGCCCGGCCGTTCGCTTCGCCGCGTGGAGCCGCGTTCACCTGGGAGCAAAGACGAACCGCTCGCACCCCCCAAAGAACTCTAGCGGGTTGTCGTAGACGACGCGGCGGATGAGCGACTCCGTGTGGCCGCGGCGACGCATCTCGAAGATAAAGTCGGGCACGGCGGTCGGTTTGCTCGGGCCCCAGTCGCCGGCGCTGTTGACCATCAGCCGCTCGGCGCCGTAGCGCTCGACCATGTCGCACGCACGCTCGGGCGTGCACTTGCTGACCGGGTAGAGCGTCATGCCGGCCCAGAAACCCGATTCAAGGACGGGGCGGATCGTGTGCTCCTCGACGTGGTCCACAAGCACGCGGCCGCGGTCGGTGCGGGCGTCACCGTCGAGCATGTCCAGAATCATCCGCGTGCCGGGGTACTTGTCCTGCAGGTGCGGCGTATGGATCAGGATCAATTCGCCGAGCCGGTAGGCCAGGTCCATGTGCTCGAGGAAGATGGTCGCCTCGTTCTTGGTGTTCTTGTTGAGCCCGATCTCGCCGATGCCGAGCACATTCGATCGGCCTAGGAACTCCGGGATCATCGCGATCACTTCGCGTGACAGCGTGACGTCCTCCGCCTCCTTGGCGTTGATGCACAGCCAGGTGTAGTGCTGGATGCCGTACTGCGCGGCACGCCGGGGCTCGACCGCCGTGAGCTGCTCGAAGTAGTCGCGGAAGCCGTCGACGCTGCCGCGGTCGTAGCCGGCCCAGAACGCCGGTTCGCTCATCGCGACGCACCCCATCTTGGCGAGGGTCTCGTAGTCGTCGGTCGTCCGCGAGACCATGTGGATGTGCGGGTCGAGGTAGTTCACAGGAGGGGCGACCCCTTGGCGCTTAAGCGAGGCTGGTGGGAGGTCAGAGTTTCGAGGAGGCGAAAGCTGGCGGTTCAGCCCGCCGCTGTAGGCACGCTTCAAACGCCAAACGTGTCACGCCAAGAGCCGTCGTACGGCAGGCTGAAAATCTGCTGCAAGCGCTCGGCACGGTCGTCGCCCTGGATGAGGAGCGTCTCCATAGCGACGCGGAGCTGGCTCACGCGTGTGGCGTCGGTCGGCTCGCCCGGAGCCCGGGCAACGCGGTCCAACGACGCCGCGATCTCCAGCAGCTTGGCTCGGACGACAAGGAAGTCGCGGTCGAAGACTTCCGCGGCGGTTGGTTCGGACATCCGCTTTCTCGCTCGCACCCGGTTCTTGATGGTCGGCGCAACCCATTCGGCGACCAACGCTTAGAAAATTGTCTCGCGCGTTACCGCGACCGGCAAGCGCCGGGGCATCGGTCGGCGGCAGCACACTTCAAGAAACCATGCTCCGCAGGCCGATTCTAGAAGTGTCGGCGTGCGCGCCGGCGCTCCCCCCCTCCGCCCACGTCCCCCCACCGATCGATCCCCGATGCCCGCCGCGCAAGGTTTGCAGCGGACCCTCCGCGCGCTGGCGACGACGCCAAATGCGGCCGCCAGGGATGCGCTGCTGAGCGTTCTCGAGGAAGACGAGGTCGAGGTACGGGTTGGCGCCGCGCGGGCGCTCGCGGCCCGCGACGACCGGGAGTCGCACGAGGCGCTGCTGCTTGAGTTCCCCGATTGCCAAGCCGACGTGCGTGACGCGCTCGTCCGGGACGAGGCCGTCGCGCGGCTCCGCAAGTCGGCGGTCGCCGCGATCACGGGTCGCGAACAGGAGTTGTGCGAGCAGGCGAGCCACTACGCCGTCGCCGCCGACGACCACAAGCTGCTGCCCTCGATCGTCGACGCAACGATCGCCACGCCCCAACCCTGTCGGGCGGAGCTGGCGGGCGCGGCGTTGGCGCTGGCGGGGTCGCTCGCGGAGCTGATCGAGGCGAAGCGTTGTGGCGCCGAGATCGGCTCCCACGATCCGGCGTTCGATCGGACCGCGGCGCTGAGGAGCCTCGACAAAGCGGTCGACCGCTACCGTGAGCACCAGCGCCCCGAGGTGATCGAGGCCTTCCTCCTGCTCGTTACCTACAACAGCGTGATGCTCAAGCGGGTGCTGAAAGACGCCAGCCACGCGGCCCACAAGCCGCTAATCGCAGCACTCCGAACAAGCCGCGGCTACGGCGCGATGGACGTGCTGATCCACGCGATGGAAGACCCCGACGGCTCGCAGCAACTGCTTGAGTTCGCCGGCGGGCGCGGCGACGAGGTCTTTGTCCGTCGGCTTCTGGGGCACGTTGGCGAGCGGCCGGGCGTGCGGGTGCTGCACAACGCCAGGCGGCTGCACGGCTTCGCCTGGGGGGAGCCGGCCGAGCGCGAGCGGCTGCTGCGGCTTGAAGGCGCTGAGCAGGCGGCCGCAATGCGTCTGTTCGCCGCGGCGGGGACCGAGCCCTCCGACCGGGTCGAGATCGCGGGGCTGCTGATGAAGCGGGGCCGAGACGCCGGCCGCGTGGCGGCCTGCGAGGCGCTCCGCCGGCTCAAGGCGCCGGAGGTCGCCGGGTTGTTGCAGATCGCGATGCAGGACCCGTGCCCCGGGGTCGTCGCGGCGGCGGTGTCGCAGCTCCGCCGGCACTCTTACGAGAATGGGTTGACCGAGTTGGTGGTGCTGCTCGACCACCCGGCGGGCGATGTCGTGGCCGCCGCGCAACGCGCGCTCGGCGAGTTCAGCCTCGATTCGTTCCGCGAGGCGTACGAGGGGCTGACCCCCGAGCAGCGGAAGCTGGCCGGCCGCCTTGTGGCGAAGGCCGACCCCGACGCGGTGAGCGAGGTCCAGCAGGGCCTGCGGTCGCCGGTGATCGGCCGACGGCTCGAGGCGCTGCGGTTAGTCGGCGCCACGGAGATGACCGACCGCGTACTCGACGACGTGCTCAGAATGGCTGAGGACGCCGACGCGGGGGTGCGCGCCGAGGCGGCCGGCGCCCTAGCGTTCTGCAAAGAGGGCGACCCTGTACCACCGCTCGCCAAGCTGCTGGCCGACACCAGCGCCGGCGTGAGCCAGGCGGCGGAAGAAGTGCTTCGAGAACTCGACAACCTGGAAGTGGCCCAGGGCCTTGTCGATGCACTGCGAGACGAACTCACGCCCGCCGAAGAGGCCGATGAGCAGGGCGCCGACGCCCGCGACGATGGGGAGGGGGCCGACGCATGACGCCTTTGCTCGCTAGCGCTTGGAAGCACCTCGGCAAGAACTTCTCCGGCAGCAACGCCCGGCTCGACACGGGCGAACTGGCGGCCGTCGTCGGGCTGTTCGTGGGCCTCGGCCTGCTGGTGTGGCTGCTGCACTGGGTCAACAGCAACTGGCGGGAGTGGTCGACCCGGCCCAACCCGAAGCGGCTGTTTCAAGAGCTCTGCCGCTGCCACGGCCTGAGCCGACGGCACCGCGCGGTGCTGCTGCGGTTGGCTGAAGCGGAGGGACTCCAGCAGCCGGCGGAGGTCTTCCTGCTGCCGGACCTGTTCGACCTAGAAGACCTGCCGCCCGAGTTAGCCCAGGACGCCAGCGCGATGGAGCACCTGGGCGTCTTGCTGTTTGACGACTTGGACTACGAGTACGTCGCTGATGAGGAGCAAGGCAGCGAATGCGTTTGGAGCGACGACCGGCGCAGCGAGGGCGAAGAAGACGACTCGTACGACGACGCAGAGGAGCACGAAGGGGATGAAGCGCCGGCTACCGGGAGGTGAGGCGGCCGCTCAGCGGACCCCGTACGGCGACCGCGGGCGGAACTGCGAGGGTTTGGGCACGAAGTCCTTCGACTGAGAGCCTTCGCCCAGCACAACGGTGCGGTCGAGCGGCTTGTAGCCCATCTGGTTCAGGAATTCTTGAAGGGTGATGGTCTCGACGCCCAGGTCTTTCGCGTCGGCGCTCATCTTCGACCAGCTATCGCGGAATTCGCTCTGGCTCGGCTTGTTCGGGAATTCCCCGAGCACAAGGTACCGGGTCTCGACGGTCATCTCGCCTTCCCAGCCGCCGTCGTCCTTGACCGATGCGTCGAGGGCGCCGCCGTTCAGGGCGATCAGGTCCTTAGCCTGCTGCAGGTCGGGCCGGCTGTCGCCGTCCAGGTCGATGACCCCTGTTAGAGCGAAGTGGATCTGCTTGCCGCGGTGCCAGAGCGGGCTGTAGATCCAGTCGCCCGGCAGGATCGGGTTGCGGGCGTCGTCGCTGGTGATGCGGGCTTCGGCCATGTGGTCGCCGAGCATGCGGATCACCTCGATCGCCGCCTTCTTCTCCGCCTTGCCGGCGTCGCTAGCCGACTGCTCGTAGACGCTGAAGGTGACCTGTCGGCGTAGGGCGTCGGCGCCGCCCAGGTTGATCCACACGGTGCCGTTGGCTTGGTTTACCCACGCGATCCGGCCGTCGGAGACTTCGAAGCTCGGCTCGCCCCGCTTGCGCTCCTCCAGCAGCTTGTCCCGCGAGCGGACGATTTTCACCAGTTGGCTGTCGAGCTCAGAAATCTGCCCGTTTAACTGGCCGAGTTCTTCCTCGTGGGCCGCGCGTTGGCGATTGAGGGCGTCGATCGCCTTCTTCTCTTTTTCCTTTAGGGCAGCTCGGGCCTCGTTGAACTTCCGGCGTTCGCGGGCGGCGTCGGCCTCGACCTTCTTGACGGTCTCTTGGAACTGCTTGATCTGTGAGTCTTTTTCCGCCTCGGTGGCGAGCAGCCGCTTCTTGAGCTCCGCCTCGCGTTGCTTGGCTTGGTCTTCCTGCTTGGTGCTCCGATTGATCTCCGAGACAAGCCGCTCGACCGCCGTGCGGTAGACGCGGTCGGCGGGCTCGAAGGTGCCCATCAGCGCTTGCTGGTCTTCCTCGTACTGCTTCTGAACGTCCTCCAGGCTGTCGAACTGGCCAAAGCCCATCATCGTGCGGTAGTTCTCGTTTTCCTCCTGGTACCTGCGCGCGTTGCCCTCTTCCTCTCGCTTCTCGTTGCGAAGGGCCGTCTCGGCTTGCAGGTGGTCAGCGCGGAGGCGGTTGACGTAGACCAGGAAACCAGTGAGCACGACGGCCGTGCCCACCGTGATGATCAAGGCGATTTGAAGCGTTTGGTCGTTGCGAGCAGCCATGCGTCGATTCTGCTTCGGTTCTTGGTCGGGGACGACGTGGTCAGTTGAGAGAGAGGAGAGCGCCCGGTTGCACGCCGGCGTCAGTTTAGACCGGAGGCGGGCCTCGGTGGGGTTGCCGACTCGAAACGGCGCCTTGGGAGGGACTTTGGGAGTGGCCGAATTCGGCCTAAGTCCAAGTTAGTTGGGGGATTAACGACTGTCAACGAACGGGATATAACGCTTCGTCCGGTTGAATGGAAGCTATTCCCAACTCCAGCTCCGGCGGCGAAAGAGCCGCGGGAAGGGCCACGCCGCCATCTCTGAGACCACCCCCACAACGCCGACCGCCGACCGCCCCCCGCCGGGCACGACCGCCTATGTCATTGATTCGCACTCGCTGATCTTTCAGGTCTTTCACGCGATTCCCGAGATGACCAGCCCCCAGGGCGAACCGGTCAACGCGGTGTACGGCTTCACACGCGACCTGCTCTACCTGATCCAGGAGAAGCGGCCCGATGCGCTCGTCGCGGCGTTCGACCACTCGGGGCAGACCTTCCGCCACGACTTCTACCCCGAATACAAGGGCGACCGCGGCGAGATGCCCGAAGCGCTGCGGAGCCAGCTCCCCAAGATCGAGCGGGTTGTCGAAGCCCTCGGCGTGCCCCGGCTGGCGCTGCCGGGCTACGAGGCGGACGACATCCTGGCCGCGCTGGCCACGCGGTGCGACGCCGCGGGGGCCCGGTGCCTGTTGGTCACCGGCGACAAGGATTGTCGGCAGCTTATCTCCGACCACGTGGCCGTCTACAACATCCGCAAAGACCACGTCTACGACGAGGTCGCCCTGCACGCCGACTGGGGGATCCGGCCCAACCAGGTTGTCGACTTCCAGTCGCTTGTCGGCGACAAGGTGGACAACGTGCCGGGCGTGCCGCTGATCGGCCCGAAGACGGCCACGACGCTGCTCAACGCGATCGGGACGCTCGACGAGGTGCTCGCCCAGCCCGAGCGTGCGAAGGGCGCCAAGACTCAGAAGAACCTCCGCGAGCACCGCGAGCAGGCCTTGCTGTCTCGCCGGCTAGTGCAGCTCGACCGCGAGACGCCTGTCGTGCTTAAATGGAAGGACGCTGAACTCGGCGGCGCCGATGTCGAGGCGCTGCGGGCGCTGTTCGCCGAGTTTGGCTTCCGCAGCCTGGGCGACCGCCTCGGCGGGCTGGACGGGGCGCCCCCGGAGGAGGTGGCTTGGGAGTCGGACTACCGTCTAGTCGATACGCCCGAGAAGCTGGCGGGCTTGGCGGCTTTGCTCGCGTCGCAGCAGCGGATCGCCGTCGACACAGAGACGACCGCGATCAACCCACGCGAGGCGGAGCTGGTCGGGATGTCGTTCGCTTGGGCGGAGGGCGAGGCCTGCTACGTGCCGGTCCGCGGGCCGCAGGGGGAGGCTCTGATCGATCGAGCATTGGCGATCGAGGCGCTCCGGCCGGTGCTCGAAGACCCGGCGATTAAGAAGGTCGGGCAAAACCTCAAGTACGACGCGGTCGTCCTCCGCGGCGCCGGCGTTGTGCTGCGGGGGATTGAGTTCGACACCATGGTCGCCAGCTACCTGCTCGACGCCGGGGAGCGGAACCACAACCTCGACTTCCTCGCGAGCCGGTACCTCGGCCACACGACGACCAAGATCAGCGAGCTGATCGGCAAGGGGAAGAACCAGAAGCGGATGGACCAGGTGCCGGTCGCCGTGGTCGGCCCCTATGCCGCCGAGGACGCCGACGTGCCGCTCCGCCTGGCGCCGATGCTCGACGAGCGGCTCGACCGCGACGGCCTCACGACGCTCAACGCCGATGTCGAAGCGCCGCTGATCGAAGTGCTGGCCGAGATGGAGTGGAACGGCGTGCGGGTCGAGACGAGTCGCCTGGCCGAGTTGAGCGTCCGCTACGCCGAGCGGCTGCAAGCGCTCGCCGAGCAGATCGAGGAACTCGCGGGCCACCCGTTCAACATCGCTTCGCCCAAGCAGCTGGCCGAGGTGCTCTTCCAGGAGCTGGGCCTGCCCGTCGTGAAGAAAACCAAGACAGGCCCCAGCACCGACGCCGGCGTGCTGGAGCAGCTCGCCGAGCAGCACCCGCTGCCGCGGCTGATCGTCGAGCACCGCCAGTACGCCAAACTGAAGGGGACGTACGTCGATAGCCTGCCGGGGCTGGTCCACGCCGAGACGGGCCGCGTCCACGGCTCGTTTAACCAGGTCGTCGCCGCAACGGGGCGGCTGAGCTCTTCCGACCCGAACCTGCAGAACATCCCCATCCGCACGGCCGAGGGCCGCGAAATCCGCAGCGCCTTCACGGCCGGCGCCGGCCCCGGTTACGAAGGGCGGTGGAAGCTGCTGGCGGCGGACTACTCGCAGATCGAGCTGCGGGTGCTCGCCCACTACTCGCAGGACGACGTGCTCTGCCGGGCGTTCGCCGACGATCAGGACATCCACACGCTGGTCGCCAGCCAAGTGAACGGCGTGCCGCTCGACGAGGTCGACTCCGACATGCGGCGTGGGGCCAAGGCGGTTAACTTCGGCATCATCTATGGCCAGAGCCCGTTCGGGCTGGCGAAGGCGCTGGGCATCACGAAGGAAGAGGCCGCCGCGTTCATCACCGACTACTTCGACCGCTACCCGGGCGTCCGCGACTTCATGCAAGACACGCTGAACGAGTGCCGCGAGCAAGGGTTCGTTGAGACGCTGCTCGGCCGCCGCCGGGCGATCTCCGGCGTGCGCAAGATCGAACCGCCGAAGGGCACGCTGTTCGACGACCGCCCCGCGCCGCTGCAGCTAAACCTGCCCGAGCGGACCGCCGTGAACACGGTCATCCAGGGCGCCGCGGCCGACTTGATCAAGCTGGCGATGCTCGCCGTTTACCGACGGATGCAGGAGGAGGGGCTCCGCTCAAAACTCATCCTCCAGATCCACGACGAGCTGCTTTTCGACGCCCCGGAGGACGAAATCGAAGCGCTCTCGACGCTCGTCCGCGATGAAATGCAAGGCGTCATGCCGCTCCGCGTGCCGCTGCGGGTCGACATCAAGACCGGCGACACGTGGTCGGATTGCTAGGCGGAAGCCGCCGGCCACAGCGCCGCAAACACCAAGCCCGTAATCAGCGCGTAGGCGACTCCGTCGAGCACCTCCATCGCCACGCGCCGGCGGAACCAGATCACATGGGGCAGGCCACAGAAGACGTGCGTCAACACGCCGGCGGTCGTCGCGAACTGAAAGACCTCTAAGAACCGGGCGCCGCGGTCGACGCCCAGGCTCGCCAGGTAGCCGACCACGAAGCTGGCCGCCATGAAATGGGCGACCGTCAAGCCGATGTTGGCGCCCATGTTGGGCGGCGACGGCCAGAGTATCAGCGTGCCGCGGCACTTACCGACCTTCTGTTTGTACTCCTCGGCTTGCATCTCCGACGGCTCGCGGGCGAACGGGAAGAGGTACTGCCCCGCGGCGACGCCCTTTGACTCGAAGAGGTCGATCAACTCATCTTCGGCGCCGCACTTCTGCCACTCCGGCTTGTGGTGCGGCAAGACCATCCACGCCAGCGTCGAAGCAACGTGCACCGCCAGCCCGGCCAACAGAATCGGCAGCCAGAGTTCAAAGACACTCATTTCAACCGTCCTCCTTAGCGTATCGCGTCAGCAGGAATAGCCCCGCTGCGGTCAAAGTACCCGTGCCTAACAACGCAGTCCAGCGCGTGCCGCCGGCATATCGTGGGCTTGTCTGGGACAACGGCGTGGTGTGGGTTACCTTGTTCACCGGCGACAAAACCCAACGGAACCCGATCAACCCACCCGCCAGACAGACGCATGGACACCAACCCCTGGTACCTCTTCACGCTCTCGGGCATCTCGACCCTCGGCATGCTCGTCTTGCTGCAAGCGGTCCTCGGCTTCGACAACCTGCTGTACATCTCGATCGAGTCGAAGCGGGCCCCGGAAGACCAGCAGGCGAGCGTCCGCAAGACGGGCATCCTGCTCGCCATCGGTCTGCGGATCGTCTTGCTGTTCGTGATCATGAGCGCGATCAAGTACCTGCAGAAGCCGATCTTTACGATCGACTTTGGCGGCGCGCCGGCCGTCGCCACCGCGGGCGACGAGTCTGCTGGCGACGAGTCTGCTGGCGACGAGTCTGCTGGCGACGAGGGCACGGATGACGACGCCGGCGGTAATGAGGCCGACGAGTCCGCGTCCGCTGTGGGTGGCGAATCGAAGCACGGCGGCGGCCAGCGCGAGTGGAAAGTGGGCTACCAAGAACGTGGCGACAAGCTGCTGTACGGCGACTTCACTTTCCACAGCCTCATCACGCTCTTCGGCGGGGTGTTCATCCTCTACACGGCGGTCAAAGAGGTGCTGCACCTGTTGGCCGTCGACCACATCGAGGGGGAGACCGACGCCAAGCCGAAGTCGGCCAAGGCGGTGATCACCATGATCGTGATCATGAACCTGATCTTCTCGTTCGACTCGATCTTGTCGGCGATGGCCCTGACCAAGAACTTCTGGGTAATGGCGGTCGCCATCGTCGCTAGTGGGATGCTGATGCTCTACCTGGCGGACACCGTCTCGGAGTTCCTCAAGAAGAACCGCATGTACGAAGTCCTTGGGCTGTTCATCCTGTTCATTGTCGGGGTGATGCTCGTCGGCGAGGGCGGCCACCTCGCCCACCTGCAGCTCTTCACTTACCACGTCGAGCCGATGGCCAAGAGCACCTTCTACTTCACGATAGGCATCCTGGTCGTGATCGACGTGATCCAGAGCCAGTACCGAAAAAAGCTGATGGCACAACGCGAGCACGAGCTGCACGCGTAGCAATTAGGGGAGACTGTAGGGCGTGCTCCCGGCGGCTGCCCAGGCTCCGCATTCTTCGTGTTGTTGGCGGCGCCGATGGTTTCGTCTCCGTCGCTACCAAACCGATGTAGGCAGGGCGCGCCGCCTCGCTAAAATAGCGTCCTAACCGGGGCGGGCGGACCTGCTCTGCCCGCCGCCACTCTCCCACCGCTACCGCTTTGGAGGAATGCGCGATGGCGCTGCTCCGCTCGCTCACGCAGAAGCTGCTCGGCAAAGGCCGGCAGGTCAGCATTGTTGTTATCGCGCCAGCGGCCACGCCGTCCGGCGACAAGCTGTACGTCACCGGCGCCTGCCCCGAGCTGGGGCAGTGGGACGCCGCGGGCAAGCGGCTGCGTCAGACCGATGTCGGCGTCTGGGAGACTCGCGTCCGCGTCCCCGCCGACCAGCCGATCGAGTTCAAGGTCACCCGTGGCAGTTGGGAGACCGTCGAGCAGCACGCCGACGGCAGCGACACCGGCAACCACCGCGTCGACCCCGAAGCGGCCGCCGCCGCGCCGATCCGGCACACCGTCGAACGCTGGTCAGACGTCGCCTGAGATGACGTGGCCTGAGATGACGTGGCCTGAGACATCGCCCAACGTCGGTCGCCTCGAAGCGAACCCAGCATCGGGGCGGCGTCACAGCCAGGCGATCACGCGATCGAGAACCGCCCGGTGAAACCGAGCGGCTCGAAGTCGGCCGCCTTGAGCGGGTCCGTGAGTTTGATCGACGCGATGCCGTCGTAACGCAGCAGGATGAAGCGGGCGCCGAGCGAGTCGGGGTTCTGCCTCTCCAGGACGACCATGTCGGGGCGCGTCATGAACCCCTTGAACGGCATCGATTCGTTCAGCGTGCTGACGACGATGCCGCGGCGAGAGAGCCCCTCGGGCCAGTTCTCGAAGAGCCCCTTCCAGCTCACGTCGGCGGGGAATTGCGCGCTCACTCGGCCGCCTCGCTAGCCGATTGCGCGGCTTGATTGTCGAGCCACTCGGCTAGGTCACCCAGCTTCGCGGCGAACCGGTCGCACTTGATCGCCTTGGCGTGGTCGCAGGCAAAGGCGCCGCCCCCGACGATAACCGGCACGCCCAGCGGGGCTAGTAGCCGGTTGTGCTGCTCGACGTAGGCGTCGGCGTCTTCCAAGTGCGTGGCGCTGACGCACAGCAGCCGAGGATCGCGGAGCCGCACGGCGTGCACGATCTCTTCGACGGGCAGGCCGGAGCCCGCCATCAACGTGCGCCAACCGCTGGCGAGCAGCAGCAACTCGACCAGCCGGATCGGCACCTCGGCGAAGTCACGCTGCGGGGTGGCCGCCATCGCCAGCGGGGCGTCGGCCGCGGCGTCGGGGACCCAGCGGCGGAGTTCGTGCAGGACCGCCATGGCAACCTCGCAGCTGCGTCGCTCTTCATGGACCGAAACAACGCCCTGCTGCCACCCGTCGCCGATGCGCCGGAAGACCGGGCTGACGAGCTCGTCGCCGAGCTCGATGACCGTCGCCCCCTGCTGGTAAAGGCCGAGCAGCAGTTCGCGTACGGCGGCTTCGTTCCCCGCGAGGAGGGCGTTGTACAACTCATCTTGGACACGGGACGGCTTCCGCCGCGCCGACACCGCAACCATGCCCAGCGCCGCCGGGTCGGCAATTTCTTGACCCGTCTTGCGGACGAGCTCGACGACGGCCGCCATCGGCAGCTTACGGTGCCCGCCGGCGGTCCTGCCCGCTCGCAGGCGGCCGTTGTCACACCATCGCTTGACCGAAGACTCACTCACTCCCAGCGCAATCGCCACCTGCTTAGGCGTAAACATCGCTTGGCTGGGGATCTGCGTCATTTGACGGTAGTGGGGCAAGAGCTGCTGCGGAGGCGTCCTGCTGTCCGCGGAAACACCGTTTTGTATCGTCCACGGGGCCGCGGACCGCGGAACGGAAACTGCGCAACTTGAACGGATTGCCTGTTTTGAGACTAACCGCTTGTCGGCACAACCAGCAACCTCACCCCAGATTGAATCGGCGGCTCGGCTCGCAATCCGCCGGGTGTCGGCGTAGAATCTGGTCCTCGTCACGCTGTTGCCGGCAGGGCTGCCGGCGCCCTTCTTCTGCCCTCTTGCCACCGACTTACGCGTCAAGGAGAGAGCCCATGGCTACGGTCACCGAGGTCGTTTCCCCGCCCAAGATTACCGACACGCAGTGCTTCATTGGAGGGCAGTGGGTCGACGCGGCTAGCGGCAAGACGTTCGCCACCGTGCACCCGGCCACGGAAGAAGTGATCGCCGAGGTAGCCGAGGGCGATGCCGCGGACGTCGACCTTGCCGTCGCCGCGGCCCGCGAGGCGTTCGACAACGGGCCCTGGCGGCGGATGGACGCCCGCGACCGCGGCCGGTTGATGTCTCGTTTAGCAGACCTGATGGAAGAAGAGCTCGAGCGGCTCGCCGGGCTCGAAACGCTCGACAACGGCAAGCCGATCCGCGACTCCCGCACGGCCGACATCCCGCTGGCGATCGACTGCCTCCGCTACTACGCCGGCTGGGCGGACAAGATCCAGGGGTCGACGGTGCCGATCCGCGGCAAGCACTTCTGCTACACCCGGCGGGAGCCGGTCGGCGTGGTCGGGCAGATTATCCCGTGGAACTTCCCCGCGTTGATGGCCGCCTGGAAGTGGGGCCCCGCGCTCGCCGCGGGTTGCACGATCGTCATGAAGCCGGCGGAGCAGACGCCCTTGAGCTGTTTGCGGATGGCGAAGCTGGCGCAAGAGGCGGGCATCCCCGACGGGGTGATCAACGTTGTGCCCGGCTACGGGCCGACGGCCGGCGCCGCGCTCGTTGAGCACCCCGGCGTCGACAAGATCGCCTTCACCGGCGAGGGGGCCACCGCCAAGATCATTCAGCGGGCGGCGGCCGACACGACCAAGCGGCTGACGTTCGAGCTGGGCGGCAAGAGCCCCAACATCATCTTCGCCGACGCCGACCTCGGCGCCGCGATCGACGGCGCCCACTTCGGGCTCTACTTCAATCAGGGCCAGTGCTGCTGCGCCGGCAGCCGGGTCTACGTCGAGGCGCGGG
>JBCCZD010000097.1:0-13565 GCA_039188275.1 Planctomycetota bacterium
GCCGTCCTCGCCCGCACCAACCGGCTGAGCCTGATGGGCCTGCGGCGGACCCGGCGGATCGGGCAGGACAACGAGTTCGAGCGGCTGCGCGACTACACGCTCGACGACAACTACAAGCACATCGACTGGCGCAGCACCGCCCGCCGCAACAAGCTGACGGTCAAGGACTTCCAGGCCAACCAGAGTCAGCGGATCGTCTTCCTCGTCGACTGCGGGCGGATGATGACGGGCGAGGCGGCCGGCGTGAGCCTGCTGGACCACGCCCTGAACGCGATGCTGATGATGGCCTACGTCGCGCTGCAACGGAGCGACCAGGTCGGGCTGATGTGCTTCTCCGACCGCATCCACACCTTCGCGCCGCCCAAGGGGGGCCGCGAGCAGATGAACCGGCTGCTGCACGCCTCGTACAACCGCTTCCCGTCGATGGTCGAGTCGCGTTACGACGAGGCGTTCCTGCACCTGGCGTCGCACGTGCGCAAGCGGGCCCTGGTGGTGCTGATCACCAATGTCGTCGACGAAGTGAACTCGGCGCAGGTCCGCCGCCACTTGGCGACCATCACGGGACGCCACCTGCCGCTGGCGGTGCTGCTCCGCGACCACGCGTTGTTCGACGCGGTCGACGCGGTGGAGCACGACTTCGACGCGGCGGTCGCGACTGCGCCGCCGGCCGGCCCCGCGTTGACCGCACCCGAGCCGCGCCGCGCGATCGGCGACGAGCGGCTCTTCCGCGCGGCGGCCGCGGCGGAGATCCTCAACTGGCGCCGGCACGTGCTGGCCGACCTCGAGACCTCCGGCGTGATGCTGGTCGACGCCTTCCCCGAGAACCTCACCGCCCCGCTGGTAAACCGCTACCTCGAAGCGAAGGCCCGCCACCTGCTGTAGGCGGTAGCGGCGCGGCGCCGGGCTCGTGTGGCAGAAATAAAAATCGGCGGGCGGCCCGGATCGCCCGTCGGCACGTTTTTTCTCCCGATTCACGCCCCTTCGGCCCGCCCCGGCGCCGGCGGACAACGACTTGCGTCAATCGATGGCGCGGGTGCGGCGAAGAATAGACCGCCGCCGTCGTTGTTCTACCAAGCCGGCTGGCAAATTTCTGCAATTGGTTTTGTCCCGCCGTTTTGTGCCGCACGCATTAAAATTTGGCCGCTAGCGTAATTCTGCTCCCCGCCCGTTTCGCCATCCGCTCGAAGCCCCCGGAGTTCTTTATGCCCCGCACGCCCGTCCGTCGTGCCGTGTGCCTGATCGCCTCCGCCCTCTTGGCGACTCTTGTTGTCGACCGAGTCTGCCTCGGTCAGCCGCCCGCGGTCGAAGCCGAAAGCGGCGGTGACGCGGGCGACGCCCCCCCGGTCGGCGACGCACCCGCTGTCGGTGACAAGGTCGAAGTGCTGTGGCAGGGCACGTGGTACAAGGCGTCGGTGATCGCCACGCCCGCACCCGGCCAGTGGAAGATCCACTACGAAGGCTACGGCAGCAACTGGGATCAGGTGGTCGGGCCGAACCGAATCCGTCTGCCAGGTGGGGCGGCGGTTCCCGAGTCGCAGCCCGCCGGCGCCGGTGGGGCGCCCGCGCGGACCGACTTTGGGTTCTTCCCTGGGGAGATTGTCCGCGTCGGCCGCAAGAGCAATCTGCTGTACGAGCTGGTTGCCAAGACCTCACCCACCTCTTGGCGGGTACGCGAGTGCGATTCGAGCCCCCGCGAGTTCGAAACGCCAACGGCGAACCTCCAGAGCCTGAGGGCGTCGGTCCAGCGGCGTGGGTTGACCGGCATGGAGCGTGGGCTCGGGCACCGGGTTTCGGTGCCGAGCTACTCGTACAACGCCAGCGAACTCAAGACCTGGCTGGACCGCGTCGAGAAAGCCAACCCCGTCCCCCCGCGGCTGCAGCGGCTCGACGCGGACGAAGCGCCTGAGCACTTTTTCGTCGCGCCGAGCGGCGAGTGGGCGGCGGTCGCTACGGACGGGCTGCTGCGGATTTGGGACCTGGCCGACGGCAGCGAGCGGCTCCGCATCCCTCACCACGGCGCCCGGACGAACTACGGTTACTGCTGGGCGGTCGCAACCGACACACGCGAGAAGGTGCTCGCGACGGTGCGGACGCACTCGATGAGCGACGACACGGCGGCGATTTGCTTCTGGGGTCTTGAGACGGGCGAGCTGCTGCAGAAGCACCCGCTCGCCCACCGCCGGTCGACGGTGGTCGACCTGCTCGCGTCGCCCGACGGGCGTTGGCTCGCGGCACGGGTCGACGACGAGCGGGCACGCCAGAGCGGCAACGGGTACGTCCGCTGGTTCGACTTCCGCACGCTGCAACTGGCCGGCGAGACGGCGTTCCCGCTCCGGCACACGGGCGGCGGCGCCGGGGCGTCTTTCAGCACCAACGCCAGTTGGCTGACGCCGCAGTCCATGGCCTTCGTCGACGACGCAACGCTCATGGTTCTCGCCCAGACCGGGAGCGACCGCTATACCAACCACGCCGTTTATTCGGCGGACCCAACCGCGCGTCGCTTCCGGCTCGCCAAGAAGCTGCGGGCCGAGAAGAAGGTGATCGCCATGGCGATGGCCCCGAGCCGCGAGGTCTACGCCACGAGCGAGTACGCTAAACGCAAGGGGAAGATCGAGTACACCGCCGCCGACGACCGGCGCCGGACAAGCGACGTGCTGCACGTCGTCATCCGTGACACGGCGACCCACGAGGAGTTCCGGCGGGTCGACCTGCCGTTCAGTGGCTACTCGAACGCGGAGCTCTCGTTCTCGCCCGACGGCAAGCGGCTGATGGTTTCCAACGGGTTGCCCTACGCGACGACGGTCATCGACGTCGAGACCGGCGGGGTGGTTGGCGCGATGGGCATCCATCGGGCCCGCTACGTGCCGGGCGGGGACTTCGCCATCGGCTTCAACGCCGGTGGGGTGCAGTTGTGGTCGGTCGACCCGCCGGCGCCGGTGGCGGCGTTTCAGACCTTTGCTGCGGAGCGTGCCTGGGCGACGATCACCGCCGACGGCGACTTTTTCGCGTCGGGCGTGGTCCGCCGAGTCATCGACCCGCGGACGATCGCTACCTACCACCGCCCCGACCGCGTGCGTCTGGCGCTGGACGCCGTGCCGCTGCTGAAGCTGCGCAGCCTGCCGCCGGGGTACCGCCGGCCGGGGGCCTCGCTCAGCGTCACGGGCGTGGGGCCGAGCTCCGCCAAGGTCCGTTTCAAGGCCGATCTGCTGCCGGGCGGCGACCAGCCGCCAGCGGCCGAGTTCCAGCGCCGCGAACGCCCCCTGCCGGAGAACGTCGCCGACTCCCTCCAATCGATCGGCTTCCCGGCCACAGCAACCGGGGCGACGGTGACCGTCCCCTTCCCGCCGGGCAAGAACCGCATGACGCTCGACGCGGCGGTGACCGATTCGTTCGGCATCAAGAGCCGCCGCGCGACGATTGCCGTCATGCGGACCGAGAAGGTCCGCGAGCTGACGGGCCGGTTGTTCGTGCTGGCGATCGGCGTCGCGGAGCACAAGTTCAAGGAATACAACCTCGAGTTCTCGGCGGTCGACGCCGAGGCGATCGTCGAAGCCGCGCAGGCGCAGCAGGGCCTCGCCTTCAGCGAGGTGGTCACGCAGACGTACATCAACCAGCGGGCGACCATCGCCAACATCCGGGATGGGCTCGCCTGGCTCGAGCGTGTCGCCACGAAAGACGACGTCGCGCTAGTGTTTATCGCGGGGCACGGGCTCCGCGGCCGGCGGGGGCTGTACTACGTGCCGCACGAGGGGGACGCGCAGGCGATCCAGTACACCTGCCTGAACTGGGAGGAGGTCGCCGAATCGATCAGCAAGGTGAAGGCGAAGCAGACGCTCTTTCTGTCGGACGTCTGCCACGCCGGCGCCTTCGCCAAGTCGGAGCTCGCCATGCAGGGGCCGCTCGCCCAGCGGATCGCGAAGATCAAGCGGACGCTGGTCTTCGCCGCCGCGGGGGCGGACGAGCTGGCGTTCGAGGGCGACGGGCTCAACCACGGGGCGTTCACCCTGTCGGTGCTGGGGGCGCTAGCCGGCGAGGGGGACGCCAACGGCGACGGCGCCGTTTCGCTGCGTGAGCTGATCGAACACGCCACGGCCGCCACCCGCAAGCTGACCGGCGGGCTGCAAAACCCGTACGTCGTGACGACGGGCAGGATCGAACCCGACCTGGTCCTCGCCCGCGTCGCGCCCAAGCAGCCCGGCGCAACGGCGGGCGGACCGGCAGCCCCGCAGCGGCCGCCGGCCGGCGACTCCCCGCCGCTTGTCGAGGAGTGACCACGACGGGTCGGCGGACGGCCAACCGCCGCCAGCGGCCCGGCGTGTCTTAGGCGGCAGAAACGATGCCCCCGTTCGGGCCTCGAGCGGGCGGGCCACGGGTCGGCGGGATTGCCAAGCTGCGTCGCGTCGCGGGTTCAATCGTTCGTCAGGGACGAGCTGAATCCGCCGCGCCGCCGGCCGGATGCACGGCCCTGGTTGGCCGCGACGGAAGCCGCTCCCCGCGCCCGCGCTACCCCTCTCGCAGCACGGTGCGGAGGAACTCTACCGCGGCGCCGACCTCACCGGCCGGGTCGGGCGACTCGTCCCGCTCAATGGTAACCCACCCCCGATA
Source organism: Planctomycetota bacterium (assembly GCA_039188275.1). Lineage (GTDB taxonomy): Bacteria > Planctomycetota > Planctomycetia > Pirellulales > Lacipirellulaceae > JBCCQL01. Next base: position 4,606 of record JBCCZD010000097.1, read on the forward strand.
TTCGTAGCCGTCGAGGCCCGCCAGCAGCGCCGGGAAGTCGACCGTCCCCCGCCCGAGCGGCACGTCGACGACGCGGCTGGCCGAGAAGTCGTGAACGGCGTCGGCCGCTGTGACGTGCAGCACGCGCGGCCCGAAGCGTGGTAGCGCCTCGCCCGGCGAACCCCCCCGGCGGAGGACCTCGGCCGGATGAAAGTCGACGCCGGCGACGCCGTCCGGCAGGCGCTCGAGCAGCGTGGCGAGCCGGTCGGCGTCGGCGCCGGTCCGCAACGCCAGGCGGGCGCCGACCCGTTCGCCGTGCAGGGCGAGAGCGGTCAGCGTTTCGACAAGCGGGTCGAAAGAGGCGTCGTCGTCGGGGATGGCGCCGACCGGGGCGACCAGCACCCGCGCGCCCAGATCGGCGCCAACGCTCATCGCTTGCCGGGTGGCCGCGACCCGGCGGTCGAGCTCGGCCGGGTCGGCGTAGCCACGCCGGGTGGGGAACGCGACCGACGCCGCTTGCAGCCGGTGGTCGCCGAGCAGCTTGCGGACCTCACGCAGGGCGGACGCCGAACACTCCGCCAAGGGCAGCTCGGCGCGGAGGTCGACCTGCACGCCCTCGGCGCCCAGCCGGCCCGCGGTCGCCAGCGCCCGACGCAGCGGCGTGCGGAGACTCTTGGTTTGTACGCCGATCCTGACGGTGGTCACGGTTATCCGGTTTGGTTTGTTTGGCGATTGCGGTATCGACGGCGGCGCGCCAGCCGGGGCTACAGTACATTTTCGCGACGCGCGGCGACAGCCGCCCCCGCCCGCCGCCACGGTCTAGACACCCGCCGCCCCGGCCCGCTTGCACCATGCCCCGCCCTTGGACCGCTATTGCTCTGCTGCTGGTCGTCGCGACGCTGGCGTCGCCGGCCTCGGCCAAGCGTCGGCGGTCGCTGCTCGGCCGGCCGGTCGACGCGGTCGAGGTGTTTAGCTGCGGGTTCGACGACGAGAAGTGGGACATCAACTACGACCGCTGGCCCGACCGCTGGACGCGGCACGAGGGCCCGGGGTACCCGCACTACGTCGAGATCGGGATCGACGAGGACGCGTCGACCGACTCCGGCCGGCGGTTGCGGGTGCGGCTCGACGGCACGCAGGCGATCGTCGCGAGCCCGCCGATCCGCGTGATGCCAAAGTTCAGCTACTCGCTCGAACTGAAGGTCAAGATCGAGCAGGCGCCGCTGAGCAAGGTGTTCGTGCGGCTCGACTACTTAACGGCCGAGGGCGAGGTCAAGCAGGCGATCCGGACCGACCCGATCGAGGCGACCGGCGACTGGGTTACCGTCGAGGTCGGCCCCATCCGGCCGCGCGACCCGAAGGTCGACCGCGCGATCATCACCATCGAGACCGAGCGGGGCGCCCAGGGCGACCTGCGCGGCGAGGTGTCGATCGCCGACCTCTGGATCGGCCGCCTGCCCAGCCTCGACGTCTCGGCGAACAACCCGTTCCACGTCTACACCGATCCGCGGGACGTCGTGATCAATTGCTCGCTGTCGGGAATCCGCGAGCGCGACCCGGAGATCCGATTCCAGCTGCTAGACGCGACGAGCCACGAGATCGGCCGGCAGGGGGCGACACGGCTCGACGGGAGGCCGATCGTCGAGCAGAAGCAACTCATCCGCGAAGAAACGCGGCTGGCGTCGGACATCGTCGACGGCGTCGGCAACCACTCGGTCGGTTTCGAGGGCTCCACCGAGTGGCGGCCGCGGATCGAGGAGCACGGCGAGTACGGCTTCTACCAGGTCAAGGTCGAGATGCTCAGCCGCGAGACCGGCCGCGTCATGTACGACCGCACCATCACGCTGGCCGTGATCCCCCCGCCACCGACGGCGATCGGCAAAGCGCGTGGCGAGTTCGGCTGGACGCTGCCCACGGCCGACAAGCCGCTGGCCTTCCCGGCGCTCGAGAAGGTGCTGCCGCTGGTCGGCGTCAACTGGGTGAAGCTGCCGATCTGGTTCCCGGAAGCAACCCCCGAGCGGGGCGAGCAGGTCATCCAATTCGCGGAGCGCCTGGCCGCCAGCGACATCGAAACGGTCGGCATCATCCAGCACCCGGACCTCTTGAAGTTCGAAGAACCGGTGATCGGCGCCCCGCCCGAGGGCTACACCGCCGCCAACGTCTTCGGCGGCGACGCCTCGCGGTGGATGCCGTTGTACGACCACATCATGACGCGGCTGTCGTTGCGCATCCGCTGGTGGCAGCTCGGCGGCGACCACGACACGAGCTTCGTCGGTTACGAAGACCTCATCAGCCAGATCTGGGACATCCGGCACAAGCTGTACCGGTTCGGCCAGGACGTCGGGCTGGGTCTCGGCTGGCGTTGGGACACGCCGCTGCTGCCGGCGCCGCGGAGCTGGGAGTTCCACCAGCTTACGTCCAACCCGCCGCTGCAATCGGCCGAGCTCGAGTCGCGGCTCGCCGGCGTCGACGCCGAGACCACGCGGCGCTGGGTGCTGATCGAGCCGGTGATCGACGACCCGACCCTCATCACCGAGGAGGCCCGGCACGTCGCGCGGGTGCGTGAGTTCGTTAAGCAGATCGTGGCCGCCAAGCGGCACGGCGCCGACGGCATCTTCGTGCCGAGCCCCTTCTCGGGTTCGCACGGGTTGATGACCCCCAGCGGCAAGCCGGGCGAGTTGCTGCTGCCTTGGCGGACGTGCGCCTCGCTGCTGGGCGGGGCGGAGTACCTCGGCCAGCTGCGGCTCCCGTCGGGGAGCGAGAACTGGTTGTTCCGCCGGCAGAACGGGATGGTCGTCATGGTCACGTGGAACGACCGCCAGACCGAGGAGGCGCTCTACCTGGGCGACGACGTCCACATCATCGACGTCTGGGGCAAGCACACCAAGCCGGGCCGGCAGGGCCACCGCGACGTGGTGCCCGTCGGGCCGATGCCGCGGTTTGTGCTCGGCCTGCACGAGGCGGTAGCGCGGATGCGGATGTCGGTCCACTTCGAGAAGGACCGCGTGCCGAGCATCTTCGGTCAGGAGCACGCCAACGCGTTGACGCTCCGCAACGGCTTCCCTCAGGGCGTCGGCGGCCAGCTCACGATGTTCGTCCCCGACCGGCTGCACACCGCCCGCGGCGGCGTGCCGCGGGCGAGCGAGCAGTGGACCATCGCCACCCCGGGCAAGGACTTCGGCGTCGGCCCCAGCTCCGAGTACCGGATGCCGATCGAGATCCGTCTCACCGACGCCGCGATCGGCTCCCAGCCGATCCGCATCGACTTCGACCTCGAGGCCGACCGCGCCGATCATCGGTACCGGTTTAGCGTTTGGCGGTCGCTCGAGGTGGGCCTCGGCGACGTGACGATCGACGTCGCGAGCAAGCTCGACGAGCGTGAGCGGCTGGTTGTCCGACAGACGATGACCAACACGTCGGGCAGGCCGCTCAGCTTCAAGTGCTACCTGCACGTCCGCGGCCGCCGGCGGAAGCGGGCGCAGGTGTTCGAGGCGGGGCCCGAGCCCGACATCAAGACCTACACCTACGCCAACGGCCGGGAGCTGACCGGTGACCCGGCCCTGGGGATCGAGCCGGCCGAGATCCGCTTGCGGGCGGAGGAGATCGACGGTCCGCGGGTGCTCATCCAGCGGTTTATCGCGGCGCCCTGAGCGCCGGCGCGGCTCGGTTTTTGGTAGGCTACGCCGATGCCGACCGTCGACGACATCGCCGCGTTGCTTGACGATCTTTTCCCCCCCGCGCTGGCGGAGGAATGGGACAACGTCGGCCTGCTGGTCGGCGACCGGCGGGCGTCCGTCGAGCGGTTGATGACCTGCCTGACGCTTACTCCCGACAGCGTTGACGAGGCGGTCGCACGCCGAGTGTCGCTGGTCGTGAGCCACCACCCGCTCCCCTTCAAGCCCCTCAAGCGGCTGACGACCGATACTGTCGAGGGCGCCCTGCTCTGGCGCCTCGCCGGCGCGGGCGTCGCGGTCTACAGCCCGCACACGGCGTTTGACTCCGCCGAGCACGGCATCAACCGCCGGCTGGCGGACGCCCTCGGCTTGCGGGTTGTTGGTCCCCTGCTCCCGAAGCCCGACTCGCCGGAGGTTGGCGCCGGGCGCGTCGCCGACGCGGCGAGCGGCGCCACGGCGGACGGGCTGGCGGCCACCGCCAAGTCGGCGCTCGGGTTGGCGAGCGTCCGCATCGTCGCGCGAGCCGATCAGCCGATCACCCGCATCGGGCTGGCGTGCGGCAGCGGCGCCTCGTTGCTGGACGCCGCGATCGCTTCGGGTTGCGACGCCTTGTTCACCGGCGAAGCAACCTTCCACAGCTGCCTGGCCGCCGAAGCGCAGGGCGTTGCGCTTCTTCTGCTGGGCCACTACGCCAGCGAGCGGTTTGCCGTCGAGGCGCTCGCCGAGCAGCTCGCCTCGGAGTTAACCAGCGCTGAGGTATGGGCTTGTGGAGCCGAGCACGATCCGCTGCGAACGGTGTAGGGCGCGGCCGCGTGCCGCTTGACCCTTGGCCCCCCCCTCCTAGAATGCGTTGCGTTTTCTCGCGGAGCCCTGGTGGGCGGGGCGCCGCATTAGGCGTTTGCCGACGTAGGAGGCGTTTGCCGGCGTCAACGCGAGGCCGTAGGCCGTGCCTTGTTAGGGCAGTTTGGCCCTGTCAATCGCCCGGCTCACTGACTTTGGCGACCGCCGAGTAACGTCGTGGGTGTGAGCGGCTGTGGCTCCGCCGGCGGTCCGTTGCGGGCCAACGTCGGAATCTTCCCGGAAGATGCGTGCCGGCCTGACTATGCTAGGCGTTGGCGGACCGCGGCTCACCGAACGACTTTCCCCTCTGAGAGACCGAGCGCATGCCGTCCCCTCGCCGCCGCCTGATCGCGCTGCCGGTTTACAACGAGGCCGCGCACCTAGCCGGGGTGTTGGACAAGGTCGTTCGGCATGCCGAGCACGTCTTGGTGGTCGATGACGGTTCGACCGACGGCAGCACCGCCTTGCTCGCCCAGCGGGAGGCCGAGCGGGGCGACATCATCCTGGCCCGGCACGAGAAGAACCGCGGCTACGGCGCCGCGCTCTGCACCGCGTTTGCTTACGCCATCGAGCACGGCTTTGAAGTGCTGGTGACCATTGACTGTGACGGCCAGCACGAGCCACAGCTTATCGGGGAACTGGCGCAAGGGATTCACAGCGCCCGCGGCGAGGTCGACATCGTTTCTGGCAGCCGGTACCTCAACAGCCACGCCGAGTCGACCGGCGCGGCGCCGCCCGATCGCCGGCAGATTAATCAGACGATCACCCGTGAGTTGAACGGCCGCCTTGGCCTTTCGCTGACGGACGCCTTCTGCGGCTTCAAGGCGTACCGTGTCGCTTCGCTCAAAGAGCTGCGGCTTAGCGAGTCGGGGTACGCGATGCCTCTCGAGCTATGGGTGCAAGCCGCCCACCACGGTTTGGTGATCCGCGAAGCCGCGGTGCCGCTGATCTACTTGGACGAGGAGCGGAGTTTTGGCGGCGAGCTTGACAAGGCGGAGCAGCGGCTGGCCTACTACCGGAGCGTGATCGCCCGGGCGTTGGCGGCGGCCCGCCCGGTTGACGCCGCGTGCCGGGCCACCTGCGAGGCGCCCGCCGAGGCGACCAACGCGACTTCCTGTTGATCCGCTGACGCCCCACCGCCTGACGCCCTAAACGGCCCAACGACCCAACCGCGCGACGATTCATGGGACCGGCAACCGCCACGGCGTCCACACCCGCGAGGCGATCCCGCCGCCGGTACCGCGCCCCGCAAGACGACCGTGCCGCGTTGGTCGAGCCCGCTTGGGCGGACCTGCTAGAGCTGCTTGCCGCGAATCGCCTCGCGCTAGAAGGCCGAGCGATCGACGGGCTCGGTGCGTCGATCGCCGGCTTCGCCATCGAAGCCCGCAAAGAACTGCTCGCCAAGGCTCGGGCGTTTACCGCCTCGTTCTGCGACCCGCCGCCGGCAGCCGACGCGGCGGCGCCCGTTCTCCTCTCGGGGCACCAGCCAGAGCTGTTCCACCCCGGCGTCTGGTTCAAGAACTTCGCGCTCGACGCGCTCGCCAAATCGACGGGCGGCGTCGGCCTCCACTTGCTGATCGATAGCGACCTCTGCCGGTCGCCCGCCGTGCGGGCGCCAACCGGTGAGGTCGCGGCGCCCCGGTCGATAGTCGTGCCCTACGACGGCGAAGCCGAACCCCTCCCGTGGGAGTCCCGCGGCGTTGCCTCGCCCGCGACGCTCACGACGTTCAGCGAGCGCCTCGCGAAGGCGCTCGAAGGGCTCGTCGCCGAGCCGTTGATCGGGTCGATGTCCGCCGACCTGATTGAGGCGGCCGCCACGTCGGGCAACCTGGGCCGGGCGTTGTCCGCCGCGCGGCGCCGGGTGGAGGGGCACTGGGGGAGCCAAACGCTCGAGCTCCCGCTCAGCGCGGCGTGCGACACGCCCGCCTTCGCCCGCTTCGCCGGTTTGCTGATCGATCGGATCGACGACGTCCACACGGCTTACAACAGCGCCCTCGCCGCGTACCGCCGCTCGCACCGCCTGCGGACGCGGGCCCAGCCGCTTCCCGACTTGGCCGCCGATGGCCCCTCGCGTGAGGCGCCGCTGTGGGTGTGGACCGCCGAAGACCCGACCCGCCGGGCGTTGTTCGTCCGCCGGTTGGCGGATGGCGGGTGGGAGCTTTCGGACCGCGCGGGCGGCACGTGGGCGGTCGGCGCCGGGCCGCTAGCCGAGCGAACCGACTGGGCGGACAACTTACGGCGACGCGGCGTTCGCATCCGCAGCCGAGCGCTGGCGACAACGCTCTACGCGCGGCTCGTCCTGGGCGACCTGTTCCTGCACGGCATCGGCGGGGCCAAGTACGACGAGGTGACCGACGAGTTGTCGCGGCGGTTGTTCGGCTTCGCGCCGCCGGCGCACGCGACCCTGTCGGCCACCGTCCGCCTGCCGATCGACTACCCGCGTGTCGACCCGGGCGCCGCCGTGGAGCTGAGGGCCCGCGAGCGCGAGATGCGGTTTCACCCGGAGCTGTTCGTCGACCGCTCGCACCCGGCGGCGGGCCGGTTGATCTCCGCCAAGCGGGCGGCGGTCGCGGCGCCGGTGGCCATCGGCGGCCCCAACCGCGTTCGGCACGATCGGATCGAGCGGGCAAACCACGCATTGACCGCGTTGCTGGGTGACGAGCGGGCTGCGCTGGAAGCCGAGCGCCAGGCGCTCGCCGAGCGGCAGCGGGCCGCCGCCGTGCTTGGCAGCCGCGAGTACTCGCTCGCCCTGTATCCCGAGGCGACGCTGCGGGAAGCCATGACGCGGCTGACCGCCCCCGCGCTCAAGGCCGCGGCCGCCGATGCCCTGGCCGCCGATGCCCCGGCTAGCGGGGCGAGCGCCGACGCCGCGGACCGCAGCCGCGGGACCGATGGCGATTGACCTGGTGATCTGCGACATCGACGGGTGCCTGGCCGCCGAGGCGGGCGGGCCGTTCGATCTTGAGCTGCTCGGCCCGATCGCCGCGTGGAACCGCGAAGCCGAAGCCGCCGGCCGCCGGGCGCCGCTAACCGTTTGCACCGGCAGGCCCCAGCCGTTCGCCCAGGCAATGTGCCGGTTGCTGCACAACAACACAACGCCGTGCGTCGCCGAGCACGGGGTGTGGCTGTGGGACCCCGCGAGCGGCGAGAGCCAGATCGATCCGTCGATTACGCCGGCGCACCTCGAGGTGATCCACGCGGCCGAGGCGTTGCTGCTCGACCGCTACGGCGCCAGCGGCGTCTCGCTCCTGCCGGGCAAGCGGGCGTCGGTCACCCTGTGCCACGCCGACCCGGCGTTGCTGCAAGCGATCGCGCCAGAGGTTCAGCAGGTGCTCGAGGAGCGGGGCTGGCCGCTGCACGTGTCGATGACGTGGAACTATATCAACTGCGACCTGAGGCACGTCTCCAAGGCGAGCGGCGTCCGCCGGCTGTTCGAGGCGACCGGGGTCGACGCTACCCGGTCGGTCGGCATCGGCGACACGTCGAGCGACCTGCCCGTCGCCCAAGCCGCGGGCTGGTTCGGCTGCCCCTCGAACGCGTGCGAAGAGCTCAAACAGCACGCCGACTATGTCTCGCCGTGGCCCGAAGCCCGCGGCGTGCTCGACATTCTGGACCGGGCCAAGGGAAGGGAATAGAACCCGTCGTTCTCCCGAGGGATCGGTTACCTGCCGGTTGTAGGTCGCCGGAGGGGCGTGCTACGCTGGAGCGATTTTACCCGCTCCAAAGCGGTTGGTTGCTAAGGGCTGCTTGGCTCGGGCGACGCTCTGGCCCCCTGCCCGGCACGCCCCGGCCGCTAGCCCGCATAGCCCCCTAGCCCCTCTGCTGCCGTGCCCCGCCGCGACGACATCCACAAGATCCTCTTGATCGGCTCCGGGCCGATTGTTATCGGCCAAGCGTGCGAGTTCGACTACTCGGGCACCCAGGCGTGCAAGGCGCTCCGCGAGGAGGGCTACGAAGTCGTGCTGGTCAACTCCAACCCGGCGACGATCATGACCGATCCGTCGACCGCTGACCGCACCTACATCGAGCCGCTCACCTGGGAGGTGGTCGAGAAGATCATCGAGAAGGAGAAGCCTGACGCCGTGCTGCCGACGCTCGGCGGCCAGACCGCGCTCAACCTGGCGATGGACCTCGACAAGCACGGCGTCCTCGTTCGGCACGGCGTGGAGATGATCGCCGCCAAGGCGGACGTGATCGACAAGGCCGAGAACCGCGAGCGGTTCAAGCGGGCGATGGAGAAGCTCGGGCTCGGCGTCTGCAAGGGGAAGACCGTGCAGACGCTCGACGCGGCCCGCGAGTGGGTCGAAGTCATCGGCCTGCCCGCGATCATCCGGCCGAGCTTCACGATGGGCGGCTCCGGCGGCGGCATCGCCTACAACCGGGCCGAGTTCGACAAGATGATCCAGCACGGGCTGGACCTCTCGCCCACGACCGAGGTGCTCGTCGAGCAGTCGATCCTTGGTTGGA
>JBCCZD010000098.1:0-13484 GCA_039188275.1 Planctomycetota bacterium
ATGTTCGGCACGCCGAAGCTGATCGAGGCGCTCTGCCTGGAGCTCGAAGAACGCGACACGAGCCTCGCCGAGTGCGGCGTCACCGGCATCTTCTCCGGCGGCACGGAGTTCACGCCGCAGTGGACCAAGTTCTGCGTCGAGGAACTCTTCGGCGGCCCGCCCGAGGAGTCCGGCATCTACATGACGCCCACCTACGGCAACACCCTGATGGGCCTCGCCTGCAGCGAGCCGGTCACCGCCGAGAACCAGTACAAGATCACCTACCACGCCCCCGAGCCGCGGGCCGTGCTCGAGGTCGTCGACTTCGACAAGACTGACGAGGTCGTCGGCTACGGCGAAACGGGCCGCAGCAAACTCACGACCCTGACCAAAGAGTTCTTCGTCCCCGGCTTCCTCGAACGCGACGAGGGCGAACGCGAACCCCCATGCGAAGCCTACCCCTGGGACGGCATCAGCGGCGTCCGGCCGTTCAGCAAGCTGCAGGGCGGGACGACGGTTGGGGTTTACTGAAATCATGAGTGCTGAGTGCTGAGTGATGAGTGATGAATGTTGTTGGGGTCCCTGAACGGTGGAAAGTGATCTAAAGAGCCGCACGAAATCCTTTGCCTTGCGGATCATCCGCGTCTACGAAGCTTTGCCAAAGAGCACAACAGCACAGGTCATCGGAAAACAGGTCCTGCGATCGGGCACGTCGGTCGGAGCTCACTACCGAGAGGCGTGCCGGGCACGATCACCCGCCGAGTTCATCAGCAAAATCGAAGGCGGCCTGCAAGAACTCGAAGAAACTCAATATTGGCTAGAGCTGTTGGTAGACTCCGAGACCTTACCCGAGAGCCGGCTCAGTGAGCTGCAAGACGAAGCTAATCAACTCGCGGCGATGCTGACCGCCAGCGTGAAGACGACGAAAGAGCGATCCAATCCAAAACGGAGATGAACGTGTCAACCATATTCATCCTTCATCACTCATAACTCATCATTTTTCATGATCGAACTACCAGCCATCCGTTGGGGCGAGCCTTACCAGTCGCTCGAAGTTGACGAGGTCAAGCACTTCTACACCGGCGAGCCGGTGGCGAGGGTGCACACCGTCGGCGCGGGCATCATCCAGCGTGACGGCAAGAAGGCCCGTAAAGCGCGTAAGGCGTTGCAGGCGATGTCGCCCGCCGAGCTCGTTGAGAAGCTCAAGCACGCCGGCGAGCTGTTTGAGTCGGGGACGGTGACCGTCGGCGATTCGCCCCAGTCACCGCAGGACTTCATCCAGCAGCAGTCGGCGACTACCGGCATGCCGATCTCGATGTGCGAGGCGAACGTCACCAAGAACGCGTTCGTGCTGAAGAACATCGACACAATCCTCAACAGCCTCACCCGCGGGCTCGACCTGAACATCCTCGCCCGCGGCTATGGCACTGAGGACTGGGGCGAAGAGGGCAGGGGGGTGACGGTCAGCTACCAGGCGCAGTGCGACGCCCTCGGCGCCGTGCTGCCGTCCAATTCGCCCGGCGTGCACACGCTCTGGCTGCCGGTGATCGCGCTGCAGATGGGGCTGGTGCTCAAGCCGGGGTCGAGCGAGCCGTGGACGCCGTACCGCGTGTTCGCCGCGATGGTCGAGGCGGGCATCCCCCGCGAAGCGTTCTGCTTGTACCCGGGCGCCGGGGCGGACATCGGCGGCGCAATCCTTTCTTCCTGCCGCCGGGCGATGATCTTTGGCGGCCCGCAGACCGTCGAGCAGTACGCCGGCAACCCCCGCGTGCAGGTCCACGGCCCCGGCTACTCGAAAATCATCTTCGGCGACGACAAGGTCGACGAGTGGGAGCAGCACCTCGAGATGATGGTCGAGAGCGTCTACAAGAACGGCGGCCGCAGCTGCATCAACTGCACCAGCATCTACGCCAGCCGGCACACGAAGGAGATCGCCGAGGCGCTCGCCGAGCGGCTCGGCCCGATCGACGTGCTGCCGCCCGACGACCCGAACGCGGGCCTTGCGGCGTTCACGATCGAGGGCGCCGCCCCGGCGATCTACGGCGCCATCGAACGCGACGTCGAAGCGTCGCCGTTCGTCACGAACATTACCGAGCCGTACGGCGACCGCGTGGTCGACCGCCCGCCGGTCGCGTACCTGCGTCCCGTGGTGCTGCACCACGCCAGCCACGAGTCCGAGTCGCGGAACAAGGAGTACATGTTCCCGATGGTCAACGTCGTCGAGTGCCCGCAGGCGAAGATGCTGAGGGCAATGGAGTACACGCTGGTCGGCACGGCCATCACCGAGGACGATGATTTTAGGTTCGACCTGATTTCATCGACGCAGATCGACCGACTGAACCTGGGGCCGATCCCAACGCCGAAACTCGACTGGCTGCAACCGCATGAGGGGAACTTGATTGAGTTCTTGTATCAGAACCGGGCGCTGCAGTTGGCGTGAGGAAAGGATGAACGATCAGCGATGAACGATGAATGACGCGGACAATGGGCAATCGACGGGAGACCTCAAGCAGCGCACCAAGTCGTTCGCGGTGCGGATTGTGAAACTGTACGCGGCCTTGCCCAAAGAGACGGCGGCTCAGGTAATCGGCAAGCAATTACTCAGGTCGGGCACGTCGGTCGGAGCGCATTACCGCGAAGCTCAACGTTCGAGATCGCCCGCGGAGTTCATCAGCAAGACCGAGGTCGGCTTACAGGAGTTGGAAGAAACCGATTACTGGATCGATCTGCTGATCGAGTGCGAGATCGTTGCTCCCAACCTGTTGGCTCCGCTCAAGCAAGAGATCGACGAACTGCTAGCCATGCTGACCGCGACGGTGAAGACCATCAAGAGCAAGAAAAAGTAGACTCACCAGACCGGCCCGCCCGGCAATCATCGTTTATCGTTCATCCTTCACCGATTTCGATGACCCCCTTCGACTTCTACTGCCGGACGCGGATCGTCTTTGGCCCCGGCCGGGTGGCGGAGCTAGGGGAGCTGACCGCGTCGCTCGGGGTTAAGCGAGCGCTGATCGTCTCCGACCCCGGCATCGAAGAAGTCGGCCACACGCAGCGGGGCGTCGAGTCGCTGCAGGCGGCGGGGTTCGAGACGCTGGTCTTCGACGGCTTGCAAGAGAACCCGACGACCGATCACGTCGACGCGGGGCTCGCCGTGGCGCGAGACTACAAGCCCGAGACGATCATTGCCGTCGGTGGCGGCAGCAGCATGGACTGCGCGAAGGGCGTGAACTTTCTCTACTCGTGCGGCGGGCGGATGCAGGACTACTGGGGCGTCGGCAAGGCGAAGGCCGACTTGCTGCCGATGGTCGCCGTGCCGACGACCGCCGGCACCGGCAGCGAGGCCCAATCGTTCGCCCTGATCTCCGACGCCGAAACGCACGCCAAGATGGCCTGCGGCGACAAGCGGGCGGCGTTCCGAGTGGCGATCCTTGACCCTGAGCTGACGCTGACGCAGCCGCCCCGCGTGGCGGCGCTGACCGGCATGGACGCGATCAGCCACGCGGTCGAAACCTTGGTAACCAAGAAGCGTAACCAGGTATCGATGGCGTTTAGCCGCGAGGCTTGGCGCCTGCTTACCGGCGGATTCCGCCGCGTGCTGAGCGACCCGGATGACCTTGCCGCCCGCGGCTGGATGCAGCAGGGCGCTTGCTTCGCGGGCTTGGCGATCGAGAACTCGATGCTTGGCGGCGCCCACGCCCTCGCCAACCCGCTCACCGCAACGTACGGCACGACGCACGGCGAGGCGGTCGCCATGATGCTCCCGCAGATCGTTCGCCACAACGGCCAGCGGGGTGCAGGCATCGCCCTGGCGTACGCCGACCTTGTCGTCTCGATCGCCGACCACGAGTTCTCCAGCGGCGCGAGCGGAGGCGCAAGCGCCGACGACGCGTTCGCCCTGGCCGAGTACCTCGCGGGGCTCGCCCAACTCGCCGGCCTGGCGGGTAGACTATCGGAGTGCGGTGTCGACGAAGCCAAGCTCCCGGAGCTCGCCACGCAGGCCGCTACGCAGTGGACCGGCACCTTCAACCCGGTCGAGATGACCGCCGATGACTACCTCAAGCTCTACGAAGCAGCGTACTGACAAGGGGCTGGCGGACCGGGGCTGGCCGCTCGCGGGGCTGGTGGTTGGTCTGCTCCTGACGCCGGCCTTTGAGCCCCTCGTGCGTGCCGACGATTGGCCGGTGGGGCGGGGCGACGCGGCCAGCACCGGCGTCGCGAAGTCGCCGCTGCCGGACACGCCGGTGCTGCTCTGGAAGTACGCCGTGGCCGGTAGCGCGTTCGAGGCGACGCCCGTTGTTTCCGGTGGGATCGTTTATCTGGGCGACGCGGACGGCACGCTGCACGCGGTCCGGCTTGCCGACGGTAAGCCGGCCTGGACGCGAGCGTTCGAGGAGACGAGCTTCGCCTCGGCCGGCGCGGTGCGAGGAGATCGGCTTTTCCTAGGCGACGCGTTCGGCGACGTCCGCTGCGTCGCCACGAGCGACGGCGCCGAGGTCTGGCGGTTCCGCACCGACTCGGAAGTCTACGCCGGGCCAACTTTCTACAAGGGCACGCTGCTGGTCACGACCGAGGCGGGCAGGCTGTTCGCCCTCGACACGGCGACCGGCGCCGAGCGTTGGCGTTTCCAGATCGAGGCGCCGCTGCGTTGCTCGCCGACGGTGGTCGGCGGGCACACGCTGCTGGCCGGGTGCGACGAGAAGTTGCACGCGATCGACTTATTGACCGGTAGGGAAGCCGGCGCGGTGGGCATCGGCGGCCCTACCGGCAGCACCGCCGCGGTGGCGGGTGGCCGGGCCTACTTTGGTTCTGAGTCGGGGTTGTTCTTCGCCGTGGACGCCACCGCGGCGACCGGCATGCGCGTCGAGTGGAAGTACCAAGACCCCCGCCGGGCCCAGGGCATCCGCACCGCCGCGGCGATCGGTGAGAAGCTGCTCGTGTACGGCAGCAACGGCAAGGCCCTGTACGCCTTGAACCGCGCGTCGGGGGAGCCGGCGTGGGTCAAACCGGTCCGCAGCCGGGTCGAGTCGTCGCCGGTCATCGCGCCGGGTACCAACGGCGCCGGGCGGGTCGTCGCCGCCACCACCCGCGGCCGCCTGCTGCTGCTCAACCTGGCCGACGGCGAAGAGGTCTGGCGGTACGACGCCGGCGGCCGGTTCGTCGGCTCGCCGGCGGTCGCCGACGGAAGGCTCCTGATCGGCAACACCGACGGCACGCTCTATTGCTTCGGACCGACTAGCGATAACCGATGAGCGATGAGTTCGGCGCACTTGATCCTTCATCGCTCAACACCTAGCGTCTGTGGTTTCCATGCCCGAATCGACCAAGACCGACGTCGGCAGTTACTTCATCAGCAACTACCCGCCGTTCTCGCAGTGGTCGAAGGACCGCGTGAGCGAAGCGGTCGAGGCGCTGCACGCTGCGCCGGTGACGCTCGCCGACGGGCGGGCCACGCCGCTGGGGCTGTACCTGCACATCCCGTTCTGCCGCAAGCGGTGCAAGTTTTGCTACTTCAAGGTCTTCACCGACAAGAATGCCGGCGAGATCGAACGCTACCTGGCGGCGCTGTCGCGCGAGATCGAGCTGGTCAGCAAGCTGCCCGTGATGGGCGGCCGGCCCTTCCGGTTCGTCTACTTCGGCGGCGGGACGCCCTCGTACCTCTCCAGCCGGCAGCTGCACCGGCTGGTCGACCGGCTCTGCGACAACATCGACTGGTCGCTCGCCGAGGAAGTGACCTTCGAGTGCGAGCCGGGCACGCTCAGCGAGTCGAAAGTCCAGACGCTCAAGGAGATCGGCGTCACGCGGTTGAGCCTGGGCGTCGAACACTTCAACGACGACATCCTGCGGGACAATGGCCGCGCGCACCAGTCGCCCGCGATCCGTCGCGCTTGGCCATGGATCGAGGCGGCGGGTTTCAAGAGCGTGAACATCGACCTGATCAGCGGCATGGTCGGCGAGACGTGGGAGACCTGGCGGGACACCGTGGCCAAGGCGCTCGCGCTCGAGCCCGACAGCGTGACCATCTATCAAATGGAGCTGCCCTTCAACGCGGTCTACTCGCAGGACATCCTCGACGGCAAGATCGAGACACCCGTCGCCGATTGGCCGCAGAAGCGTGACTGGGTTGACTACGCCTTCGACGAGTTCACGGCCCGCGGCTACTCGGTCAGCAGCGCCTACACGCTGATCAAGTCGCCCGACGTGATCTTCAGCTACCGAGACAACCTGTGGCGTGGCAGCGACCTCCTGTCGACCGGCATCGCGAGCTTCGGCCACGCGTCGGGCGTCCACTACCAAAACCTGCCCGAGTGGGAAGCGTACTGCGGCTCGCTCGAAGGCGGCGAGGGCGAGGGGAGTCGGCTGCCGCTCGGCCGCGCGCTCCGGGTCACTCCGCACCAGGCGCTTGTCCGTGAGATGATCCTGCAACTCAAGAAGGGCTGGCTCGCCCCGGCTTACTTCCAGGAGAAGTTTGCCGTCGACATTGTCGATCACTGGCGGGACGCGTGGGCCGGCTACGAGCAGGAGGGGCTGCTCACCATCAGCGGCGAGCGGATCGAGCTTTCCCGCCGCGGATTGCTGCAAGTCGACGGCTTGCTGCCAGCGTTCTTCGAGGCGGAACACCGGGGCGTGCGCTACACCTGAATCCGCCGCGGCGACGCCCGCCGCTGGCGGTGGAACAACGGAAGGAGCGCCGGGCGAACCCCGGTGATGGACGGATGCGATTCTCGCTACGCGTGATGCTGCTCGCCTTTACGGTCGTGGCGTCGCTCGGCGGCTACACGCGGTGGCGCGCGCAGGAAGAAGAACGCAACAAGGTCCGATTCGAGCGGGCCGGACCGGTCGAGGACCAACGCTACTGGCCACCACGTGTGGCGGGCCTGATGCACCGCGTTGAAGAAGAGTTTGGCGAGCGACAGCGGCAAGAAGTCTTCCGCCACACCTACAGCCGGCGCTACGGCATCACCGATTGCTTCCTCCGGATGAACATGACCGGCGATGAGTTCTCCGCCTGGATTGACGAACTAGGCGTTGCGACACTGCACCCGTCGGACCGCGTCGCGCGGAGATTCTGGGACAAGGCGCCCGACGGATGGCTATCGCCCCAAGACGTGCCGGGGGCTGCGGTGCACGGTCTTCCCTTCATCCGCGGCGGCAGGTACGGATCGCAGCCGGTGCTGCTGCACGACGAGGCCCGGCAGACCGCTTACGTCTGGTACGTGTTTGACTACTGACGCGAGTCGAACCCAAACGGCGGCGCCCAGCAGTCCACCGCCGAGGACAACCCCGCGATGGCCAACCAACCGCAGCCCGGCGCCACGCCCCTCCACTTCATGATGGGCGAGTTCCGCGCCGAGTTCCCCACCGACCGCGCTTACGCCAAGAACCACATGTGGGCGCTGAAGCAGGCGGACGGCGTGTGGCGGTTCGGCTTCACCGCGTACGCGGTTCGGCTGCTGCAGGACGTCTACTTCCTCGACTGGGAGATCGACGCCGGCGCCGAGCTGGCCGAGAAGCAGGAGATCGGCCAGATCGAGAGCCAGAAGGCCGAGGCGTCGCTCTACGCCCCGCTAGCCGGCCGCGTCACGGCGATCAACCAAACGCTGCTCGCCGACCCGTCGGCCATCAACGTCGACAAGTACGGCGCCGGGTGGCTGTTGGACATCGAATCCACCGGCGCCGGCCTGCTCTCGCCCGAAGACTATGTGGCCCACGTCGACGCGGTGTGGGGCGTAACGCAGCGGACGATCAAGGGGCAGATGAACGAGTGACCGCCCGCGGTGCGACAGGCGGTTGGCGACGCTTCGATCGGTTACACTAGTGGCAGCCAATCGCCAACAGCCGTTAGCTAGTAGCCTCGCCGCATGCCCCGATTCACTGTCGTTATCAGCCAGGCCCAGAGCCAGAACCCCAAGAAGCGGGCGCTGGAGGAGGCCATCGTCGGCGCACTGCTCGGCGAGCGGGGCGTCGACGTGACGGTCGTGCCACACCTATACGACCTGAAGACCGACAGCCCCGAGCTGGTCGGGCTCCAGAGCCTAGCGAGTGACCTGATCGTTTGCTCTTGGCTCTACCCGCGGGCCGCGTACTGGACCCTCGACCGCAACGGCGTCCGCGGCCGAGAGGGCGCGACGCTCATCCCCGCCTATGGTGGCGCCGATGACGATGAAGAGCGCGATGAGGAGGACGGCGAAGGCGACGACAAGCCCCGCGTCGCCGACGCCCGGCCCGCGGGCAACCGCTCGATCTATTGCCTCGACCTCCGCACGCACCCGTCGGCCGACCCCTACCTCAAAGAGGCCCGCCGGATCGTCGCCGAGAACTCGGTGGCGACCGTCTCGCTGGGGCTGTTGGCGGGGGGCGGGGGGAACCCGGCCAACGGCGCCCCCGCTGCGCCAGCGGCTCCCCCGGCCAGCGGCCCCCAGCCGCAAGACCCCGCGGCGAAGCCGCCCGCCCGCCGGTGGTATCCGGTGATCGACTACTCCCGCTGCACCAACTGCATGGAGTGCATCGACTTCTGCCTGTTCGGGGTCTACGGCCTCGACGGAGCCGAGACGATCCTGGTCGAGCAGCCGGACAACTGCCGGAAGGGTTGCCCCGCTTGCAGCCGGGTCTGCCCCGAGAACGCGATCATCTTCCCGCAGCACAAGACGCCGACCATCGCCGGCAGCCCCGAGGTGGGCGGGCCGATGAAGATCGACTTGTCGAAGCTGTTCGGCGCCCCCGACCCGGGCGCCCCCGGCGCCGACAAGGCGGTCGATGTCGCGGTGCGCGAGCGTGACGAGCAGCTCCTCAAAGCGGGCCGCGAGCTCGTCGGCGCAACGGTCGGCGTCCCGAAGCGTCAGTCGCAAACCGATCGCCCGAAAGACGAACTCGACGGCCTGCTGGACGAGCTCGACGCGATTGAGCTGTGAGTCCGTCGCGCCGTGCACAGGGCGCACCCCCGACGGGCTGGAAGAGGCCCCTTGGAGATGGCTCCCGTGCCGAGCTCAAGAACCTCGTGAAGACCAGCGTACGCTCTTCGCTGCCGACTGCAGCAGGCCGCTAGGCGGCGGCGCCGGTCGGCGTTTCTCGGCTCGGCAGGTAGCGGCACAGGCCGATGCCGACGAAGTAGAGCACGATCATCGGCAGCCCCAGCAGGACCATGCTCTGCCAGTCTTGCGGCGTTAGCACCATCGCGGCGATGGTGATTACTAGCACGCCCATCTTCCACGACTTGACGTACTGCTCGGTCGTGAAGACGCCGATCCGCTGGAGGAACAGCATCACCAGCGGCAACTGGAACCCGGCGCCGAAGCCGACCGGCAGCAGCAGCGCGAAGTTGAGCCACTCGCCAATCCGGGGCGTCGGGTCGATATCCAGGAAGCCGTAGAACCAGAACAGCGTGTCGAGCACGAAGCCGAGCGCAAGGAAGAACGCCACCGCCGCGCCCAGCAGGAAGAGCCCCAGGCTAAACGGGGCGAAGACGTAGACGTACTTCCGCTCTTCCTTGTACAAGCCCGATGCAACGAAAGACCAGAGGTAGTAAAAGACGACCGGGCTGGAGAGGACGACGCCGATCAGCAGCGCGGCCTTGACGTAAACCATGAACGCGTCCTGCACGCCGGTGCCCATCGCTCGGGTCCGCGGGTCGTTGTCGATCGACGTGAAGAGCGTGACGGGCATGAGGCCGTCTTCCGTGGCGGCAGGGACTTCCGCCGGCGGCTGGAAACCGAGGCGGGAGAGCGTCTCGGAGAACGCCGCCGCGTCGACCCAGTGCACCTTGGGAACAAGGCCCCGCTCCAGCCGTTCGGCTAAGCCGGCGAGTTCGGCTTCGTCGGCGCCGGGGTTCGTCTCGACGTACTCGCGGTACTCCGCCTCGATCTGGTTCGTGCGGAACTCTTTCAGCCCGGCCCGGAGGGGCGCCTGGACCGAGCGGACGACGAACTTGCCAACCGGTGGCATGAAACCGATCGCGACGCCGACCGCCAGCGCGAGCAGCGAGCGGATAAGCACGCCGCGGAGTTCCTCCAGGTGCTCCCCGAAGGACATCTTCGACGCCTCGAACAAGTCTTCGTCGGGCTTGAGGAGCACGTTCGGGCGGGGATTGCGAGGCGACGAGGGAAATACGAGGGGAGAGCGGCGGGGCGAGGGTAGGCGGAGCGGCGCTCACCCTGATAATAACACCTATCGGATGCCGCCGTCCCCGGCCTGCAACCCCCGCCCGCCCAACCCCTGCAACCCGCATGCACCCACTCACGTTCCGGCCGCTTCTCAAGCAGTACCTGTGGGGCGGCCGGCGGTTGGGCTCGCTGCTGGGCAAGCCGATCGGGGGAGACAGCGACTACGCCGAGAGTTGGGAGGTCGTCGACCACGGCGCCGACCAGAGTGTGGTCGCCGCGGGCCCGCTGGCAGGCAAGACGTTGTCGCAGTTGGTCAACGACCACGGCGCCGAGCTTTTCGGCAAGCACCGCGACATCCGCGGCGAGCCCCGTCGGCAGTTCCCTCTTCTGTTCAAGTTCCTCGACGCCCAGCGGACGCTGTCGGTGCAGGTTCACCCGAACGACGAGCAAGGGTCCCTGCTCGACCCGCCCGACCTGGGCAAGACCGAGGCGTGGATCGTCCTCGCCGCGGAGCCTGGGAGCAAGATCTACTCGGGGCTGAAGGCGGGCGTCGACCGGCCGGCGCTCGCCGCGGCGATCGAGGCGGGAGAGTCCGACCGCTGCCTGCACGCCTTCGAGCCGAAGGTCGGCGACTGCGTCTTCATCCCCGCCGGCACGGTGCACGCGCTAGGCGAAGGGCTCGTCATCGCCGAGATCCAACAAGCGAGCAACACGACGTTCCGCTTGTTTGACTGGAACCGCGTCGGCAAGGACGGCCAGCCCCGGCCGCTTCACATCGAGGAGTCGCTCGAAGTCACCGACTACGATCGCGGCCCGGTTGCGCCGCGGACGCCCGAGCCGGTTGCTGCGGACGTAGAGCGATTGGTCGCTTGCGACAAGTTCGTGCTCGACCGCAGGCGGGTCTCTTCGCAAGCGAGCGCGATTGGCGGCGATGGCCGCTTCCACCTGGTCGCGGTGATCGCAGGCGGCGCCGAGTTGCTGTGCGGGGGCGATGTGACCGCGTTGCCGCTTGGCACAACGGCGCTGGCGCCGGCGTCGGCGGGCGCCGTCGAGCTTGCTAGCCCCACCGGCGCCACGGTGCTGGACATGTACCTGCCGTGATCGGCGCGGCGAACGCCGGCGGCGCCTTCTGCGTAGGAGTCGAGCGGTCGACCATCGTCGGCGTGCCACGGAAGCGCGGCTAGGGGAGCACCGAGTCCCGGCGAAGGGCCAGGCTCGGTAGCCGCGGGCGTGCTGGCGCTGCTCGCGGGAGCCGGCGCGGCCGGCATTGCGTTCGGTCGCGGTGGGTTGCTAGCCTCCGCCGCCTTGAGGCCCCCGGCCCGTCTCCTTAGCCAACGCCCGTGGAGAGCCCCGCCCGTGCCGCAACGAACGCCCCGCCGATCGATCGCCCTCGCCGCGGCAGCGTTGCTCGGCGTTGCCGGCGGATGCAACCCGCTCTACTTCCGGACGCCCAACCTCCTGAGCCCCGGGCCCGCCGGGCCGCAGCAGGTCGACGCCATCTACCACGACCCTTACCCGCTGGACGACGTGGGCCCCGAGGTCGTCGGCGGCCGCCCCCGCAACTATCAGAGGCCCGTGCCAGAGACGCTCCGCGGGAAGCTGCTCCGCGGCAACGCGACCACGATCACCCCGGCGCCGACGACGGTCGTGCCGCCGTACTGACCGCCGCGGCGATTTTGTGATCGCGGCCTGCGGGCTGCTTCGCCAGTGCTTTCCGCCAGTTGCTGCCCGCTGCTGGGTTTGAGCGACTGGGTTTGAGCCACTGGGTTTGAGCCACTGGGAGTGCGGGGGGATCGCGTCTAGAATCGCGTGACTCCCCGCCCCCGAGACGCTCGTCGTGCCGCCACGCTCCGCCAAACCAAAGAAGAACGCCTCGAAGAAGCCGGCGGCGAAGAAGGTGGTGCGGAAGAAGACCGCCAAGAAGAATCCGGCGAAGAAGGCGACGCCGGGCGTGGCCGGTCGCCCCGCCAAGGGCGTGAACGGAAAGAAGAAGCGGGCGACGAACGGCGGCCGCCCCGGCGCCAAGCCAGGCAAGAAGCGACGCCGCCCCGCCTCCGCCGCGGCCGCCAGCGCGGTCAACGCCCGCGAGGGCGATGGCCGCGAGCGTTTGCAGAAGGTCCTCGCCGCGGCGGGCGTCGCGAGCCGACGCGACTGCGAACTGCTGATCCAGGAGGGCCGTGTCGAGGTCGACAACGAGGTAATCACCGAACTCGGCGTGCGGGTCGACCCGTTCAAGCAGACGATCCGCCTCGACGGCGAAGCCCTCGCCAAGGCGAAGCGGGTCTACTTCGCGGTCAACAAGCCGGAGGGCGTGGTGTGCACGGCGCGGGACCCGTCGGGGAGGCCTCGGGTAATCGATCTGCTGCCGCCGGACGTCGGCCGGGTGTTCAACGTGGGGCGCCTCGACCTCGCGAGCGAAGGGTTGATCCTCGTCACCAACGACGGCGAGCTCGCCAACCAGCTCACCCACCCGCGGCATGGCGTTCAGAAGCTCTACCACGTCCAGGTCGCCGGTCACCCTACGGTTGAGACGCTCTCGACGCTTCGCAAGGGCGTTCGGCTCGCGGAGGGCCAGGCCCACTTCGTTGACGCCCGGATCAAGTCGCGGCGGAAGAAGTCGACGATCCTGGAGGTCGTACTCGACGAGGGCCGCAACCGCGAGGTCCGCCGGGTGCTGGCCCGCGTTGATCACAAGGTGCAGAAGCTGACACGGGTGGCCGTTGGCCCGGTCAAGCTGGGCGAGATGCCGCCCGGCGCCTACCGGCCGCTGACGGTGAAAGAAATCAAAGGGCTCCGCAGCGCGGTCGACCGCCCGCCGCGGTCGCCCGCCGAGCAAGCCGCTGACGGAAGAAGCGTTGCTCGGAGGAAGGGGACCAAGAAGCCGGCACGGAGAGCAGCAAAGGGGTCCGGCCGGGCGGCGACCAAGAAGAAGAGGCCGGGTCGGAGGGTGCTGGAGTGAGCGACGCCTCGCCGCTGCACGCCGAGCATTACGCCGACCGTGCGCGCTTTGCCCAGACGACGGTCCTTGAGAACACCGAGACCGCCCGCGACACCTTCCGCATGCGGGTCGACGCGGCGGGTATCGCCCGGCGGATCTTGCCCGGCCAGTTCTTGATGGTCCGCCTGGCCGGGCAAACCGAACCGATGCTGGGCAGGGCGTTCGCCGTGTACGACGTCGTCCGCGGCGCCGACGGCGCAGCGGAGGCGCTCGACTTCGTCTACGTAAAGAAGGGCAACCTCACGACGCCGCTCTCGGCTTGCGAACCGGGGCGCCAGATCGAAGTCTGGGGGCCGCTAGGCAACGGTTTTGAGCCGCGTCCCACCGACCACCTGATTATGGTCGCCGGCGGCATCGGCCAAACGCCGTTCCCGGATGTTGATGAAAATGCCGGACGTAAACACCAAGAG
>JBCCZD010000099.1:0-13250 GCA_039188275.1 Planctomycetota bacterium
GGATCGATGCTCGACGGCGCGCCGTTCTACGACGTCTATCAGTGTGCTGATGGCGGGTATATGAGCGTCGGCGCGCTGGAGCCTAAATTCTACGCCGAACTGCTGCAGAAGCTCGATCTCGCCGATGATCCTGAGTTTAAGGAGCAATATGATCAGAGCGCGTGGCCGGCCTGCCGGGCGCGGCTGAAGCGAATTTTCGCGCGCGAACCGCGGGCCCATTGGGAAGGTGTGTTCACCAATTCCGACGCCTGCGTCGGGCCGGTTCTAGCGCCGAGCGAGGCCGCCGCCCATCCGCATATCGCCGCCCGCTCGATCTATCGTCAGGTCGACGGCGTGCTGCACGTCGCGATCGCGAAGCGTCCCGAGGCGCAGCCAAAGAAGATCGAGCTCGAGTAAGCCCGACCGGCAACCGCTGCTTAAGGCGAGGCGGGGGCCCGCTGGCCCCCGCCTTTTCTAAGCGCCGCCGAGAGACTTCGACGCCGCGAGCCCGGCCGCGGCGGCCGCGCAACCGAGTAAGACATTCGCCGCGACATTGGCGGCGGCGAGGCGGACCTCGCCCCGCTCTAGGTGCCCCACGGTTTGGTAGCCGAAGGTTGAGAACGTTGTCAGCCCGCCGAGCAGGCCGGCCGTTAGGCCCGGGTGGCAGAGCCACGGCGCCCCGCAGAGCGGCGGCGAAGCCGCCGTGCGCCAGGAGCCCCAACAGGAAGCAGCCCACAACGTTAACGGCCAGGACGCCGTAGCCGAAGCGGTCGCCTAGCAACTTCAGGCACGCCTGGCCAATCAGGTAGCGGGCCACGGCGCCGGTCGCTCCCCCGATCGCCACGGCCAGTACGGTCTTCATAGCGCTTGCTCGTCGGCGTTTTGTTGCGGGAAATCCCCTCACGTCCCCCCTGCCATCGGCAAGCAACGCCCAAAGGCTGCACTATCCACAGCCCGATTATTTTTCGCTAGCGTGTTTTCCGTGATTGCTTAACCACAGCCGCCAGATTACCGATCCTTACCACTGATAGCACTCGACGGCACGGGGCCTGGAAGCCCGGAGGCCGTCTCCCGACACACGCGGCGATCGATGGAGCGACGCAGAACCATGGACGACCCGAAGGAAGAGCCACGCCCGTACGCGGCGGTCGGGCTTTGGGGTTTGGCGGCGGCGGCGTTGACGCTCAGTCTGCTCTCCACGACCTGGCGCGCCGTGGAGCGGCCACGCCGCGTCGCGGCCCAGACAGCCACGAGCCCCGAACCGTGGCCGCTGCGGCGCCCCGCTCGGCGGAGCGGCGTCGCGGCGGTCTCCTCACCACGGATCGAGCCGCCTTCGCTGGTCGAGATGCGGGGAGTAGCGCTCGCCGACGCGGCGGCCGACTTCGAAGCGTTGCTGGCCAAGACCCTGCCCACGCGGCCAACGCCGCTCGCGGCGGCGCCGGCGCCCCTGCGGGCGCCTTCGACGGTCGAGCAGCCAGTCGCTCAACGCCTGCCGGCGTGGGTTGCGCGGGCGGAAGCCGACCGCTCGGCGCCGATCGTCGTGCTGACGCCTGCCGCCCCCTTGTGGGACGCGACCGCCGCCCGCCGGGTCGACGGCTACCGCAAGCTGGCTTCCGAACTGTCGGCGGGCGCTAACAAGGCCGCCGCGGTCGCGCGAGACCTCGACCCGCGTCGCTGGCCGCGGGGCGCCGGCCGCTGGCTGAGCGGCGTGAATCTGCGGGCTTCGCGGGCGCCAGGCTGGTCGGTCGTCGCCGAGGCGATCGCCCCCGCTCCGCGGCTCCTCCACTCGCCGCCTACGCTCGCCGGCCCCTTGCTGTTCAGCCCCGGCGACCGGTTGGCCATGGCGCCCGTTCGCAATCGACGGGTGGTACTCTCTGCGCCCGCTCCGCCGGCGCCCGAACCGCTGGTGACGCCGAACCCAGGATCGAACGGGCCGTTCCCCGCCGTGCTGCTCGACGTGCTGCACACGCTGCTCGATGAGGAAGAGGTGGCCGCGTGGGCGTTGCGGGCCGAGAAGGCGGTCCGTGACGCCGCGGCGAAGAGCGCCGCCGGTGGGCAGGAGGCCGTCCAAGAGGAAAACGAGGCTGCGAGCGCTCGCCCGGGCGATCCTACCGCCCTGATGGACGAGGTCTCGCGGGCCGGCATGCGGCTCGCGGATCAGCTGGGCGAAGCGGGGCTTGCGACCCGCGTCCGGCGGGCCTGCTACGCCATCGACCGCAGGGCCGAAGCTTGGCGGATCGCCGCGGCGATGCGGGCCTGGGACTCCCGCCCCGGGGTCCCGGCGCCCGTGCGCCTGGCGATGAAGCCCACCGCCGGCGCACCGGCTTGGCGGCACTACCTGAATACCGGCGGCCGCGGGCAATCCCTCCCACCGCCGGGCGGGCCAGCCGGCTTGCTCTCGGGCATCGAGGCGTACGAGCAGACCCGCAGTCCACGGCTCGCCCAGCTGATCGCGCAGGACGCGCGGCGGCTCGGCGACTCGTCGACCGACCTGCACCGCCGCCTGGCCGACGAGATCGAGCAGAAGTACCGCAACGCCAACCTCCGCGTGGCCGTGGCCGACGCGCTACTCGAGCGCTTCCTGCCCGCCGCGCCGACGCAGACCGACCCGGTCCGGCAGACCATCGCCGGAGCGTTTGTCCGCGGCCGGGCGACGACCCGGTCCCAACTCTCGCTGCGGATGCTGCCCGACCCGTTCCAGTGGCGGGTCGGCCTCGAAGCGCGCGGCGATGTCCGCTCCGCAACCTACGCCAACCCCGGACCGGTGGTCATCCAGAACCGCACGACCACCACTTTCCACGGGCGCAAGCTGATCACGATCGACCGCGATGGCATCCACGCCGCGCCGGCCGTGTGCGACTCTCGCAGCAGCACCCGGCTAACGGGCCTGTCGAGCTACTACGACAACGTCCCGCTGCTCGGCGCCGTGGTCCGCTCGCGGGCGAACGATCAGGTCGCGTCGCGTCGCGGGTTGGCCCGCCGGCAGGCGGAGCAACAGGTCAACCGGCGGGTCCGGCAGGCCCTCGACGACGGCGTGCCCCCTCAGCTCCAGCGGCTCGAGGACCGCTACGCGGAGAGCGTCGTTGGCCGCGCGGCAGCGCTGGGGCTGAAGGTCGAGCCGATGGAACTCCGCACCACCGACAGCCGGCTGATCGCCCGCCTGCGGGTCGCCAGCGATCGGCAGCTCGCCGCGCACACGCCCCGCAACCGGGCGCCGAGCGACAGCGTGGCGAGCCTGCAGCTCCACGAGTCGCTGCTGAACAACCTGGTCGATGGCCTCGCGCTCGGCGGCCGGCGGTTCTCGGCCGACGGCCTCCAGGCGTACGTCCGCCAGCGGCTGCGGCTGCCTGCCCCGGCGGCGGCCGGGGAATCGGTTGAAGCGCCACGCGAGTCGGCCGAACTTGTCTTTGAAGAGGCCGAGCCGATCCGCGTGCTGCTGGGCGACGGCCGGGCGGAGCTGATCCTGGCGGTCCGCGAGATGGCGTTCGAGCGGACACGGTTCCGGGCGTTCAAGGTCCACGCCTTCTTCGCCCCCGAGGCGGACGGCATCCAGGCACGGCTCGCCCGGGTAGGCGGCCTGCAGATCGAGGGGCGCATGCGGACCGCCAAGCGGATCCGCCTGCACGGCATCTTCAGCCAGGTGCTCTCGGCAGACCGCCCGCTGCCGCTCTTGCGGCTCCCGCCCGAGGGCGAGCCGCGGCTCGACGGACTGATGGTCACCCAGCTGGTGATCGACGACGGCTGGCTCGGCCTGGCGATCGGCCCCGATTCGGCCGGGCCGGCGCCAAGCCTCAAGCGGGTCGCGACCGTTGGAAGCTACGTCCGCTGAAACGCGATCCCGACTGCTGTTGATGATTGCGCGGTTGATCAACCGCGGAGATCGGGCTTTCTTCTACGTCGTCCGGGCTCTCGTTTCTCGCCCTGGGTTCGTTTGCAGCGGGCAGATTAGTAACAGCCCTTGCCCGGCCGGACCGTCACGCGGCCCGGGGAAGCGGTCGGCTGGTCAGGAGCCGATCAAGAAAAACGTTGGCCGGCTGAAGAAATTTGGTCACGACTCCCGGGACGGCCGCCGACCAAATTTTTCCGACCCCCGGCAGCCGCTACGGGCCCCCGCTGGCGCGGCGGACAACGACTTACGGCGACGTTCGCGGAGGTCCGCGCCACGGGCATACGTGCCGGATTGTCAAGCTAACACGCTGCTTGGCAAATTCCAGCAGGCGTCTTGAGCGCGCCAGAAGTGGGCCACGCAGAGGATTCTTGAGCGCTTGGCGGATTGGCGCTCGGGCGCCGAGCGTGCCCCAAACGACCGCCGGTGTTACTTCAACAGCCCGGCTGGCATGCGGCCCAGTTTGCTGAAGGGGTTGCCGCCGGTCAGCTGCGTGGCGACCTGCTCGATCGACTCGTCCAGGCCGCCGAGCAGCGGCTGGAGTTTGGACCTTGCTGCGGTGACCTCCGCCGTGAGCCCAGCGAGCTGCTTATCGACTTCCTGCTGCGAGGCCGCAAGCAGCCGCTCGCTCTGCTGGTTGACGGCGTCCCGGACCGCCGATTCCATCGCCTGCGCGACCGCCGGGCCGAGGTTCGACCAGAGCTTGAAGTCCGGGTTGTCGAGCGTGCCGCCCAGGTCGACACGGGTGGCGATGGTCGGCAGCCGGCGGAGGCTGCCGGCGAGCGCTTCGCGGAGCGGCGCCGCACGCGAGCTCGGGTTGGCGGGCCTGGTGGGCTGGACGCGGACCTGCTGCTGGACGAGCTGAACGTCGCCCGAGAGGGTATCCCCCTCCAGCAGCAGGCTGACGTTGAGCGTCGCGGGGCCGGCGCCGACGGTCAATCCGAGCCAGCGGCCGCCGCCCAGCTTCATCTCGGGCAGGGCGATCCCTTGGCAGTCGGCGAGGAGTTCGTCGCGGGGCGTCGCGCCGGTGCGGTCGATCGTCGCCCGCACACGCAGCGGCAGCGCCCCGGTCGCGTTGAGCGCGAGCCGCAGCGGCTGGTCGTGCCGCGTGGGCTGCGGCGTGAAGTCGGTCAGTACGCCCGAGAGCTCGACAGGCCGGCCGGCGAGGCGGGCCGTGCCGCTCAGGTCGAGCGTCTTCACCAGCAGGTTGGGCGGCGGCTTGGCGTCGCCGAACAGGACGTCAACGCCCCGGCTGCGCGTCGCTTGGCCGGCGTCGATCTTCGCGGGCGCCATCCGGCGAGCCCAGCGGAGCCAACCGACGAGCTGATTCATCGGCCCCGCAACCTCTTCACCGATCAGGTAGGCGGTGAGGGACGCCGTGTCGATCTCCGAGACGGCGAGCGACTCGCGGAGGAGCTGCTCGTCGTGCCGGCGGGCGGCGGCGACGCGCTCGCGGTCCGCTTCGATCAGGCCGGGCAAGGCGTCGGCCCGGGCGTAGAGTTCGCGGAACTTTTCCCGCAGCGCGGTGATCTCCGACGGGACGCCGCGCAGAAACTCGGCGTTGCGGAGCGGGTTCTTCTTCGCCTCGGCGACTTGGTCGGTCAGGCGTTTGGAGTCGGCCTTGATCTGGTCGGCGAGGGCCTCGAGTTGGTCGTATTCGCCGAGCCACTTGTCTCGCAGGTCGCGGGCGACTTGCGGCGCCTGGAACTGCTCCTGCGGGTCAGCGGTGAAGCGTTGCCCCAGGTTTTCGAGCCACGCCTTGGCCTTGTCTCCCGCGGCGTCGGCGGCCCAGCGGGCGCCGGGCGCGGTGGCGCCCAACGTGTCGTCACTCGTGCAGAGATCGGGCAACTCGCCCGACGCGACGCGTGCCGTGCCGAACCGCAGCCCGCGGACGCTGCCCCGCTTAATGACCGCCCGTTTGCGGAGGAGCAGGGCGCCGTCGAGGTCGAGGTCGATCGCGTCCGCCTCGACCAGGTTCGTCATGGGGGCGTCGGGGTTGGCGACCTGCAACCCGGCCAGTTCGATGCGCGAGCCGAGGACTGTCGCCCGCGACTTGGCGAGGTTGATCCGCGCGCCGACCGCCGGCTCGCCCGCGGCGCGGATCGCCTGCTTGACGACCCAGCCGGCGCCGAGTTCGATCACGCAGAGGCCGGCGAGCACCACGCCCAGGCGTGGCGCCAGGTAGCCCCAGCGGAAGACGCCGGCCAAACCGAACAGGCGTTTCATGATCCCACCCCTATGCCCAGCGGCGTGCCGAACCGGGTCGTCAGGTCGGCGCCCAGCAGCCAGCGCGTCACGCGCCGGCGTTTCAGCCACGCGGCGATCGGTGTTTGGAAGCGATCCAGCAACAGCTTCGCCGCTAGGTAGCACGGGTAGGACGCGTAGAGCCCCAGCAGCAGCGAACCGAGTACGACCGTGTTGTTGAATCCGATCCACGGGCCGAGCGGCAGCTCGTAGAGCCAGGCGTACGTTGATTGCATGCCGTCAACGGCGAGGGCCTTGGCGCCCAGGTTGTGGGTGAACCCGTCCGTTGCGGCGCCCATCCACGAGAACGCGGCGGCCGACAGCAGCCCCGCCGAGCGGTTGACCTTGAGCCCAAACAGCGCGACGCCGAGCGCCACGGCGATTAGGTTCCCCTTGGGCACGAGCCCCAACACCATGCCGATCGCCACGCCGGCGGCGATCTGCCGCGACGAGTCGTTCGCCAAGAGGACCAGCGCCGCGTTGCGGAGCGGCCTGAGGAGGAGTGACAGCATCGACCGGCCTTCCCGCGGGTCCTTCCGTCGCCGCGCCTGGCAGCCGCTGTCTGCGGCGGCTTCCGTTCACGGCAGAAACGACGCACGTACCCGTTGCACGCGCTCCTCACTCGGGATCGGCTGGTAAGCTGCGCCGCCTTTAACGATAACGCGGCGTGCTAGCAGCGGGGCGGCGATGCTTGGCTAGCGTTCGGCGGCTTTCTTCGTGGCGATTAGCCGCCGCATGACGCCGATCACGCCGGGGTCTTTGGGGCGGATCGCGTTGAGCCGATTGAGCGACGCCACGGCGCTGCGGAAGTGTTCGTCGTCGCCGGTCTCGTTGAAGCGGCGTTCCTGGAGCAGGGCGAGCGCCAGGCGGTAGTCGTAGGAGCCCGGCGCCAAGCCGCACGCCTCGGCCAACGCCGCCTCGGACGCCGCCAGGTCGCCGACGGTGAACGCGAGCAGGCCGAGGCGGTAGCGGATGTTTGCGTTCTCCGGCACGTAGCCG
This sequence comes from Planctomycetota bacterium, assembly GCA_039188275.1. Classification (GTDB taxonomy): domain Bacteria; phylum Planctomycetota; class Planctomycetia; order Pirellulales; family Lacipirellulaceae; genus JBCCQL01. Next base: position 7,109 of record JBCCZD010000099.1, read on the forward strand.
GCGTCGCGGGTGAGCAGGGCGATCTCTTCCCGGCGCAGCCTCTCGACCTCGCTCGCCGAAGCGGACGCGTCGTGCGTTTCCAGCAGCGACGCCAGCCTGCCACGGGGGCCGCTCAAGTAGGGCTCGACGCGGATGGCGGTGCGGAGCGCCTCGATCGCGCCCTCCGGGTCACGCAGCTCCGCCGCGAGGTTCGACAGGTTCATGTGCGACCCGGCGTGGTCGGCGTTGTAGCCTTGCCGACGCCGGAACGCGCGGAGGCCCTCGGCCTGCGCGTCGCGCTGCTCGGCGGACAGCTCCTCGGCCGGCACGCCCACGAGCCGGCGTGAGGCCTCCATCCGCACGGCGAGCGTCGGGTCGAACAGCCGCGCGGCGAGGTCGTCGAGCGACGCGGGGCGGGGCGGCGTCGACCGCAGCGCCGCCAGACGAAGCATCGGCTCCCGCGAGTCGATCGCTTCGTTGATCGCGCGGCGGGCGTCGTCGCTGTCGTAGCGGCCCAGCAGGCTCAGGGCGGTGGCGCGAGCGATGGCGGGCGCGGTCTCGCGGCCGGCGAGCTTGATCAGCAGCTGCTCGCCCTCGGGCTTGGTGGCGCGGCCCGCCGCGAGGGCGGGCGCCCAGTGATAGCCGTCGCCGCCGATGCCGTCCTTCCGCTCGGGGCCGTACCATTCGACCACCTTCGCCGCCGCCCACGCCGCGGATTCTTCGGGTTTGGTGTGGCAGCGGCCGCAGGCGTTGGGCGTGCCGGCGCTCACCGTTAGGTCGGGCCTGGGCACGCGGAAGCTGTGGTCGCGGCGCGGGTCGACCGCCATGTACGTCGTCGCCGGCATGTGGCACTCGACGCACTGGGCGCCCGCCGTGCCGGGCTGGTGGTGGTGGTGCGCCACGACGTCGTACTTCGCCGGCTCGTGGCACTTGGCGCACATCTGGTTGCCCGGCCGCTCGAGCGCGAGTGAGTGCGGGTTGTGGCAATCGGTGCAGCGGACCCCCTTGGCGTGCATCTTGCTCTGGACGAACGAGCCGTAAACGTACACTTCGTCCAGGATCTGCCCGTCCGCGTGGTAGAGCCCCTCGTCGAGCAGGGCCGGCTCGTACGAGTCGAGCAGCGGCGTGCCGGGGCGGAAGTGGTCGTGAACGACGTTCCGCCGCGCGTGGCATTTCGCGCACGCCTCGATCTGGGCGGTCGGGTCGGGGCTCTTCAGCTTGGCGAGCCCGTACCCGTGCCGGCGGTCCCAGAACAGCGAGCGGGCGCTTGCCAGCTCGACGTGCAGGCTCGCCGGGCCGTGGCACTCCTCGCAGCTGACGTCGATCTCGGAGAACGTGGTGTGGTACGAGTCGGTCGCCAGGTCGTAGTTCTTCTGCAAGTTGGTGGAGTGGCAGATGGCGCAGGTCGTGTTCCAGTTCTGGGTGATCCCGGTCCAGTGCAGCGGGTCGCCCGGCAGGATGCGCTCGTCGGCGACGTCGGGCGGCTCCAGGTAGAACCACTCGCGGCGGTGCGTGTCCCACGAGACGCGGAGCACCTGCACGCGGCCGGCGCCCCGGTTGCCCGACGCCGGGAGTTCGACCATGTACTGCTGCAGCGGGTCGACGCCGAAGGTGTACTTCACCTCGAAGTCGGCGTAGGCGCCGTCGGGGCCCTCGGTGTTGACCATAAACCGGCCGCCGTCGCGGAAGAGCCGCGTCGTGACGCCCTGGTGCTCGAAGGTGACGTTGTTGAAGTCGGCGAGCACCGATTCGTCGGTCGCCAGGTCCATCGCCAGGTCGTGGTGCGACCCGGTCCAATCGGCGTGCTCTTGCTGGTGGCAGGCGACGCACGACTGACGGCCGACGTAAGTGGCCCGCGTGAGCGCCTCGGGCGGCGCGGCGCGGTACCAGTCGATGCCGGCGCCGGCGAGCGCAATCGCCAGCAGCGACAACACCGCCCACAACGCCATGGCGCCCCGGCGCCGGGCGGCGCCGATTGGCGGAGGAGAACCGGTTGCGGACGGCTTCGCCATGCGTTTGGCTAGCAACGAGGCACAGCGTGGCGGCCGCATGAGAACGCCCGCCGAGTGGCGCTGCCCCCAGAAGAGCAACGCCACACGCCGGGCGGGGTGAGAAACACCACGGGCCGCCGCGCCCCTTCATCGTAACCCCGGCCCCCAACACCGGCGAGCGGCGGCGGGCAATCGCAAGGGCCGGCGGCGGCGGCCGGTCGCTACCGAACCGATCAGCCGCTACAAACGGCCCCGCCGGCGGCCATCCGCCGGCGGGGCTGAGCCCGGGCCGATTCGCCTTCGCGGCAGCGGCGAGCCGCTACTCGCCGGCCACCACCGAGCGGATCATGTCCAGCGCCTCGTCACCACGATCCATATGGCCATAGACCTCCGCTAGCTTGAGCTGGATCAGCCGCTTCACGGTGTCGCTCTTCGAGACGCTCATCATCTGCCGGAGGAACGCCAATTGCTCCTCTTCCTCGAGTTCCTCCGTTGTACTGACAATCGCCAGGATCGCCGCGCTGTCCGCGTCCGCGGCAACCGCTTTGACCTGCTGGACAAGCTCCATCTCGCCGAAGAACGCCTGCAGCTCGGCCCGCTTGAGCTCGAGGTACATCATCTCGCGCTCGAGGTGCTCTTCGTGCTCTTCCCACTCTTCTCCGTCCTCGTCTCGTTCTTCGTAGTCGCCACGCTCTTCGTCCTCGTCTTCGTCCCACTCTTCTTCGTCTTCTTCATCCCAGTCTTCACCCTCACCTTCTTCGTCCTCGTCCTCATCATCAAATCCGCGGACGAACGACTCCTCTTCGAACCGGCCGTCGGAGTCGGCTTCGCGGTCGGCGGCGGCCATCGCCACGTAGTCCGCGCCGAGCGGCGTGGCGGCGAGCGACGGCCCCGCGGTGACGACCCGAGCCGAGCCGGGCACGATGGAAGCTAGCCAGGCGACGATCGCCACCAGGCCGATGATCGCCAACACGGGTTGAAGTCTACGCACCATGCTTGTTCATCCTTTCAACAGGGAAGTTTCTAGGAGCGGAAGGGGCTCTCCGATCGCGTCGCGATCTTGGAGAGCGAAAGGCTGGTCGCCAGACGCTTGAGCCGGGGGTGGAAGGCCGCCGGGGGCCGCCGCTTGGCGGCGGCCGACGCCAGGGCCGGCGGCGCCGCCGCTGCGACTGGTTGCGGCGTGGGTTGGCCGGTCGCCAATTGAGCGGCCGCCGGTGAGGCGGACGGCTTAGGAGACGCCAGCACTGCCGACGCGGGCGAGCGCGTGCCCGCTGCCGAGCGCGGCCAGAGCCAGGGCTCGACGCGGGAGGCCGTCGAACCACGGACGGGCGATTGGCGGATCGGCGTGGCGGGGCGGTAGCGCACGGGAAGCTGACGCGGCCACCCCACAATCCCGTCCTCCGCCTGCCGGCGCGAGGCGTTTGCGATCCGTCGGCGCGAACCGGCGCTGTCGCCGGCGGGACTTGCTCCGGCGTTCGTAGCGTCGCCCGAATCAACGGCGACTGAGGCGGCTTGTGACGGCTGCCCCCCTGCCGGCTCGCCGACCGTTGCGTCTGCCGCCCCGCCAGCCTCTTCACCGGTCTCGGCATTGGCCAAGGCGCTTGGCTCATCGACGCGGCCCGTTCCGCTGCCCCACCAGACGGCGAGCAACAGACTTGCCGCAACTGTCAACGCCGACGCCACGGCCAACGCAACGCGAGCGGCAGGCCTCGCCGGCTGCGGCTCGGGCGCGAGCACCGAGGCCAGGTCGCCCGGGTAGCGGCGCCCCGTGTGTTCTCGCCGAAGGGCTTCGAGCTGTCGTTTGAGTTCGCTCACGGGTGGTTCGCTTGTGTTTCCACGGGTTGATGGGGCAACGCTTGCCGCAGCCGGCGGATTGCCTGCCAGATGGCCGCCTTGACGGTGCCCTCGGCACAAGCCATCGCTTCGGCGGTCTGGCGGACGGTCATCTGTTCGAGGTAGCGCAGGGTGATCGCTTCTCGCTGGCGTTCCGGTAGGTCGCTGATCGCTCGGCGGAGGGCGTCGGCTTGCTCCACGGCCGCCGCGTGCTGGTCGGGCGCCGGCCGGTCGTCCGGGTGATCAACGAGCGCCGAGTCGTCCGCGAACCGGCGCCGGCGGCGCCGCTCGCGGCAGACGTTCAGCGCGAAGCCGATCGCCCAGGTCCTTGCCGTGCTCCGCCCCGCGAACGCGCCGACCGCCGAAACGAGCCGAGACGCCGTCTCCTGAACGGCCTCCTCCGCTTGTTCGAGGTCGCCCAACTGGCTGACGCAGACGCGCCAGAGCGTGTCTTGCAGCCCGCGGAGCAAACCGGCAAGCGCCTGGCGGTCGCCTCGGCGGGCCGCTGCCGCGAGGCCGTCCAGCGACGCGTCGTCGGTCTTCGGGTCCGGCACGTGGGCGGCGCTTGGGGGTGCTTTACTCGGTTCCGCAGGGTTAGTGCCGCGCGGGCCCCGGCGGTTTAGCCGATTCCGGAGAAAAGCGTTGTTCGGCAGGCCGGCCAAACCAATCGGCGCCGGGGCGAGCCGCGAAGCCGACGTCAAAACGCCGGCCAAGAGCCGACGTTCTGACGCCCCCTTCGTGGCGGCGGAGCGGGCCGCTGATCACTGAAGTTGCCACCGGCTGGAAGCCGCAGGTTTCGAGCGTTTCGTGGGCTCCGGACTGCAGTCCTTCACGCACAAGGGTTTTTGTTCAATCGCTTGCAGCCGTCCCGGCGAGTGTCCTCTTCGTCGGAGCCAGCCGTCGGTTGCTTACCCCCGGCCGGCGACCGATGGCTGCCGACCGATGGCCGGCGACCGACGACTCGTGGAGAAGGAGACGACACGGTCCGTCTTTGTTGGTGATGCCCGAGGGAGCGGATCGCTAACAAGTTGAACAACCTAACGGCTTCGCCTGAAGGCGAGGGTTTGTGACCTATCGCATGGATAATCAACACCCGCCTAGCCGTTGCCGTTGCGGCCGTCGACCATCGGCCGGCCGATGCTGTGGTAGCAGTAGCCGCGGCGGGCCATGCGGACGGGGTCGTACAGGTTGCGGCCGTCGAAGACGACCGGGTCCTTCATCAGCTGGTACATCTCGGCGAAGTCCGGCTGGTGATAGGCCTTCCAGTCGGTGCAGATGCAGAGGCCGTGGGCGCCCTCGATTGCGTTGAACGGGTGTTTGCAGAACTCGACGCCCTCGGTCTCCGCGGCGACGTTCTCCATCGCCTCGGGGTCGTGGGTCAGGACCGTGGCGCCGGCCTCTTGGAGCTGCTTGATGAGCACCAGCGCCGGGGCCTCGCGGACGTCGTCGGTCTCGGGCTTAAAGGCGAGCCCCCACAGCGCGATCCGCTTGCCCGCCAGGTCGCCGTAGTGCGACTTCACCTTGTCGAACAAGACGGTCTTCTGCCGCTCGTTGACGCTGTCGACCGCCTTGAGCATCTCGGGGATGTTCCCCTTGTCCTCGGTCATCGCGGTCAGCGCGCGGACGTCCTTCGGGAAGCAACTCCCCCCGTAGCCGACGCCCGGGAAGAGGAACGCGAAGCCGATGCGGCTGTCGTGGCCGATGCCGCGGCGGACGTCGTTGATGTCGCCGCCCATCTTCTCGCAGAGGTTGGCCATCTCGTTGATAAAGCTGATCTTCGTGGCCAAGAGCGCGTTGGCGACGTACTTGGTCATCTCCGCGCTCTCGGGAGACATCGACAGGAACGGCTTCTCGGTCCGCAGGAACGGGGAGTAGAGCTGCTCTAGCTTGTCGGAGACCTCCGATCGGCGGACGCCCACCACGACGCGGTCGGGCTTCATGAAGTCGTCGATCGCGGCCCCCTCCTTCAAGAACTCCGGGTTGCTCGCGACGTCGCAGTCACGCCCGGTGATCTCCTTGAGGATGCTGAAGATCTTGGCGTTGGTGCCCACCGGCACGGTGCTCTTGGTGACGACGATCGCGTCTTCGCGCAGGTGCGGGGCGATCGCCTTCGTGACGGCCCACATCGCCGACAGGTCCGCCGCGCCGTCGTCGCCCTGTGGGGTGCCGACCGCCAGGTAGACCATCTCTGCCGGCTTGACGCCTTCGGGCGTGTCGGTCGTGAAGTGCAGCCGGCCCGCTTCGAAGTTGCGGAGGACAAGCTCCTTCAGGCCGGGCTCGTAGATCGGGATGACCCCGTTCTTGAGGCCTTCGATCTTCTTCTCGTCGATGTCGATGCA
>JBCCZD010000100.1:0-13094 GCA_039188275.1 Planctomycetota bacterium
ATGAAATTGCATACTAAAGATGCCGACAGCTCTTGGGTCGTCAGCGGTGTAATGTTGTCGAATCTGGGGCGTCGCGGTCGAGCAGCAGGGCGTAGATCACCGCCCGGGCGCCGTACGGCTCGCGGACCGAGGCGACGACGCGCGGGTCAATCGAGGCGATCAGCCCGCGGGCGTACTCGCGGTGCTCCTCGGTCGGGTCGCCCACTTGATCGACGGCGTGGTCGACCACCGCCAGCGGCACCGCTTGCGGCAACGGCGGGACCGTCGCCGGGGTGAGCGACGGCTGGCGGAACGGGTTGCCGGCGGCCGGCGCCGCGGCGAATCCGCTCGCTCCGGCGGCGGCCCCGCCACCGACCGCGGCGGCGGCCTCGGGCCAGGCGCCGTCCCAGTTCGGTTCGATCGCCCGGATCCGCTTGGGCAGCGGCGGGTGCGTCGCCATGAGCGAGGTAAAGCCCTCCCAAACGCCCTGGGCGAAGTACATGTGGCTCGCCTCGGCGGCCCGCGGGTGCTTGAGCTTCGAGCCGTACACCGCGCCGCCGATACGCTTGAGGGCCCCCGAGATCCCGGCCGGGTTGCGGGTGAACTGCACGGCCGACGCGTCGGCCAGGTACTCGCGTTGGCGCGATACGGCCGCCTTGATCAGCCCGCCGAACAGGCTGCCGATCGACCCCAAGACGATCAGCGCGACGGAGATCGCCAGCAGGGCGAGCAGGATAGCGCCGCCGGAGTCGTTCTTCGAGTTGCTGCTGCGGCTCCGCCCGGCGCCGGCGTAGAAGAGCACGCGGAAGAGCATCTGCCCGATCAGCCCCAGCAGCAGAATGCCGTGCAGGATGCCGATCAGGCGGATGCTCATCCGCATGTCGCCGTTGAGGATGTGGCTGAACTCGTGGGCGATGACGCCCTGCAGCTCGTCGCGGGAGAGGGTCTCCGCGCAGCCGCGCGTGACGCCGATCACCGCGTCCGACGGCGAGAAGCCGGCGGCGAAGGCGTTGATGCCGTCTTCCTCCATCAGGTAGACCGGCGGCACGGGCGTGCCCGAGGCGATCGCCATCTCTTCGACGACGTTCAGCACCCGCCGCTCCGTGGCGCCCGCGGCGTCGGGGTAGAGCCGCTTGCCGCCGAGCGTCTCGGCGACGCTCGTCCCGCCTCCCGCCCGCAGCGCCGAGACCTTGAACAAGCTGCCCCCGCCGATCAGCACCAGCGATGCGAGGCCCGCGCAGACCGGGATCTCCCAAGGGAACTGCTCTTCGCGGGCCCCGAATCCATCAAGGCTGCTGTAGGTCGCCGGGTGGGCGATCGGGAGCTCGCTGCAGGCCCAGTAGACGAGCCCGAAGACGGTCCCGACGATGCCGATCACGGCGGCGCCGAACAGCACGACCAGCAGCGTCGTGTTCCGCCGCGCCTTGGCTTGCCTTGCGAAGAAGTCGGTGGACATGCGGGGAGGGGCGAGGGGTCAGCGATGAGGGGCCAGCGATGACGGGCCAAGGGGGATAGGCCAGGGGAAGCGTGGGGCGAACGGCGAGTTTGCCGGGTCGGAGACTCAACACCAGGGAAGGCCGCCGCTTCCGCGCGTCCCCCAACCCCCGAACCCTAGCCGCTCACGCCCTCGCTCAGAAGCTGACCTTCGGCGCCTCGGCGATCGCCGCGCTGTCGAACTCCAGCAGCTCGGCGTTTTGGCCGTGGCCGAACATCCCGGCGAAGAAGATCGGTGGAAATGTCTGGCGGTAGGTGTTGTACTCGGTCACCGAGTCGTTGTACGCCTGGCGGGAGAAGGCGACCTTGTTCTCGGTCGAGGTGATCTCCTCCTGCAGCTGCATCATGTTCTGATTCGCCTTGAGGTCAGGGTACGCCTCGGCGACGGCGAACAGCCTGCCCAGCACGCCGCCTACGCCTTGCTCCGCCTGCGCTAGCCCGGCCATCGCGGCGGGGTCGCCCGGCGCGGCGGCAGCCGCCTTGAGGGCGCCGACCGCCTGGTTCCGCGCGGCGATGACCGCTTCGAGGGTCTCTTTCTCGTGGGCCATGTAGCCCTTGACCGTCTCGACCAGGTTCGGGATCAGGTCGTACCGACGCTGGAGCTGGACCTCGATCTGGCTGAACGCGTTCTCGAACCGGTTCTTGAGCCGGACCAGCTGGTTGTAGATGCCCACGCCGTACATCACGAGCAGGGCGCCGATTCCCGCGATGACGAGCAGCGCGATAAGCCAAGGGGCCATGGTTGCGTCTCCGGTTGGGGTTGGATTCTTTGGCTATTCGCCGCCGGCGCCAGGATATTGCCCGTCGCGGATATTGCCCGTCGCGATGGCGCCCGTCGCGATGTTACGCATCGCGTCGGCATTGGAGTCAGGATAACCGGCGAGATCAAGAACGCGACCGCGGGGGCTCCACCAACGACGCCAAGGCCTGGCGGGGGTGATTGCCGCAGCGGTCGACCGCGCGGCAAGCGACAGCGGGGGCCGGAGGCTAGGCCGCCGCGGTCCGCGCCTGCGTAGCCCGCGTAGCCACGAACCACCCGGACGTCTTCGCCAGCTCTTCGGCCGGCAGGCCGCGGAAAGGCTCGCTTAGAGGCAGCCCGCCCGATTCGAGCAGCGCCAGCGACCGTTGGTCGGTCACCGCGGACTGGTCGAGCAGTTCGTGCCCGGCGCCGCGGAGGATCCGCAGGTAGTCGGCGTGGCGGAGCCGGTTCATGTACATGTACCGGTTGCCCGACCAGCGGTCCCAGGCACGGCCGGAGTACCGCAGGAAGTTGACCGCCGTGATGCGGGGGTCGCTGTGCGAGAAGTGGTCGCTGTAGTCGACGCCGTGCACCAACAGCCCGCCGGGCTTGAGCACCCGGGTGGCCTCGGCGAAGATCGCCGCCAAGACGGCGGGCGGGATGTGCTCCAAGACAGTGAACGACGTGTGGAAGTCGATCGACGCGTCGGGCAGGCCGGTCCGCGCGGCGTCGCCGGGGGCGTGGTACTCGACGCCGATCTCGCGCAGCACCGCCTCGCAGTCGAACGCCGGCGCCGGCGCCAACTCGCTGACCCGGTCGAGCCGGCCGGGGTCGACCAGGCCGCCGAAGATCGTCTCGACCGCGTCCCGCTCTTGGGCGATCCGCTGGAGCGACTCCCGGACCAGCTCCGGTTTGAGGTACCGGTTGAGGTCGACGGTTACCGTACGCTCGGCGCCCATCAGCCAGTACGCGAGGGGGACGGTCACCATGCGGCCGGTGCCGATCTCGAAGAACGTCTTGCCGACGGGGTCGGCGCCCGCGTTGGCCAGCCGCCGCCAGGTCTCCGCCGCGGCCCGCAACCGGCTCTTTGGGTCGACCCTCCGGAGCCCGCCAAAGCGGCGCTGCGTCTGGTAGTACGCCGCGTGCGAGAGCGTGTGCGGCAGCCGCGCCAGCACGTTCCGAAGGACCGCTTTCGCTTTCCAATGCATCGCTCCGCTCCTCACGGCGCCGGTGTAGGTGGACCCGAGCGCCGACTGGTAGCAGAAGCAGCAAAACGCGGCAACGCCAGCTAGTCGGAGCCGGCGGGCCGGGCTGGGGGCGGCGACGTCACTCGGGGGCGTTCGTCCGCTCGACGTACTCGCCGGTGCGGGTGTCGACGCGGAGCCAGTCGCCCGTGTTGATGAACGCGGGGGCGAGGATCTCGCCGCCCGTTTCGAGCTTGACGGGCTTGGTGACTCCGGTCGCCGTGTTCCCCTTGGGCGCCGGCTCCGCGAACTCGACCTGCAGGACCACGTGCTTGGGCAGCTCGATCGTGATCGGGTTGTCATTGAACGTCATGACCTGGCAGTCCATGTTCTCCTTGAGGAAGCGGGCGCCGTCGCCCACCTGCTCGGCGGTCATCTCGTACTGCTCGTAGTCCTGCTTGTTCATGAACACGAAGTCCTCGCCGCTGCGGTACAGGTACTCGGCGGTAAACTCCATGATGTCGGCCTCTTCGAGCGTTTGCCCCGCGCGGTAGGTGCGGTCGACCACCGTGTTCCGCAGGAGGTTCTTCAGCTTGCACTCGTACAGGGCGGTCCCCTTGCCCGGCTTGCGGAAGTTCATCTCGATGCACGCGTACGGCACGCCGTCGATCTGGATCTTCATCCCTTTGCGGAAGTCGCTGGTGTTGAGTACGCCCACGCCTAGCTCTCGTCTGGTTTGCGTTGTTCAATGAGGGCGTCTACGGCCCCTGGGTTTGCTCGAAAGTGCCGCCAATTCTAGCCTCGCCGCCGCCGCCTGTCCGCCCCGAACCCGTCCGCCCCGAAACAAGCGCTTGGAAGCGGGCGTTCGCCACGGCGGTGCGGGACCCGGCCGAGCTCTGCCGCTTGCTCGAGTTGCCGGCGGAGTGGGCCACGCGGGCTACGCGGGCGGCCGAGGCGTTCCCGTTGCTCGCCCCGCGCGGGTACGTCGCCCGGATGCGGAAGGGCGACCCGGCCGACCCGCTGTTGCGGCAGGTGATGCCGCTGGAGGCCGAGCTCGACCCCACGCCGGGCTTTGTCGCGGACCCGGTGGGCGACGCGGCGGCGGAGCTCTCGCCCGGTCTGCTGCACAAGTACCGCGGCCGCGTGCTGCTGGTGACCACCGGCGCCTGCGCCGTGCACTGCCGGTACTGCTTCCGCCGGCACTTCCCTTACGCATCGGCGCCCAAGGGCGTGGCGGCGTGGCGTGGTGCGCTCGACCAGATCGCCGCCGACCCGTCGATCCGCGAGGTCATCCTCAGCGGGGGCGACCCGCTCACGCTCGTCGACGAGACCCTCGCCGAGCTTGCAACGTCTATCGCGGCGGTCCCGCACGTCCGCCGGCTGCGGCTGCACACACGTTTGCCGATCCTTATCCCCGAGCGGGTGACCGACGCCTTGATCGCCTGGCTCACGGCGGGCCGATTGACGCCGGTTGTTGTCCTCCACGCCAACCACGCGCAAGAACTCGACGCCGAGGTCGCGGCCGCCGTGGCCAAGCTGTCGGCCGCCGGCGTTGTGCTGCTCAACCAGGCCGTGCTGCTGCGGGGCGCGAACGACTCGGCCGACGCCCTGGCCGACCTGTCGGAGCGGCTTGCCGAGCTGCGGGTCACGCCGTACTACCTGCACCAGCTCGACCGCGTCGCCGGCGCCGCGCACTTTGAAGTCCCCCTCGACCGCGGGCGTCGGATTGTCGCGGAGCTGCAGTCGCGGCTGCCGGGGTACCTCGTGCCGCGGTACGTGCAGGAAGTCGCCGGCGCTCCGGGCAAGACTCCGATATCGCCCACCGGCGACGCGGAGGAGTGCTCATGACTAACCAAGAGACCGTTCGCCCCGACTCGCGAGGCCCGGGCGCTATCCCAAGTATGGGCGCCAGCGCTTCGATCTACGACACGGCCGCGATCAATGCGCTGCGCCGCGAGCTGCGGTTCGAGCCCGGCCTGCTGCGGCGGATGCGGATCGCCTTCTTCAAGCACTTCCGCGGCGCCGCGGCGGCGCTCGACGCCTTGCCCGCCGGCGTCAGGTCGGCGTTCGCCGAGCGGGTCGACTTCCACCCGCTCCGGCTGCACAAGCGGTGCGACTCGCGGGCCGACGGCGCCTCGAAGCTCATCTTCCGCACCCGCGCCGGCATGCTGATCGAGGCGGTGCTGCTCCGTGCCCAGAAGCAGCAAGGGCAGCCGGGCCGGGTTGCGCTGTGCGTGTCGAGTCAGGTCGGCTGCGCCGCGGCGTGCGACTTCTGCGCAACCGGCAAGATGGGGATGGCGCACAACCTGTCCGCCGCCGAGGTGCTCGACCAGGTCGTGCAGGCGAACGAGCAACTAGCGCCCGAAGGCCGGTCGGTACGCAACCTTGTTTTCATGGGGATGGGCGAGCCACTGCACAACGCGGCCGCGGTGCACGAAGCGATCGCCGCCCTGACCGACCCGACCCTGTTCCACCACCCGCCGAGCCGTATCCTGGTCAGCACCGTCGGCGTCGCGGACGCGATGGCGCCGCTGGCCCGGGCCTTCCCTGGGATCAACCTCGCGCTCAGCCTGCACAGCGTCCGGCAGGCGACCCGCGAGCGGATCATCCCGCTGGCGAAGCGGTACCCGCTCGACCGGCTCCGCGAGACGCTGGTCGAGGTGCAACGCGTCCAGCGTCGGCAGCTGATGATCGAGTACCTGATGCTGGCCGGCGTGAACGACTCGCTCGACGAAGCGGCCGAACTGATCGATTGGCTCCGCGGCGACGGGTCATCGGGGGGCGGGCGGGCGCCGATCGACGCCCACGTGAACCTGATCCCGTACAACCGGGTACCTAACACGCCGCATCTGGTCGGCAGCGACCGGCCGACCCGCGAGGCGTTCGCCGGCGTGCTGAAACACGCCCGGCTGCCGACCACGCTCCGCTACTCGATGGGCGCCGACATCGAGGCGGCGTGCGGCCAGCTCGTCCGCCAAGAGAATCGGGCCGTCGCCGCGGCGGCCGTGAAGTCGGCGGCAAAACCACGCGGCGGCTAAAGATTTTTGCCGGCGGCCCGTCCCCGCGAGCCGGCCGCCGTTTTTTGGCTCCGCGAGCGCCGAAACGCCCCCTCCGCGACCGAGCCTCCACGCGGCGAAACGACTTGCGCCACCGGCCGGCCGCCCTTAGCCAGAACGTCGCCACGGCCCAATCGTATTTCTACCCGGCGGATCACCAAACTTCAGCAGCCAATCTTGTGCCTCCGTTTTGGGCCATCTGAAACGATTCTTGGCCGCCTCCTGGGAGAGGCGAGCGGGGTGCGATTGACAATCGGACGGCCGCGGGCAGCGACGCGCGGGTGGTGACCCGCGTCGTCTGGCGGCGATAGGCGGCCGCCGGGGCGGCTCAGCCGCCGCGACACCCGGTCCGCCGGCCGAGGGCGAGAATGCCTATCGCCGCGAGCGCGACGGCAACGCCAACCGGCTCGGGGGCGGCGATCGCCTCGGCGGGCGCGGGGGCAGTCGGCAAGTTGTCTCGCCACACGGTGTAGTCGGCCGCGTCGATCCGCCCGTCTCGGTTGCCGTCCGCTTCGCCGATGTCGACCGGTTGGGGCGCCGTCTCGCCGAACTGCGCCCGCCAGAGCTGGTAGTCGGCCGCGTCGACTTCGCCGTCGAAGTTGTAGTCGCCTTGCAAAATCAGGTCGTCGACACGCGGCTCGACCCACGGGACCGCGGCGTTGTCGATCGCCGAGGCCGGCGTGCCCGACGTCCCGAGGGCGACGAAGAACGGCGCGCTAGGGATGAATCCATCGAGGCGCAAACGCATCGCGGTCAGGTAGATGCCGGGGGTCGGCGCGGCGCCGCTGCCCAAGACCTGCGGGTCGCCCCCCTCGCCTTGGAGCGACCAGAAGTTGTGGGCGTGCAATCCGAATCCAGCGTCCCCTTCGCCGACCTGGTTGACCACACCGAGGAACTCGCCCGGCGCCGCCGCCGCGGCGCCGTCGACGGTAGCTAGAGTCGTAAGCGTGAAGTCAAAGAGCGAGAGCGACTCTCCCCCCGCCGGTGCGAAGTCGACCGCGCCGATCGCGTCCCAGTGGAAGAGGTTCGAGGTCACGCCGTCGATGGTGATCGGCAAGAAGTCCCAAGAGACAAACTCGGTGGCCGGAAGTGTTTCAAAGCCGGCGGGCGCGGGCGAGAACGAGAAGAACGAGGGGTTGTCGTCGAGCCCGATCGAGGGGAGCACGTCGCCGATCACGCGTTGGCCAAGCTGCTGCCCGCCGGGCGAGTCGTCGCCGGCGCCGATAACCAGCCGGTCGCCGAGGGCTTGGACGATCACCCCGTCGCCGCCCGCCAAGCAGGCGTTGGCGCCAAAGACACCGGTCAGCGTCGCGCACGCCAGCAGAGAATAGACACCGTTGCATCGCACGATCAGGGCCTCCGGGTAGCTAGCAGCGAAAGAAAGGTCCATCCGGGTTTATGGATGGATGCAGAAGGAACTTGACGTCGCAGCAGCGGTTTCCCGGCTTAACGCCGGCACGCCCGTTGGTCGGTCTGTCAACTTGTTTGTGCATGGGTCAATCGTGTGGTTAGCTCCGACCTCAACTCCAGCTCGGACAGAGGGGGCCGCCCCACCACCGCCGCTCTCGTCTCGACCGCTTGCAGGGGGTGACGGCCGAGACGAGAGCGACGATGGAGGGGCTCGCGGGAGGCTGCGTCATGCTTCTTTTATTGACACATGCACGGGAAACACGACAGGCCGACCAGCGGGAGTGCCGGTTTTAGCCAGCAAAAGACCGCGGTGTGTCAAGTTCCTCATGCAACCGTCAATAAAGGCCTCGGCTGAGCCCCGTCGTCGGCGCCGTTCTAGTCACCCTGTCGCGTCGGCCGTCACAAAGTGCTGCGGTCGATGCGAAGGCGTCGGCGTCGGGGCGTTGCCCCCGTTGTTGGTGCGGAGCCGAGGTCTCTCCCCACGGAGAACGATGATGGACCGAAAAAAAGGGGGCCGGGCGGGACGCTCCCGCCCGGCGCTCCAAGGGATCAGCGGCGGCGCCACGCGGCGAGCGCGAGCGTCGCGGCCAGCATCGCCGCGGACGACGGCTCGGGGATCGCCTCGGCGAACTGGATCGCCTCGGCGTAGTAGGTGAAGTCGACGCCTTCGAGCATGGGGGCGCCGGCCAACGGGTCGGCCAGGTAGTTGCGGGTCAATTCTCCCAGGGTCTCCGCGGCATTGGCCGCCGCCGCCACCTGCTCGGCTACCGTTGGCTCCGCGTCGTAGATGTCCGTCAGCACCTGATCGACGAGGCCGACCAGGTAGAAGCTCTCCGAGTCGAGCAGCGTGTTGACGCTGACCGTCATCTCGGTGAGGTAGACGCCGTCGACGACCGGGCCGTCCAGGCCGAACATCGGGTGCTCGTGGAAGCCGCTCGCGTCGGCGGCGTAGGTCCCGAAGTATTGGTAACCCGCGGTAACGCCCGGCGCGGGCGAGAAGCTCACCGGGCCTTCACCATCCCAATAGCGGATCGATTCGACGTTGAAGGTGACTTCTTCACCGACGGGGAGTTGGTTCTCGTCGGCGTCGAAGCCCGGCTCACTCGAACCGATCTCCCACTGGTAGAACGCCGACGTCGGCAGCGGCGTGAAGACGGCCTGGAAGACGTTGTCGTCCGGGAAGAACTCCTCCTGCGTGATGTCGTTGTCGTCGAGCACGGCGAAGCCGATGTCGACCTGACCGTTGGTCACCGTAAGGGCGATGTCGCCGCCGCCGCCGTGGCCGTAGGCGAACGAAGCGGGGAGCAGCAGACACAGCGCGCCGCAAGCGGCCTTCGAATCAAGTTGAGAAAACATCGATTATCTCTCGGCATTTATGGATAGGCTAGGTCAGTTACTGCGGCGGATAAGCGAAGTTGAAGCCGTCGGCGCACCACTCGGCGATGGTCTCGGCGCTGATCGATTCAACATGCCCGTCCGCGTAGAGGTAGTTCGCGACCCCGCCGACGTGCCGCTCAACAGCGACCTCGTCGGCGACGTTGCTGTAGATCGTTTCCAGGCGTTGCGAGGGCGTCATCGCCTCGGCGTCCTGGAACCACTCGTTGCTGTGCAGGTGGTCGGAGCGGAGCCCAAACCCGGCGCCGCCGTCGACCGCCTGGCTCTCTAAAACGAGCATCGTGGCGTGGGTCGACGGCAGGTCGAACAGGTCGCCGATCATGCCCTCCTGCCGCCTGCGAAGCACCGCGGCGATGATCGGCGCCGTGCCCGCGGCGATCCGGTCGGGTCGACGCAGGTAGCCGTTCATCGCGTAGCTGGTGTCCGCCAGGATGACCCCCGTGGGGAGCGCGCCGCCGTCACCCAGCTGGTTGCTCGACAGCGCCTCGCCCTCGATCCGTGGCAGGTCGTCCGGGCAGAGCCGGATCGAGTCAACGTCCTCGGCGTAGGGGGCGAGCGTCGCGATCCACGAGACTTCTTGCTGCGTCGCCGTGCCCGCTCCTCCGGTCCGTTGCTGCTCCGCGTACTCGCGGTTGAAGTACGCCATGCTCGGGAAGGCCCCCTTATGCGTGTCGGCGAACTGATGGACCGCGAGGCCGATCTGCCGCAGGTTGTTCGCGCACTGGGTGCGCCGCGCGCTGCCCCGCGCCGCTTGGACGGCGGGCAAGAGCAACGCAACGAGGACGCCGATGATCGCAATCACGACCAGCAGCTCAACCAACGTGAAACCACGCAGGAGCCGAGGGGAACGGGCGCGCAACATTGCCGGGGATTCCATGGGAATCTACCGAGCCCAAGCGCACCGATGCGCTAGCATCAGTGGAGCCTGGGGCTGCAGCCTGGGGGGGGGGCAGCCTAGGGGTACAGAAACGGGCGGCGGAGAGCTACGCCGAGCCGTTTGCAGGCGGGCCCCGTGGGCCGAGACACGCGGAATCCGATGCCTGAAGCAGGCCGAAGCGTCCCTGGCCGATTGGCAACGCGGCTTCGGGGGCTTCCAGGCAAAGAGGAGGGGCAACAACGCTCAGCTCGATCGCCGAGGCGATCGCCAGGAGCAGTGTCGTGTGGTCGTGCGGGTCCGATGGATCCCGATCGCAGAGACCCTCACCGCCGCGGGGTTGCCATGAAGCGGCCGATGCCCCGTCGCGGTGGCCCCGGTGGTGGTGCCAGAGGCCGTCACCGTGGTCGTGGCCGTATCCCTCGCCGGCCTCCCCTTCACCGGCGCCGCGGCCCACGGTTTGCCTACCGCCGGGCGACTCGAAGAGGTAATAGAGCCCATCCCCCGCCGCTCCAACGACCAAATAGGTCGCGGCGAGGAGCGCTGCGGTACATCGATGGAAAACGGAGGTCGGCACGATGTCGGGTAGAAAGTTAGGCAGACCGGTCGAGTCTCGCAGATTACGCCGGCCGCACAACCTTTTCGAGGGACAATTTCGCCAATTAAGCGGGCAGGCGGGCCTAACTGTCTGTTGAAAAACGCTATCGTGACGTTTTTCAACCTCGGCAAGCTCGCAGCAAGCTGCTCACGCCTCGCAAAACGCCGGCTTCTGGCCGTCGTTTTGACGCCGCCTTCGTGGCGGCGGAGCGGGCCGCTGATAAATCAACACCCTGCTAACCCCACTGCTGCCTAACCCCACTGCTGCCTAACCCCACTGCTGCCTAACCCCACTGCTGGAAGACGACGCAAACGCGGGCGTCTTGCACGGCGAACTCGCGAGCCCCCCAAGGCCGCAACTCGGGGCCGTCGGGGAAGCGGTCGTGGGCGTACCGCTGATGGTGACCGTGCTCCCGCAACTCGGCCCAGAGGCCATCGATATCGTCGGTTTCTAAACGGATCAGCGGGGGAAGCTGCGTGGCGTACTCCGTGTTGGTTTCGAGCAGCACGCAGACCGAATCGCGCTGAGCGACGCGCAGCTTGCCGGGCCCTTCATCATGGGCGATGCGAAAGCCCAGGTAGCCTTCCCAAAAAGGCAACGCGTCATCGGAGCTGGCGTACTGGAACGACGGGTTGAATTTCAGGAGCGCCACGTCAATCCTCGGCCCGGATGTCGAGAGTCTTTAACGACCGGCAAGAGGCTCTTGGGCCTTGTTGCCGACGATGAACGGGCAGCCGCCCGTCTACGCGGTGCGTAGGATTTTCTCCATCTTCTTACCCTTGGCTAGCTCGTCGACGAGCTTGTCGAGGCGCCTCCCTTTCTGGAGCAGCGGGTCTTCGATCTCTTCAACGCGGTATCCGCAAATCACGCCGGTGATCAGGTGTGTGTTCGGATTGAGCTGGGCCTGCTTGAAGAACTCATCGAAGTTGACTTCGTCTTCGATAAGTGAGCGCAGCTTCGGTTCATCAAACCCGGTTAGCCACTGGATGACTTCGTGCAGTTCGGCCTTGCTGCGGCCTTTCTTCTCAACTTTGGCGACGTAGAGAGGGTAGACCGAGGCGAACGTCATCTTTGCAAAGCGTTCGACCGAGCTCTGCGGAGGCTTCTTCATGGCTGCCCTGGGATTGGTCACGTGCGGGAACGATCACAAAAGCATCAGTCTAATCGCCACGCGGCTAGCTTCGCAGACTGTATCGACGCCGAGACGGCCTGCGCGTGGCGCCGCCGCGGGGCTGCCTGTGAGTGGATTCGCCGTGACATAAGGGTTTCTCCCTGAATCAACAAGGGGGCGTGGCCAGAGTTCTCGGTCTCGGACGCGGTCGTGGCTGGGGCGTCAATCGGCGGCGCGGCAGTCGCTTTGTAGGCGCCGCGAACGCCGCCGAGACGCCCCCTCGTGAACTTCCTAGGCGGTGCGTGCGTACGCTGCTACAGTCGGGTTTCGGTCCGCTTGTTCGCCTCACCTTCAGGAGTCTCAGGTCATGGCATTCGACGTTTCTGGCAAAGTTGCCCTCGTGACCGGCGCCAATCGGGGCATCGGCAAGCAGGTCCTGGAAACGCTGCTGAAGCACGGGGCGGCGAAGGTTTACGCCGGCGTGCGGAAGCTGGAGTCCGCGCAGCCGCTGATCGACACGCACGGCGATAAGGTCGCGGCGGTGTTGGTGGACTACAACCGGCCGGAGACCTTCGCCGCCGCCGCCGCCGAGGCGGGCGACGCGGAGCTAGTGGTCAACAACGCCGGCATCCTGAAGAGCGCGACGCCGCTCGGCGCCGACGCGATCGAGACGCTGCAGTCGGAGATCGAAGTGAACGTGTTTGGCCTGATGCGGATCGCCCAGGCGTTTGCGCCGGTGCTGAAGGCGAACGGCGGCGGGGCGTTGGTGCAGCTCAACTCGGTCGCCTCGCTGAAGAGCTTCCTGCCATTTGCGACCTACTGCGCCTCAAAGGCGGCGTCGTACTCGCTGACGCAAGCGCTGCGGGACCAGTTGGCGGAGCAGGGGACCTCCGTGCTGAGCGTCCACCCGGGGCCGATCGCCACGGACATGGCCGACGACGCCGGCTTCGACGAGGCCGACCCGCCGGGCGTCGTCGCCGAGGCGATCGTAGCGACGCTGGCCGCCGGCGAGTTCCACACCTTCCCGGACACGATGGCCCAGCAGGTTGGCGGGGCGTACGCCGGGTTTGCCGAGAACGTCGTCGGCGCCCAGCTCATGGAAGCGTGATCGGGAGGTTCGTCGTTGCCGACCGCCGGGCGGCCCGCTGACTCACCGATGGATTCGCTGTTGCCGCGGCGCCAGGATGCCGATATTGAAGATGCCCCTCTGCGCCGCCAGCCGGCCACTTAACAGGGCGCTTCTTCCCCCCTCGC
>JBCCZD010000101.1:0-12967 GCA_039188275.1 Planctomycetota bacterium
CGACGGCGCCACGTTCGAGACGCCGCGCGGCAGCCAGACGGTTGGCCTCGTACAGCAGGTGGCGGGTGACCTGCCGGTCTTCTCCAGCGACCTGGACGTGCCGTTCCGACAGGGCAGCTTCGGCGTCGCGGTGCCGCAGTTTGGCGGGTTCGACCCGGGGCAGGCCGCCTCGTTCGGCTTCGCCATCCTCAGCGACATCGAGGCGTACTTCCTCATCAGCGCCGCGCAGGGCGACCAGCGGACGAACATCCTGAACGCCCCGAAGGTGACGCTATTTAACGGCCAGACGGCGTTCGTCGCCGACGCGTCGCAGACGCCCTTTGTGATCAGCGTGATCCCGGTCGTCGGCGAGTTCGCCGCCGCGCAGCAGCCGGTGATCGTCGTACTGTCCGAGGGGACGATGATGAACATCCAGGCGGTGGTCTCCGAAGACCGCCGCTACGTCCGCCTGACGGTGGTGCCCTTCTTCAGCGAGATCGGCGACGTGCAGGAGTTCACCTTCGAGGGCTCGACGTCGACCGACAGCTCGAGCAGCGCGACCGACGCGGACGACGACGGCGTGAACGAAGACACCAGCGGCTCGAACGCCGAGGTCCGCACCGGCACGACGGTCCAGCTGCCGACGTTCCAGTTTGTTTCCGTTTCGACAACGGTCAGCGTGCCCGACGGCGGCACCGTGCTGCTGGGCGGCATCAAGCGGCTGAACGAGGGCCGCACCGAGGCCGGCGTGCCGCTGCTGTCGAAGGTGCCCTACATCAACCGGCTGTTCCGCAACGTCGGCATCGGCCGCGAAACCGACAGCCTGATGATGATGGTCACGCCGCGGATCATCATCCAAGAAGAGGAAGAGCAGCGGCTCGGCATCTCGGGCAACTGATCGCCTCGGCAATCGCTCTCCCCCCAGAAGGGCTGTCGCGGTGGGTCCGCCCGCCGCGGCGGCCCTTTTTTGTTGATGACTTGTGACCAGTGACCGGTGGCTGAGGAGAAGCACTTCCGCTCACACGCCGCACAGCCGCCGCCGAGCCACGCTACAATCGGGCCATGAAAGCAAACTACTGGGTAGCCATCGGCGGCCTGTTCGGCGCGATTGGGATTGGCATTGGCGCCTTCGGCGCGCACGGGCTGCCGGCGTACCTGGCCGAGGCGGGGTTCGAGGAGCCGCAGGTCGCCCGCCGTGTCGAGACCTTCGAGACGGGCGCCCGGTTTCACCTGTACGCGGCGATGACGCTGCTGGCGGTCGGCGTCGCCAAGGGGCTGTGGCCCGGGAAGGCTTGGTCCGCCGCCGGGTGGTTGCTGCTGCTTGGCGGCGTCTTGTTCAGCCATTCGCTCTACGGGTTGGCCGTGCTCGAGGGCGCCGGTTGGCTCGGGCCGGTGACGCCCCTCGGCGGGTTGCTTACCATCGCCGGTTGGTTGGCCATCGCCGCCGCGGCGGTAACTTCGGGCAATCCCGAACAGAAATGGCCCGCCGAGGAGTGATCGCCGACGGGCCGAGTTGCCAAGGCACGATTGTCGCCGCCGGCGTTCGCATCAAACCGCTTGCAGCGACTCGAGCTCCACCGCCAGCCGCTTGCGAGCGACGTGCAGGCGCCGCTTGATGGTGCCGACGGGCGCCTCGAACGACGCGCTCATCTCGTTGAGCGACTCGCCGCGTACGTAGAACGCGACGAGCGTGCTCCGGTCGAGCTCGCCCAACCGGTCCAAGCCGTTGCGGACCTGCGAAGCCCGCTCGCCGGCCAGCGCCGACTCGAGCGGAGTCCGATCGTCAACGCACGTCGCCTCGAGCGTCTGCGGCTCGGCCGACAGAGTCGGACGGCGACGGACCTGGCGGTTGATCGCCATGCGGATGGTGATCTGCCGCAACCAGCCGCCGAGCGCAGCGGGCTCCTTGAGCTGGTGCAGCCGCTCCATCGCCTTGATGAAGACGTCCTGCGTTAGCTCCTGCGCGTCGGTGTAGTCGCCGAGCCGGCGGAGGGCAACGCTGCGGACCATGCCCTCGAAACGGTCGACGATCTCGCCAAACGCGGCGCGGTCGCCGAGCTGCGCCTGCGCGACGAGCGTCGCGAGCGGGGTCTGTGCGTCGTAGATCGGGAACGTGGCGGTCATGGTTCTCTCCTGATGTCCTCTCCTGAGCGGGCCGAAGGCGTCCTCTTGCCAATCGGCGACGGATCGCGGCGTGCGAAGCGGGCCAGCGAACCGAAAGGCGGAACACAGCGGGCACGCGGATGCCTACGCGGCGTCGGCCCGGCGGGTCCGGCTTCGTCTCGGCGTTAGGTTGACGGCCGCTGGGCGGCCCGGGGTCAACCTATCGAGGCGAGGCCCGGCTGCCCGGCCTTGTGGCGCGAGCACCCGACTGCCCAACTGCCCCCGGCTGCCCGGCAGCCATCCACGAGGCAGCGATTGGCAAGCCGGCCCAGGCGGCCGAGGCCCAAATCAACGCCGAGCCCTTGCTTGATCGCATCAAGCAAGCCGTGCATGTCGCCATGCATGGCGGGCCACGCCGGTTCGGACGCCGCCGGTAGCGGGGCGGGCACGCTCGCACGCAACAGATAGCCGCCACCAAATCGGGCAGAGAGGCCGCGCGCTGAGACCGACGCAGGCGTGACGACCATGCGGACGATGTTCTGCAGACCGGCGGCGCGGGAGGCCTCGGCAATCTTCGTGATTGTGCAGTTAATCGTTCGCATCTCGTCCTCGCTGCGCTCTTGCGCGGCTAGAGAGAAATCAGTTGGAAGAACACGGGGTGGCCAGAGTCAACGCCGAGCGGGCGACGCTCGGCGTGCGGGCCAACGTGCTAAGGGTTTCATGCGGCAAGGGCTGAGTCAAGCGTGGCGCCGCGTTCGCTACCGATTTCATCGGCAACGAGCCGTCGCCTCCCCAGCCGCACGCCACCGTAGACAGGGCGTTCGGCCTATTGGTTCGCCCCCATTTAAGAAAATTCGCGAATGCTCGCGTCGCGTGGATCTCAGCGGTTCTCTTAGCTCCTAGCGAGAACGCGCAAACCCATGGCGGGGAAGATTTTAGCCGCGATAGTCTTCGTGGCACGCCGAGCACGATTTGGTGGCTCGGCCAAGGGCGGCTCGGGCCGGATCGTACAGGTCCTGCTCGGCGGAGCGGGCGATCTCGGCGGACGCGTCGCGTAGTTCTCGGGCGTAGTCGGCGTAAGACTCATCGTCGGCATCGGTAAAGCCCTCGCGGATGATTACTTCCGCGAGCGCCGCCAGCACCTGGGCCTCGTGGGCCGCCTCCTCGGCGCCCCGGGAAAAGTCTTTGGCGTTGGCCGTGAGCTGCGAGAGCTGTTCTTGCTGAGCCACCTCCATCCGCCGCATCAGAGGCACGCGGTCGGCGACGTCGCCCCAGGTGCGGTCGGCGTCGGGCTTGGGCGTGTCGGGCCGGCCGCCGCGGACGAGGTCCGCCAAGTCTTGGCTCCGGGCGGCCGCCTCGCGGAACGACCCGTCGGTGCCGACCTTGCAGTTGGCGCCCGCACGCGAGAAGAGCGCGGAGAGTGACGCCGCCCGGTCCCGCCAGCGGGCGTCGCCGTCGTGTTCGGCCGCGATCGCGAACATCACCGCCAGCATGCTGAAGGCGTCCCGGGCCTCGCGGTAGCCACCCCCTTTGAAAGCGGTCGCCGACTGGACCAACCCCGCAACGCGGTTCGCCTGCCGCTTGATCTCGCCCTCGACCGTGTCGGTCGAGATCAACGCCGACCAGGCATAGGACTCCGTCGCCGTCTCCTCGGCCGCAACCACTGCCGCCGCCGCGGCGCGTTGGCTAAAGTCCGGACGCGGGCCGACCAGGAGTTGCCTCGCGTCGGCCGGGAAGAGCTCACGCTCCGAGTCGGTCCACTCGGGTGGCTCCGCACGCGGTTGGGCACGGGCGGCGCCGGCTGCAAGGGCGGTTAGGATCGCGATGCCCGCGAACTGGTGGGGTCGTGGCACGTCGGTTCTCCTGGAAACGATTCGTAACGCGATACGATTGCTTGGTCCGCGGTGACTGTGGCGGCGCCCAGCCCTGTGCTAGTCTGTGACCTCGGCACGCGCGGTTGCCGTAGTCGCCGACGCGACCACTCCGTCCCGCCAGGCGCCGCGCGGCATAGACAAGCTCTGCACAACCAACGCTCATTGGGCCACTCCGCCATTATGTCTCCTACCGACGCCCTTCCGAAAGTCGACGCCGCCGTGACGTCGGGAAACCTGACCGCCTCGGCCGCCGAGAACCTGAAAAAATGGCTCACGGAACCGCGCTACGCCGACTACGCCGCTGAGGCGGCGGTCCATGTCGAGCGGGGCGAATGGCAGACGCTGGACGACGTGTTTTGGACGGTCATCCCGTTTGGGACCGGCGGCCGGCGGGGCAAGATGTACCCGATCGGCTCCAACGCCATCAACGAGCGGACGATCGGCGAGAGCGCCCAGGGCCTGGCCGACTACGTCAAAGCGACTCTGGGCGCTGCTTCCGAAGCGGGCCCCGACACAACGGGCGCGGAGCTCTCGTGCGCCATCTGTCGAGACACACGCCACAACGGCGAGCTGTTCGCCAAGCTGTGCGCGGAGGTGATGGTCGCCGCCGGCTTCAAGGTCTACTTCCTCCGCGGTTTCCGCAGCACGCCGGAACTCTCGTTCGCGGTGCGGTACAAGGGCTGCTCGTGCGGGATCATGGTGACCGCCAGCCACAACCCGCCCGGCGACAACGCGGTGAAAGTCTACTGGTCTTCCGGCGCCCAGGTGCTGCCGCCGCATGATAAGGGGATCATCGACCGCGTGATGACCTGTGAAGAAATCGTCCGCGGCGACTTCGACCAGGCGGTCGCCGACGGCAAGGTCGTCTTCTGCGAGGACGAGGTCGACAAGGCGTTCATCGACAACGTCGTCGCCCAGGCTACGCCGGGGCCGAGGGACCTGAAGGTCCTCTACTCGCCCCTGCACGGCGTCGGCGCCACAGCCGTTGTGCCCGCGCTCGAGGCCAACGGCTTTGCCGACCTGGAGGTCTTCGGCCCGCACGCCGAGCCGTCGGGCGACTTCCCCAATGTGCCGGGGCACGTGTCGAACCCCGAGCGTCCGGTCGTCTTCGACGCGATGATCGAACAAGCAAAGAGGGAGGGCCACGACCTGTGCGTCGCGACCGACCCGGACTGCGACCGCATCGGCCTCGCGGCGCCGGTCGCCATGCCCGCCGGAGACGGCGCCGCCGCCGAGTGGCGCACCCTAACCGGCAACCAGATCTGCGCCCTGCTGACCGATTACGTCGTCGAGACCCGGAAAGGCATCGTTACGCCCGAGCACTTCGTCATTCAAACGCTGGTCACGACCCAACTCGTCCGGCGGATCACCGAGGGCGCCGGCGCCAAGTGCGTCGGCGAGTTGCTTGTTGGGTTCAAGTGGATCGCCGAGGCGATTGACGAGTACGGCCCGGAGAGGTTCCTCTTCGGCAGCGAAGAGTCGCACGGCTACATGACCGGCACGTACGCCCGCGACAAGGACGGCGCCGTCGCGGCGATGCTGGCCTGCGAGCTGGCGGCCAAACTCAAGGCGGAGGGGCAAACCCTCCACCAGAAACTCGAGTCGCTCTTCTGGCAGCACGGCGCCCACGCCGAGCGGCTGGTGAACGTCCAGATGCCCGGCAGCGAGGGCATGACCCGCATGCAAGAGGTCATGGCGGCGTTCCGCTCGGCCCCGCCGGAGTCGATCGGCGGGATGCCCATCGCCCAGCGGCGTGACTACCTCGAGCAGCAGACGACCAAGGCCGACGGCACGATCGAACCGATCGCCCGCCCGCACGGCAACCTGGTCATTCTTGACTGCGAGACCAGCGGCAACTACGTCGCCTGCCGCCCCAGCGGCACCGAGCCCAAGATCAAGTTCTACATGTTCGCCTACACACCGGCCGAGCAGCTCAACGACCTCGAAGTGCAGCTACAGGAACTCGAGTCCCGCCTCGACGCGATGGAGGCCGAACTCCGTAAGTTCGCGGGGGTTTGATGCGTCGCCCGGCCTGCCGGTAACGAGCGTCCGCGCGAATAGACGCGTCGGAGTTCTTGCCCATTCGTCGCGTTCGCTAGCAGTCGAAGCCAAGGCGCCGCCGAGGAGAGCCGTGCTCAACGAAGCCATCAGTGTCTTCCGTATGCTCCGCGGCTACGGGGATGGTTTGGTCGCCGACATCGTGGCCGCAGACTTCTGCAAGCAGCCCGTGGCGGGGATGAACCACCCGGCGTGGATCATCGGGCACCTAGCAGTCGCGGCAGACCGGCACGCGACGTTCGTCGGTTGCGAGGCGCAGCTCGCCGACTGGAAGGAGCAGTTCGGCTTTGGCTCGGAGGTATCCTCCGAAGCCTCGGCGTACCCAGGCAAGGACGAGCTTATGGCCGCTTGGCACTCCGCTCACGACCGGTACGTCGCCGCTGTCCAGGCCGCCCCGCCGGAGTTGCTCGCCGGGCCAAACGAGTATGTCCGCCCCGAGGCGTTGCCCACGCTCGCCGACTTCATCACCTTCTCGATGACCGGCCACACCGCAACGCACCTCGGCCAGCTGAGCGCCTGGCGCCGAGCCGACGGTCGCCGCTCTTCTGAAGGTTACTTTCCGTGAGAAGGGCCGGACCCGCTCATCCGGGCTACGCTCAACCACCCGCTGCGCGATAGACCATAGCTATGGCTGAGCGGCGTGTGAATATCGGCGAAACGATCGTCTACGGAATCGCCTTCGACCCGAAGAACAGCCAGCGGGTGCTGGGCATGGACCTCAACCAACTCTTCGCATCGGTCGGCCGGCTGTTTGATTTGCTTGGGGAGCGGAGCATCGACTACGTGTTGGTGGGGCGGGGTCGCGATGCTGGCCAGCCGATGAGATCGCAGAGCGGATCGCCAGGTCACGCGACCGTTTTCGCAACGGCGGCCCGCCGGGCGTCTAGCCACGCCGCCGGTCTTCTCCCGGCCGGCCGGTCGTCCTAAGCTCAGAGTGTGAGCAACCAAGGCGACGAACAGCGACCCCCCGCCACCGAGTCGACCCCTGCGGGCGACGCCGCCCACCAGGACACGCAACTTCCCAAGACCCAGGCCGAGTTCTTCCACCGGGCGGCCGACAAGGTCAAGGCGAAGTTCCCCACCACGCCGGGCGTCTACCTCTTTCAGGACCAGGCGGGCCGGGTCATCTACATCGGCAAGGCTAAGAACCTCCGCGCCCGGGCCGGCAGCTACTTCCTCAAGGCCGCCGCTGAGGAGGCCCGCACCCGCGACCTCGTGCGTGAGGTCTACGACATCGACTACATGGACGCCGAGAGCGAGGTCGACGCGCTGCTGATGGAGTCACGGCTCGTCAAGGACATCCAGCCTAGGTTCAACAAAGAACTCCGCGACGACAAGACGTTCCCCTACTTGCAGATCACGACGCACGAGGACTTCCCCCGTGTCGAGATCACGCGCGAGCCGCGTTCGTCCGCGGCGAAGCTCTACGGCCCGTTCACCAGCGTCGGCGCGTTGCGCGGGGCGTTGCAGGTCCTTCAACGCGTGTTCAAGTTCCGCACCTGCTCGCTCGACATCGAAGAGGGCGACGAGCGTTGGCGGTGGTTCCGACCCTGCCTGCTGGCCTCGATCGACCAGTGCACGGCGCCCTGCAACCTGCGGGTGGGCAAGGAGGAGTACCGCAGGGACATCGCCCGGCTGCGAACATTCCTCGAAGGGGGCCGGACCAGGCTGTTGCGTGAGATGCGGGCCGAGATGAGCGAGGCGTCCGCCGAGCTCAGGTTCGAGAAGGCGGCCCGGCTCCGCGACGAGATTAACCTGCTCGATCGGCTCGACGAGCGTGGCGAACTCGAGGAAGACGTCCAGCCGGAGGTCTTCTATGTCGACCCGAAGAAGGGCCTCGCCGGCTTGCAGAAGGTGCTTGGCCTGCCGCGCCAGCCGAGGGTGATCGAGGGTGTCGACATCGCCCACCTCGGCGGCGACGAGACGGTCGCGAGCCTGGTGCAGTTCATCGACGGCTTACCGTTCAAGCCGGGCTATCGGCGGTACCGCATCCGCGAGGTGCAGGGCATCGACGACTTCGCCAGCATCCGCGAAGTGGTCGCCCGCCGGTTCCAACGCCTCGCCGACCAAGACGAGGCCCAGCCCGACATCCTGCTGATCGATGGCGGCAAGGGGCAGCTCGGCAAGGGGATGGAGGCGTTCCGCGCTCTGGGGATCGAGCCGCCGACGGTCATCTCGCTCGCCAAGAAAGAAGAGCTCATCTACGTCCCGGGGCGGAGCGAACCGCTGCGGCTCTCCCGCAACGCCTTCGCTTTGCGGCTTTTGCAGTACGTCCGGGACGAGTCGCACCGTTTCGCTCAGCACTACCACCACCTACTCCGGCGGAAGCGTACGCTGGGCGAGTGAAGCGTGCGGTTTGCAGGCGTCGGCAGTGCTGAGAAGGGCCCCTGTCGCTAGCTCCGCTTCTACCCCCGGGCGAGGGGCTTTTTACGAGTCCCGAGCAGGGCGCCGTATTCTTCAAAACGGCGCTGCGACTGGGAATTGTGGGTAGAAATCCCACAATTCTCTGTATCGCCTTCTTCCGCAATTAGCTCACGAGCCGTCTGGCCACGGGGTCACTCGGAGGTATTGCAAACGATTGATAGGGTTAATCCCACGAATTCCATGAACCGTGTCTTGCGGGCAATTCTCGGGCGGCTAGAATCCAGATGACGTGTGGGCACAGATCCCACGGCCGACACCCCCCTTGTCCATGGAGACCCACGGAATCGGGTCGTCACGCGTACCGGACGCCTGTGCCCGACCCACCGATCCCCACGGAACCCATGCTGATCGTGGGCGAGGCGAGCCGGTCGATTGATGATCGGCATCGGCTATCGCTGCCGACGGCCATGGTAATCGGGCTTGGCGGGGACCATTGCGACTGCCTGATCGCCAAAGAGTGGCCCGGGTGCCTAAGCCTCTGGAGCCGCGACCGTTGGCAGCAGCGGCTCGACCAGGGGATCGCGCTCGTCCGGAGCAAGATCCAAGCGGGGCGGCTCGACGGCAAGCTCCGCGACGTCCAGACGTTGGGGCGGTTGCTGTCCACGAGGCAGCGGCCGGTGCAGCTCGCGGCGCGAGGAAGGTTGGTGGTGCCTGAAGGGTTCCGTGAATTCCTGGGCGTCGAGCCCGGCGGGACGGTGATGGTGGTCGGCGCGGCGGTGTGTGTTGAACTCTGGAAACCAGAAACCTGGGCCGATTGCATCGGCGAGCAGATGCCGGGCTTCCGCGAGCTGCTCGACGGCTTGTCGTCTTGAAGGCAGCGGCGCGGGCAAGAGACGCAAACAATCAGGCCGAAGCGATTGGCGCTCGCGAGTAAGCGCCCACCGCTTCGTGCTGATTCAACCAGCACGCGAATCCACAGCCGCCGTGCCCGGCGAGGGCCGAGGCGCTTGCCCCACCTGTCCGTTGTCACCCGGCGAGGTGTGCAAGTCACCCCAGCAGCGAGCGCCTGGTTCGGCCTAGTCCGCCGACCGGGGCTTTCGCCGGGCGCGGAGCTGTGATTCTTACACACAAGGTTTTTTTCCGTGAGGCGATCCTTCCACAGTCGCCGCGGCGAGAGTGTGGTGCCGTCCGTGGTCGCGGTTTGCGCGTAGTCGCGGCAAGCTTGGCAAGGCGACCGATGCAGGCGAATGCACCGATTCGTCGATGCCGGTCAACGAAGCCAGGCGCTGACTCGACAAGCCCAAGACGCTACGACTAACGGCAGTGCGCTCTAGTACGAGAAACGAGTTAGCAGGAAGGGGCGGCCCCGTGTGGGCACGCTGGTCAAGAAAGACCCTTTGTTTGCCGCTAAGCCAAGCGGGTTGGTCGCCGCATCCCTGATAAGGCGGCAGGCTTACGGCGTCGCCGCGACGTAGGCCATGCGGAGCTGGTGTAGCAGGCCTTCGACGGCCTGGCTCTCCGCGTCTCCCAGGTTGCCGGCGGTCTTGTCCCGAAGCACCTCGATTGTGTCAATGAGGTACTTCGCCTGATTCGGGCGGGCCCGCGACTCGCCGGTTACCGGGTGCGGCATCTGGCCGAGTGCCATCATCGCCTCGGTGGCGAGTGTCGTGAGGAGCAGCTCGAAGGACGCCGGCGGCATCTCCGGGTCGTCACCCGGTGGGCCAGCCGCGTCGTCGGGCGCGGACCCCGGGGTCGCCGCTTCGGCGGGCGCCATCGGTTCGCTCGGCGGCTGCTTTGCCGCCCGCCTCTCGGCTTCGACCTGGGACTTCCAGTCTTCGTCGATAATGATCTTCGGCGGTTCGTCTGCTGCCATGACCTGGCTCCGTTAACTCCCTGCGACCTTGGATTCCGGTGACGCAACCGGCGATTCTTGCCGGTCGGGTATCCGGTCGCCTGTCTTGTTCTGTCGGTGCTGGACCGCGGCGCCGACGAAGCCGGCAAAGAGGGGCTGGGCGGCGGTCGGTTTGCTCTTGAACTCGGGGTGGTACTGCACGGCGACGAACCACGGGTGCCCGTTCTCCCCGGACGTGGGCAGTTCGACGACCTCGACCAAACCGCCGTCGGGGCTCGTGCCGGAGAACCGGAGTCCGTGGGCCTCGAACTGACCGCGGTACTGGTTGTTGAACTCGTAGCGGTGCCGGTGCCGCTCGCTGATGTCTGCCGAGCCGTAGCACTGGGCGGCGACGCTGCCGGGCTCGAGCTTTGTCGGCTGGGCGCCCAGCCGCATGGTGCCGCCCATGTCGGTCACGTTCCGCTGCTCGTCGAGCAGGCAGATCACCGGGTGCGGCGTGTCCTTGTCGAACTCGGTGGAGTGGGCGCCTTCGAGGCCGACGACGTGCCGGCCGTACTCGACCACAGCCGTCTGCATGCCGAGGCAGATGCCGAAGAACGGGACGCCCTTCTCGCGGGCGTAGCGGATCGCCTGCACCTTGCCCTCGATGCCGCGCTCGCCGAATCCGCCCGGCACCAGCAGGCCGTCGTAGCCGGACAGCAGCCGCTCGGGGCCTTCCGCCTCAACGTCTTCGCTGCGGATGCGGCCGATCCGGATCTGGGCTCGGTGTGCCATGCCGGCGTGGTCGATCGCCTCGTAGACCGACTTGTAGGCGTCGACGTGCTCGGCGTACTTGCCGACCACGGCGATGCTGATCTCGTGGTCCGGGTTGCGGAGCCGCTGCAGCAGGTCGCGCCAGTCGTCGATGTTCGGGTCGGGCGTCTTCAGGCCGAGCTTGTCGCAGATCAGCTTGTCGATCTGGTTGTCGACCAGGCTGATCGGCACCTCGTAGATCGAGAAGTCCTTGTCCCGCTCCTCGATCACGGAGTCGACCGGCACGTTGCAGAACAGGGCGATCTTCTCGCGGTCCTCGCGGCTGATCGGCTGCTCGCAGCGGCAGACGAGGATGTCGGGGTGGATGCCGATCTGACGTAGCTGGCCGACGGAGTGCTGCGTCGGCTTGGTCTTCAGCTCGCGGGCCGCCTTGAGGTACGGCACCAGCGTCAGGTGGATGAACAGGCAGTTCTCTTTGCCGGCGTCGATCGGGAACTGACGGATCGCCTCCAGGAACGGCAGGCTCTCGATGTCGCCCACGGTGCCGCCGATCTCGGTGATCACGACGTCGACGGGGCCGTCGGTTGGGTCGTCGGTCGGCTGGGCTTCGGCGACGCGGGCGATGCAGCTCTTGATCTCGTTGGTGATGTGCGGGATCACCTGCACCGTCTTGCCAAGGAACTCGCCGCGGCGTTCCTTGTCGATCACCGACTGGTAGATCTGGCCGGTGGTGAAGTTCGAGTCGCGCGACAGGTCGCTGTTGGTGAACCGCTCGTAGTGGCCCAGGTCGAGGTCGGTTTCCGAGCCGTCGTCCAGCACGTAGACCTCGCCGTGCTGGTAGGGGCTCATCGTGCCGGGGTCGACGTTGATGTACGGGTCGAGCTTCTGCATCCGGACCCGCAGGCCGCGTTGCTCGAGCAGCATGCCGATCGACGCGCTGGTGAGCCCCTTGCCGAGCGAACTCACCACGCCGCCGGTCACGAAGATGTGCTTGGTCATCGCTGTGTCCTTTCCCTGAACGGTATGTCGCAAGCGTTGGAAGAACCCGCCCTCTGTGGCGCGTGTTTCCGCCGAGGACCGCATTGCCCCGCTCAAGAGCTAACGCCCGCGAGCCCCGGCCCCGGTCAAACCCCGACCGCGATGCTAGCAGTCTACCGACTCGCCAGTCGCCGTAGCAGGGCAATGCCGCAAAGTCGGCCGACGGAAGCCGGACCGGCAGGGAAAGCTTGCGGGCTGGGCGGACTCGCCCATTAAGTGTCCGAGAATTCTCAACCGCCGTCCGAAAACGGGCGGCCGAAAACGCCGCTTGGATTAGGCGATTCGCCAGATACGCTTATCTTTACCGCCTTCCATCCTGGCCACAGTGCCGCCGCCGGGCTCGACGTAAGTCGAGAGGCGAGCGCGTAACCCCGCGGCAAACCGCTGCTTTGGCGAGCGAAAAACTCGCTCGCGGCGTCCCCGGCTCAGAGCGCCGGGCTAATTTCGGCCATCTTTTTTGAGCGGCGGCGCACGGGGGCTCGTGCGTCCACCGGTCGCTGACGCTCGCGGCTCGCTCTGCAGTGGCCACCGGGCACTGGCCACTGGCTACCGTCCACTGGCCACTACAAGTCGTCCATGCCCGTGACGTTGGTCACCAGTGCCCGCAGCTTCCGCCGGAGCACGGCGTAGCTGAAGAACCGCTTGCTGAGCATGTAGTTCTTCTCGACCATCTCCTCGCGGTACTGCTGATCTTCGATCACGCGGCGGACCCGGGCGACGGTGTCGCGGGTGATGTAGCCGTTCATCGTGATCACCTCGAAGTCCCGCGGCTCGATGTCGGAGACGAAGATCGAGTACCGATTCACAAGGACCGGCTTCTTGTAGTAGAAGGCTTCGATCAGGGCGTTGCCGAAGCCCTCGTACAGGCTCGGGTACGTGATGAAGTCGGCGTGCAGGTAGGCGTCGGCCAGCAGGTAGACTTTCTCGCCGTTGGCGTCGTAGCCGC
>JBCCZD010000102.1:0-12828 GCA_039188275.1 Planctomycetota bacterium
AGGTGCCACTTTCCGACCATCCCGCTGGTGTAACCGGCCGGCTTCAGACGCTCGGCGAGCGTTGTTTCGCCGAGCGGCAGGGGGCAATCCGGGATGTGGTTCAAGCCAAAACGCTGCTGATAGCGGCCCGTGATCAGCCCCGCCCGCGACGGGCTGCACTGCGGCGCGGTGATGTACCCCGCGGTGCAGCGTACCCCGCCTTCACACACGCGATCGATCTGCGGCGTGCGGACGTCGCTGGCTTGGCGCTGCGCCCCGACGTCCGCGTAGCCAAGGTCGTCAACAAAACCAACGACGAAGTTCGGAGGCGGCGCCGCGCCGGCGATAGCCGGCGTGGCGGCCGCCAGTAAGAAAAGGGAAAAGAGCAGGTGTCGGACCATCTCATGGGGCCTTAGTTAGGTGCTATCGATGATTGCGCGGCCAATATCCTCCCGGCTGCTCAGTAGAAAAGCCATTCCCGGAGGAGCATGACGTTGTGGGTGATGGCCTTGAGGTGGGTTTCACGGTGCTGGTTACGGATCTTTCTTGATCGGAGCGCCGAGCCGAGGGTTCGTTTGATCATGCTGCTGACGGTCTCGACTTGCCATCGCTGGCCGTACTTTTTTTGTCGAAGTGGGTCGCCATCCGCGCGGGTCGAAAGTGCTTGTCGTCGGGCTCGGCCCCCGGCCCGGAACGACCGCCAGGATAAAGTGACTCTGGCAGTCGCAAACGAAGCACGCTTTGGGGAACCGACGCAACTTTCGTGCTGGTTTTCCCGAGGTCTTCCGCTTCGCTTGGCGTAGTACGTGCTCACATGCCGGCTCTCGAAGCCCGTGCCATCGATAGCCGTCAGCTTGACTTTTCGCTTCATAAGTTTGTGATTGATCCCCCGTCGACCGTCTCGTCGAGCAGCCGCTTGGCGCGCCGCGAAACGAGCAACCGGTCGTGCGTCTTCTGGAACGTGGTGAAGTGGGCGACCTCCTTCAAGCCGATCGCCAAGCAGAGATCCGGCGTGTCGGTGAGCAACGCCGAGAGCTTGCGGTGGTCCAGCCGCAGGAATTCCTTGAGCACCAGGCAAGCGAGCAGCTGCGGCTGCGTGTACTTCTTCGGGCTGAACACGTGCGAGTACAAACGGAGCGACCGCCGACCCACCCGATGAGCGGCCTGCAGGACGGCCTTCGGCGATTCGCTCGTCTTGTACACTCATCGCTAAACGCCCAAAGTCATGCTATCAGAAAAACGGCTGTTGTCGGTCCTCTACGTAGCGTCTGCAACCAGTTCTGAGCCGCCATTCGTAGGCCACGCGGACGATTTTTGGCTACCTTCGCTACTTATCAACGGTCGCACCGCCAATGCACCGAGAGCGACCAGCGAGAGCCCGGGCCACGGGGAGTTATTGAGCCATGCGCCAGCAAAGCGGCAGGCCGACCAACGGGAGGCCGGATTGAGCGGGGCAATCGAAGTCGGCGTGTAACTTTGCTGGCGCATGCATCCATAAAACCGAACCTAGGGGTTCGTTAACCGCGCGACCATCAATAGTCGCGGCGGGGGGAGTCGGCCAGATGCAGCCGAGCACCGATGTCTATTCCGCCCCGCGGCGGTTTGATCTTGCGACCGTGATTGTCGTTACCGCGGCGTTCTGCCTGCTGTTGGGGACGATGCAGGCGTCGGGCGTACCGGCTGCGGCCATGGCCTACATCGCCGGCGGGTTTGCGATGGTTGGGGTAGCGCAGGCGGTGCTGTGGCGGGGCGAATCGCCACGCTACGCGTCCATGACGGCGGGCGCTGGGTACCTCGCTCTTACGCCGCTTGTCAGCTTATGGCTAACCGGTGACTTTTGGCCCGCTGGCGTCTTGTTGGCGTTGATGGTTTCGCTCGCCGTTCAGGGCGCCATCGCCGGTTACCTAGCCGGCGGCATCATCGGTGGGGTGTTCCTGCTAACGGACTACGTTCGGCAAGCGCTCGACCGGTGCGGCCGGGACGGGAGAAGAGGCTCCCCACCGCCCGAAGTCCCCAGGCCGGATGCGCCCCGAGGCAAGCCGCGTTGACGTGTGCGCGGACGAGGCGTCTACTTCCGACGCGGCTGAGCAAGCCGTTTACGGGCTGCCGGCGGCTGCGGTACACTCGACCCGCAGGCGATCGCCCCACCGTCCCCGCCCCAAAAACCCAACGCACTTGCCATGGCGACCTCGACCACCGACCTGACCGCGACCGCCATCAACACGATCCGCACGCTCAGCATGGACGGCGTGCAGGCCGCCAACTCGGGGCACCCGGGCACGCCGATGGCCCTTGCGCCGGTCGCCTACAAGCTGTGGGCCGACGTGCTGAAGTACGACCCGGCCGCCCCGCACTGGCCGGGCCGCGACCGCTACGTGCTGTCGTGTGGGCACGCGTCGATGCTGATCTACTCGATGATCCACCTGGCCGGTATCAAGAAGGTCGACCATGGCGGCGCGGTGACCGGCGAGCCGGCGCTCTCGCTCGACGACTTGAAGCAGTTCCGCCAGTTCGACAGCCTCACGCCGGGCCACCCCGAGGTCGGCCATACGACGGGGGTCGAAACCACGACCGGCCCGCTCGGCCAGGGCTGCGGCAACTCGGTCGGCATGGCGCTCGCCGAGCGGTGGCTGGCCGCCCGCTACAACCAGCCGGGCTACGACTTGTTCGACTACAACGTCTACGTGCAGTGCAGCGACGGCGACCTGATGGAGGGCGTCGCGTGCGAGGCGGCGTCGCTCGCCGGGCACCTGAAGCTGTCGAACCTCTGCTGGATTTACGATGACAACAAGATCACCATCGAGGGCGGCACCGACCTGGCGTTCAGCGAGGACGTCGGCAAACGGTTCGAGGGCCTCGGCTGGAACGTCCTGAAGGTCGACGACGCCAACAAGCTCGAGGCGCTCGGCGCCGCGATCGAAGCGTTCCGGGCGAACGACGACTCGCCGACGCTCATCATCGTCAAGAGCGTGATCGGCTACGGCGCCCCCAACAAGGCGGGCACCGCCGGCGCGCACGGCTCGCCGCTGGGGGACGACGAGATCAAGCTCACCAAAGAGGCGTACGGCTGGCCGGCGGAGGAGAAGTTCTTCGTCCCCGACGAGGTGCCGCAGCACTTCGCCGACACCCTCGGCGCCCGCGGCGCCGACGCACGGTCGGCATGGGAGGGGATGTTCGCCAAGTACAAGGCGGACCACGCCGACCTGGCCGCCGAGCTGGACGCGATCTTTGCCGGCGAGCTGC
This sequence comes from Planctomycetota bacterium, assembly GCA_039188275.1. Lineage (GTDB taxonomy): Bacteria > Planctomycetota > Planctomycetia > Pirellulales > Lacipirellulaceae > JBCCQL01. The sequence continues at coordinate 3,223 of JBCCZD010000102.1, forward strand.
CCACCGGCTGGGACGCCGACGTGCCGGTCTTCCCCGCGGACGAGAAGGGGATGGCGTCACGCGGCTCGGGCGGCAAGGCGCTCAACGGCGTCGCGAAGAACCTGCCCTGGCTCGTCGGCGGCTCGGCCGACCTAGCCCCTTCCACCAAAACCCTGGTCGACGGCGCCGACGGCTTCGGCGCCGAGAACTACGGCGGCCGCAACCTGCACTTCGGCATCCGCGAACACGGCATGGCCGCCGCGGGCAACGGCATGGCGCTCGCTGGGCTGTGGCCTTATGTCGCCACGTTCTTTGTCTTCAGCGACTACTTGCGTCCGTCGATGCGGCTCAGCTCGATCATGCACCTGCCGGTGATTTACGTTTTTACGCACGACTCGATCGGCGTCGGCGAAGATGGCCCGACGCACCAACCGGTCGAGCAGCTCGCCGCCGCGCGATCGATCCCGGGTCTGGTCGTCATCCGCCCCGGCGACGCCAACGAGGCGAGCGAGGCCTGGCGTTCCGCGGTCACCGAGACCAAGCGGCCGACGGCGTTGGTGCTGACCCGCCAAAACCTGCCGACACTCGACCGCACGGAGTTCGCCCCCGTCGCCGGCGCCGCCAAGGGGGCGTACGTCTTGGCCGATAGCTCCAACAGCCCGGCGGTCATCCTCATGGCGTCGGGTAGTGAAGTGGCGATCGCCCGCAAGGCGTACGAGTCGCTCAAGGCCGACGGCGTCGCGGTCCGGCTGGTTAGCGTCCCCTCGTTCGAGCTGTTCGAGGACCAGGACGACGCCTACCGCGAGAGCGTGCTCCCCAAGGCGGTCGCCGCGCGTGTCGCCGTCGAAGCGGGCGTGCGGCAGGGCTGGGATCGCTACTTGGGCGACGACGGGGCGTTCATCGGCCTCGACACGTTCGGCGCCTCGGCCCCGTTCCAGGAGGTCTACGAGTCCCGCGGCATCACCGCCGAGGCGGTCGCCGCAAAGGCAAAAGAACTGCTGGGCTAGTCGGCCCGGCTACGAGGCTCGCCCCGATGCTCCAGTTCCGACCACGCCGCCCACGCCTCGCCCCGTTGCTCTGGCCGACGGCGTTGCTCTGGCTGATAGCGTTGCCCACGCCGGCGTCTTACGGCGCCGGGTACGAAGACGGCCTGCCGGCAGGGCGCCTCGGCGTCGTCGTCGCGACCGATTTCGCCCGTGCCGAATCGCTCATCGCGCGAACAGCCGCCGACCTCGGGCTCGCCTACCGAAGCCCGGTTGAAACGCTCGGACTGCCTCGCGACACGGCGAACACAATCTTCGGGTCCGGCGAGGTCGCGGTCGGCGCGGCCGTCTCGGACGCGACCGGCGCCGTCTATCCGTTTGCGTCGCTGGCTGTGGACCCCACCGCGGACGACCCGCTCGCCACGTTCTTGGCGGCGGTCGGAGGCGAGCCGGCCGGCGATGTTGGGCTGCTAACGGTCTCGGGCGTCGAGCTCTGCGTCGCCATCACTCGCGGGCGCCTGCTGGTTGTCCCCGTCGAGCAGCTTGATGAAATCCAGCAGCCCAACGAAGCCCGAGGCGTCGCCGACCTGGCGAACCCAGCTACTCAGCCCCCAGCCACTGAGCTTCGGGCCACGGGCTCCCAACCGCTGCTGGCCTTCGAAGTCGAACGCCGTGGGCTGACGATGCTCGCGGAGCGGGCAGGGCGGATCGAGCCGCATGTCCGCAAGGCTGCGCTCGGCAGGGCGTTGGTATGGCCACCAACCGTCGCGGCGCTCAAGGCCCAGTTCGTCCAGAATCGGCCACTGCTCGAAGAGCTCGCGCTGGCGTACCAGCGCATCCGTTTCGAATTGCACGGCGACGATGGCGGCATCGCGGCACGCTTCGTCGCTTCCCAGCCAACTAGCGCCAAGCGGCAGCCGCCGCGTGCCGACGCGGAAGCCAGGCGGGTTCCGCCCGCTCCGTTCGCTTGGCCGCGACCGGCCGCCTCGGCGAGCGGTACCAGCGACGGCGGCGCGGTCAAAGCCCTGCTGCGCCTCAACCTCGCGTACCTGCACGGCAGGCCCGACGCCATCGACGCCGACGCCTACGACGAGCGGGCGATGGTCCGCTTCCGGGCGGCGGCGCTCGCGGCGCTGGGGCACGTGGAATCGTTCGACGCCTCGATCGCCGCGCACCTGCAAGCGGACGAGCCGCTCTACGCCAATCGGGCCGCCGTGCTGCAGGTGCGCGACGCCGACGCCTTCGGCGCCGCGGTCATCGCGTTTTTTGACCGCTGGAACACGCTCGTCGCCGAAACCATGGCTGGCGCCAATCTCACGTTTGCGACCCGCCCGCTCGAACGCGATGGGCTCCAAGGTGTCGAGTTCGATGTCGACATCCTCGCTGCGATGAACCTTGGCGCAGCGCCCGAAGTGCGCGACGTCATCGAGCGTTTCTTCGGCCCGGGCGCCCGGTACACCTGGCGCCTCGTCACGCTGCCGGACGGGCGGGTCCTGTTGAGCGACTACCGCTGGCCCGAAGTCAAAGGGCTCGCCAAGCGGCTGGCGGACGCAAAAACCAATCCATACGAACCACGGGCGGGCAAGCCTGAGGGGGCTGCCAGCCTACCATCGGCGCCGGGCGTACACGCCACGGTCGCCCCGCTGCGGTACCTCGGCTGGCAGCAGCGGATCACGCGCACGATACGCGGCCAGGCGGAACGCCACCCGGCGGAGGCTGCCCAGACGCCACCCGTCCGTCTTTCGGCAACCGTCTCCGCGGGGCAACTGCGAGTCGAGGCCTTCACGCCGAGACCGACGCTACGCGCCATCGGGCGGGGCTACGCTCCGGCGCGATGAGCGGCCGACCTGCCCCCGACCTCAACGACTAACGCGCCTCGGCGGCAACCCGTGGGTTGGAGTTACACCATTTCTGCCAAAAGACGCTGCCTAGCAAGCCGTTTCGCGTGCAGCGCCGGCTGGAGAGGCGGCTTGAGAGAGACTGCGTAAGGGTCCCCCCAGCTCGACACGGTAGTGAGGTTCTCGAAGACACGACGCGCCATCAAGACTGGGGGTTTACTACCCCTTTGGTGCGATGCCGTACGCACATAGAGCTCATGCCCGGCGAGCTTTGTCCATTTGGGCGCCAACCGCCTACAATCCCCTCATGGATGCCGCGTCGCAACGGGTGGAGTCCAGCGTGGCCTACGTCAGTCAAGCGGCTTGCCCGTTTGACGAGCAACGGATTGCCAACCTTGCCAACGAAGCCGCCTCGAACAACGCCACGTTGGCGGTTACGGGGTACTTGTACTTTGCCAACGGGCGGTTTGTGCAGTGCCTTGAAGGGGATCATGCCGTCGTCACGCGGTTGCTCGCGCGCATCGAGCACGACACCCGACACGATATCATCGCGACGACTTGGCAGAGCGGCGAAACGGAGCGACGGTTTCCAAGCTGGTCGATGCGATGGGTTCGAAGCAACGAGATGGCAAAAATCGGGCTGGAGCACATCCTCGCCGACCAGATCTTGCTGGACGCCAGGGTGCGCGGTGGCGACCTGAGCTTTCAAGAGTCGATCTGGCGGGTGGTCGACTCGGTCGCGGAATCGATTCATAACCGCGGAGAGTGATTCGGCGTGGCGTTGCTCACGCCTGGAGAGCGTGCCCGCCGCGGTTTAGTGAAAAGACGGGGGGGCGCAGATGGAAGAAAACGAGCCGCCAGACTTCGTTGTTGGGATCGGGGCCTCGGCGGGTGGGTTGGAGGCGATCGAGCGGCTTTTCGACAGCATGCCCGTCGATACGGGCATGGCCTTCGTTGTCGTCCAGCACCTTTCGCCCGACTACAAAAGCCTGATGAACGAGGTACTGGCGAGGTGGACCGCCATGCCGATCCTGCAAGTCGCGGACGGCATGCGGGTCGAGCGGAACTCGATCTACCTCATCCCGCCGAAGAAGGAGATGATCATCTCCGACAGCAGGCTGCTGCTGACCGATAAAGACCCCGACGCGCCGCTCTCGCTCCCGATCGATCGCTTTTTCCGCTCGCTGGGCCAAGACGTCGGCCGGCGAGCGGTCGCCGTGGTTCTGTCGGGCACGGGTAGCGATGGCTCGCGCGGCGTCGCCGACGTACACGAGGCGGGCGGCCTGGTCATTGTGCAGAGCGCCGGCACGGCGAAGTTCGACGGCATGCCGCGCATGGCGGAGCACACCGGCGTCGCCGACTTAGTGGTCGCCCCCGAGGAGATGCCCGACGCGCTGCAGCGGTACGCCCGCGACCCGCGGATCTCGCTCGGGCCGAGCGACCTCGACAACGAGTCGCTCGACGAAACCGGGCTGAAGCGTGTGTTCACGCTCATCCGCGACGGCTACGGCCTCGACTTCAGCCACTACAAACTCAACACGGTCGTGCGGCGCACCGAGCGGCGTTTGCTGCTGAGCGGCTCGCAAAACATCGACGACTACGTCGAGCGCCTCCGCGGCGACCCCGAGGAGCTCAACCAGCTCTACCGCGACCTGCTGATCGGCGTCACACGGTTCTTCCGAGACATCCAGGCATTCGATGCGCTCCAGACGAAGGTCATCGCCGACCTGGTCGACGGCGCCCTCGACGACTCGGAGCTCCGCGTCTGGGTCGCCGGCTGCGCGACGGGTGAAGAGGCCTACTCGCTCGCCATCCTCCTCGACGAAGCGGTCGCCGCGTCTGGCAAGCGGCTGCGCGTGAAAATCTTCGCGACCGACGTGCACGTCGGCTCACTCGAGTTCGCCGGCCACGGCGTCTACCCGGAGGTCGCCCTCGGCGACATCTCGACCGAGCGGATGGCGCGCTACTTCAAGCGGACATCCGGCGGGTTCCACGTGTCGGCCGACTTGCGGCAGATGATCGTCTTCGCGCCGCACAACCTGGTGAAGGACGCCCCGTTCACCAAGCTCGACCTGATCAGCTGCCGCAACATGCTGATCTACCTGCAGCCGCAGGCGCAGCAGAAGGTTCTGTCCCTGTTCCACTTCGGCTTGAAGACCGGCGGCTCCTTGTTGCTCGGTCCTAGCGAGAGCGTCGGCGAGATCGGCGACGAGTTCGACATCGTGGAGTCGCACTGGAGGATCTTCCGCAAGCGACGGGACGTGCGGCTGCCAACAAGGATGCGGCTGAGCCGCAACGAGGAGGCGGAGTCCGAAAGCAAAGCCGGCGCCCCGGTAGCGCCGCCGCGGCGGCCCTCGGCGCCCGAGCTGCTAACGATGAGCACCTACGACGCGCTGCTGGAAGCCTTCCTGCCGCCGTCGCTGCTGGTCTCGGACAACGGACAACTGCTCCACACGTTTGGCGACGCGGGCAAGTACCTGCAGCCGGAACGGGGCAGGCACAGCGCCGACGTGCGTGACCGCTTGATCGACGGCATACGCACCGCCGTAACAACCGCCATCAGCAAGGTGCTCAAGAGCGGCGAGGCCGTCAGCTACTCGCGGGTCTCCTCGGCCGGCGTGGGCGACAAGCCCGCCGCGGAGCACGACATCTCGGCCTCGTTGATCCGGGACCCGCGGAGCCTGACAAGATCGGTGCTGGTGCAGATCCAGGCCGTCGTGCCCGACGCGAAGCCGCTGGCCCCGCCGGAAACGCCCGCGGGCCTCTCGTCGGATCACCTCACGACGCTCGAATCGGAGTTGCGTTACACGAAGGAGAACCTCCAGTCCACGATCGAACAGCTCGAGACCAGCAACGAGGAACTGCAGGCGACGAACGAGGAGCTCGTCGCCTCGAACGAGGAGCTCCAGAGCACCAACGAAGAGCTGCACTCGGTGAACGAAGAACTCTACACCGTTAACGCGGAGCACCAGAACAAGATCATCCAGCTCTCCGAGCTCACCCGCGACATGGACAACCTGCTCGAAAGCACGGAGGTCGACACGGTCTTTCTCGACGCGGAGTTGCGGATCAGGAAGTTCACGCCCGGCGTTGCGCAGCGGTTCAACTTCCTGCCGCAGGACATCGGCCGGCGGTTTGACAGCTTCACGCACTCCATCCAAACCGAGGGCATCACCGAGAAGGTCCGGGCGGTCGTGACCACGGGTCGGCCGCACGAGGAAGAGGTGCGGGACCACGCGGGTAACTGCTTCCTGATGCGGATCCTGCCCTACCAAGACACCTCCGCCAAGCCGCCGGGCGACGCCGCGAACGGGGCCCTGGTCACGCTCATCGACATCACTAAGCTCACGAACGCCTCGGACGCTCTGGCCGCGTCGCTACGCCAGCGGGACAACTTCCTCGCGATGCTCTCGCACGAGTTGCGGAACCCCCTCGCGACAATCCTTAACGCGACCCACCTGCTAGCGCCGCCGGCGTCGGGGACCACCGCCGACGGCCCGGCGGAGATCATCAAGCGCCAGTCGCGGCAGATGGCGACCCTGCTCGACGACCTGCTCGACGTGACGCGTGTCAGCCAGGGCAAGATCCACCTCCAACGCCGCCCGTTCAACCTCCTGCCGGTGATCGAACGCGCCGCCGAGAGCGTGGCCCTGATGGTGCGCTCAAGAGGCCAGAGCATCGTTCAAGAGTTCAATGGCGAACCCGTCTGGGTGTTCGGCAGCGAGCCCCGCATCCAGCAGGTCGCGACCAACCTGCTGACCAACGCGTCGAAGTATTCGGGCGACGGGGAAGAGATCTACCTCTCGGTCGAGGCGAACGGCGGCTCGGTCGAGGTCCACGTCCGCGACTGTGGGGTCGGCATTGCGCCGGAGCAGATCGACCGCGTCTTTGAGCTCTTTGTCCAGGCGGACCGCACGCTCGATCGGGCGGACGGCGGCTTGGGCGTTGGGCTCACGCTCGTCAAGTCGCTGGTCGAGCTGCACGGCGGCGAGGTCACGGTGCACAGCGACGGGGAAGGGCGGGGCAGCGATTTCTGCGTCCGCCTACCGACCTGTGACGAGCCGGCGCCGGCGGCCCCCGAATCGGACGCCCCGAGCCCGCCGGCCGCGATCCGCCGGCTTACGCTCGTCGAAGACAATCTCGACGCCAGCAAGATGCTCGCGTTCTTGCTCGAGGACGCCGGCTACGAGGTGACGATCGCCCACGACGGCAACCAGGGGCTCGAACTGATCCGGTCGACACGCCCCGACGCGGCCATCATCGACGTCGGGCTGCCGGGGATGAACGGTTACGAGCTGGCGCAAGCCCTCCGATCGGACCCGGAACACAGCGAGCTGTTCCTGGTCGCGGTGACCGGCTACGGTCAAGAGAAGGATCGCAGGGAAGCAGCCGAGGCGGGGTTCGACGAGCACCTCGTCAAGCCGGTCGACCCGGCCGTCCTCAACCGCCTGCTGAGCAAGCTACCGTCCCGCGAGCGGGTGATGCGCCTCGATCAAGCGAGCACTTCGCCATCAGAGCCATCCCGCTCCCCACGCCGACCGGGGTTGTCCGGTCAAGCAACGCCGGACACAAGCAGCGCCGAATAATCCGTCGCCGCGGGCGTCGATTCGTCCGGCCTGCGGTGCGCCGGCACGGCGTGCGTTAGCCCGGCGCGCCGCGCCGCGGCAGACCGCGCGATCTGCTGCCTCATCTCGCGGCAGTTTTTACGCAGCGTGTGCATCTCCGAGACTAGTTTCTTGTGCTCGATCCGGTGGTTGGACAAGGCGAGTCGTAGCCGCTGCAGCTCGAGTAGGGTAACCGTCATGGTTCAAAAGGGGCTTCCATGCGTCTGCGAGTGTTTAGTTCAAACAACGAGGGACGCATTGTACGGTTCCCCTGCCCCCCGCCTAGGGTAGTCGACCGTCTCGCTCGGCGAAGCAATCGCGGCTGCTAGCGTTTGGAAACTGGTGTTGACTCGCAGCGGCGTGTGCAAAAGATAGTGCTCCGGGGCTTTTGCTTCGGCGCCCCGCATTTCCGCTGAACGAGTCAGCGGTTTTTTCCAGCTTGGATGCAGCGACCCGCGCCACGGTTCGATGGCGTCGGTCGGGGTCTTTGCCGTCGGACGCAGATGACGATCTCGTGGAAGGAGATCGGAGTCGTGTAAGGAGACCCACCGTGCTCGTGCTATCGAGGCAGAAGAACCAGCGCGTCAATTTCCCCGGGCTGGGGATCTCGGTCGAGATCCTCGAAGTGAAGGGGTCGAAGGTGCGTGTCGGAATCGACGCGCCGATGGAGGTTCGGATCCTCCGCGACGAGCTGCGGGACCGCGGCGGCGCGGCCAGCGAACCGGCGCCGCGCGTCATCCAGCTGCCGCAGACGCTGCGTCACGACCTGCGTAACGCGCTGCACGAACTGAGCCTCATGCTGCACGTCTACAAGAAGAAGTCTGAGAACGCCGGGAGTCGTGAGCAGCCGATCGATTCTGAGCAGATGTTCGAGGCGATCGTCGGCCGTGTTGAAAGCCTGAATCGGCACGGCGTCCTCTCGCCGGCTGGCGTTGTTTCTGCCGATCCGCCGACGCCCCCGGGGGGTCTCGGCGGAGCCCTTGTCGTTGACGACGACGAGAACGAACGCGAACTGCTGGCCGGCTTCCTCCGGATGTGCGAGTACCGCGTAAGTACCGCCAAGGACGGGCTCGACGCGATCCGTTACCTGGAGGAGAACGAGGCGCCGCGAGTCATCCTGCTAGACATGCACATGCCGCGTTGTGACGGCCAGGCGTTTTTGCGGCGGGTTCGCGAGGTCGCCGCTTGGGACCCCATCCATGTTTTCATCGTCAGCGGCAATACGCCGGCCGAAGCCGGGCTCAACGCCAGCGACGGCTACACCCACTGGTTCCAGAAACCGCTCGACCCGCGGCGGATCGTTACGGAGCTCGCGAAGATCGAGGAAGGCCACGGTTTGACGGCGTAGTCCGACGCGAGAGTAGGGCCGGCGGCCGGTGTCGGCCAACCTGGGCTCAGCCGTCGGCTGTGATTCAGCCGTCGGCCATGATGTCGACGCCGCTGATCCAAACTCCGGCGACCGGTTGGTCGTCGGCGAGCACCGCTTCGAGGATGCCAACGCCGCCGCCGCTCGCTTTGGGTGGGAGCGGAACGCTGATCAGGTCGGCCGGCATGCCGATGCGGAGGCAACCGGCGACCTGTTCGAGCCCCAGCGCCTCGGCGCCGGAGAGGGTGCCCATCCGCAGGATCGCTTCGGGGCCAACCGCGTGGTGTCGGGCGACGTGCCGCATCTCGGACAGCAGCGACAAGTCGGGGTTCGAGCCGAGCCCGTCGGTGCCCAGGCAGACGCGGACGCCCATCGACATCGCCTTGGCCAGCGGGTAGCTCGGGTGGCCGAAATAGGCGTGCGTCCTGGGGCAGTAGACTAGGGCCATCGCCCCGGAGTGGCGGCCGATCATCGCCAGCGAGGCGTCGTCCAGGTAGTTGCCATGAACGACGAGCGCCTTGGTCGCCTTGGTGAGGATCCGCAGGTAGTCCATCGGCGTGGCGCCGCGGGGGATCGCCCACGGGTCCCACATGCCGCGTTCTTCGAGAAGCTTCTGGAACGGCCCGCTGCCGGCGGAGATGAGCTCGAGTTCGGCTTCCGACTCGGCAAGGTGCAAGGCGACCGGCGCCCCACGCTCGACGGCGATCGAGACCAGCTCGCGCACCAACGCGGGCGAGGCGGTGTACGGGGCGGAAGCAGCAAGAGAAGATCCAGATCGGCGACGACATCACGATCACCATCCTCCGCACGAAGGGGAAGAGCGTCCGCATCGGGAT
>JBCCZD010000103.1:0-12799 GCA_039188275.1 Planctomycetota bacterium
CCAGCCGTCCCCAGCCGGCGCCGCAACGCCGCACCGCGGCGGCCGCCAAGCCGGCCGCGCCGAAGAAGTTCACCGAGCCCGCTGCCCGCAAGCGACCCGCCACCGCGACAAGCGGGGCGCCCCGCGTGGCCGCGAACAGCAAGCCGTCACCGCGACGCGTGGCGGCGACGCCCAGCATCAAGATGCCTCGGCCACAGTTGGTCCCGCCAACTCCGAAACGGACCGGCGCCGGCGGCATGACCACCGCGATCGCACGGAACCAGCCCCGTCAGCAGGCGCCGGCTGGCCAAGCCGGCAAGGCGGGCCCGCTGCCCGTCGTGGTGACCAATCCGAACTTCGCCGGGTCCAAAGCGGGAGCGTCGCAGCCACGGGAGCCGCAGGCGATGGCGTTCGCGACCGACGGCCCACTGGAGCCTTCACCCACGGCGTCAACCGTCGCGACAAGGGCCAATCCGCCGGCGCCGAAGCCGCTCGGCGCCAAGCCGCCGCGTTCGTACCCGATCACCAACCCGGTGCCCGAATCGAGGGAGGGCGCCCGCCCTTCGCGGCGGGCGGTGGCCTTGCTGGCGGACGCGAATCAGCACGCCCAGACGGCCAAGACCGAAGCGCAGTTCACCAACCTCGTTCAGCGTTGTCGCCACGTCCTGGCGATCGACAACTCGAAGACCGTTGTCAAGTACAGCAAGCAGCTCGCTAGTTGGGCGCTCAACCGGCGGGGCGAGTTGCGGGCCGACGAGGGCCGACGCGACGAGGCCCTCACCGACTTCGCCGACGCATTGGCGATGGACCCCACCCGCTGGCGGGCGATCCACAACCGGGGCGTGCTGCTGGCCCAGTCGGGTGACTTCGCCGAGGCGTTCGACGCGTTCAACGCGACGATCGAACTCAACCCGAAGTTCGCGAAGGCGTACTCCAACCGAGCGTCGCTCTACGTCCAAGCGGGAGACTTCGAGTCGGCGTTGGAAGACTACTCGCTGGCGATCACCGCCGACCCGGACCTGGCGATCGCCCACAAGGGCCAAGGCCGCGTTTGCCACATGCTCGGGCAGATGGAGCGGGCGCTCCGGCACCTGGACGCCGCGGTGCTGCTGGCCCCCCGTGACGCGTCGGTCGCGGGCTGCCGGGCCGACCTACTGGTCGACATGGGCCGCTACAACGCCGCCCGCTTGGCCTACGCCGACGCGATCCGGCTCGACCCGAACCTCGCGTCCGCCTACCGCAACCTGTCGTGGCTGCAGTCGACTTGCCCAGACCGCCGCTACGCCGCGCCGACCGAAGCGGTCGCCAACGCCAACAAGGCGCTCGAACTCTCCGGCGTGGAAGACGATATCAGCCTCGACACGCTGGCCGCCGCCCTCGCCTCGGCCGGGGACTTCCGGGGGGCGACGGAGGCCATCCGCCGGGCGATCGAGCTCGCCCCGGCGAGCGATCAACCCGTCTACATCGAGCGGCTCTCGCTGTACGAGTCGGGCAAGGCGTTCACCAGCGAACCGGTCCAGCAAGCCGGGTTCGAGTCGCCGCGGCGTTGAGCGGCGCGGCGCCGACGAAGCGAGCGGCACGCGTAAAACATCGAGGGGGGGGGAGGCGAGGGCCCGATCGAATGGTTGGGCCTTTCGCTTTTTTCTCTGCCTTGCACCCGCGTCCTCATCCGCCCGCTAGCCGGCGGCGACCTCGAAGACCGCTTCAACCTCCACGGCCATGCCGGCTGGCAAAGAGGCCGCCCCCACCGCGCTGCGGGCGGCGACGCCGTGCTGGTCTCCGAAGACTTCACGCATCAGCTCGCTGAAACCGTTGATCACGGCCGGGTGGTCGGTAAAGCCGGGCGACGCGCGGACCAAGCCGAAGGTCTTAACGAGCCTCGCCACGCGGTCGAGGCTGCCGAGTTGGGACCGCAGCGTCGCGAGCATGGCGAGGCCCGTCTGGCGGGCGGCGGCATAGCCCTGCTCGACATCGAGTTCCGCGCCGACACAGCCACAGAGGAGCGTCCCGTCCGGCCGCAGCGGCCCGTGGCCAGAGGTGTGAATGAAGTCGCCGACGAACACCAGCGGCTTGTACAAGCCGATCGCCTTGGGCGCCGGCGGGAGCGTGAGGCCAAGATCGGCGAATCGAGCTTCGGGGGTCATCGTGGCTTGCCAGCAGTTGGAGTTGCGGTGCGTTGAGCAATCGCCTTCAGGGCGCGGCGGCGGTCACGCGTTCGGCGGGCCGTACACGGCGTTTGGGTCGAACACCCGTTCGCTGATGACGCGGAATCCGCTGGGCGTTACCTCGCGGAAGAAGCAGCTCGGGTACCCCTCGTGGCAAGCCGCGCCGCCCGCTTGGCGGACTTTCAGCAGCACGGTGTCCCGGTCGCAATCGACAAGCACCTGCTCGACCCGCTGGGCGTGGCCACTCTCTTCGCCCTTGCGCCACAGGCGGTTGCGGCTTCGGCTGAAGTAGACGGCTCGGCCCGTCGCGAGCGTCTCGAGGTACGCTTCGCGGTTCATATAGGCGAGCATCAGCACGTCGCCGGTCTCCGCGTCTTGGGCGATCGCCGGCAAGAGCGTCTCGGCGGTGTCGAAGGCGGGCTCGTCCATGTACGCAGTGTCGAGCGTCGCGGAAGAAAGTTCAACCGCACGCCGGGGCGACCGGTAAAACCGGCGCCGGCGGCAAGCGCCTCGCGGGTGGAATACCCGCCGCAACGCGGCGTCTCGACCGACGCATCAAGGTTCTCCCGCCGGCGCGTCGATGCTGCCTCGTGGGGCCGGCTCGATGGAACCGCGTCGGCCGTAGCAGGCGCCGGTCGTGTCGCTAGGAAGGCGTGCGGCTCGTGGTCGCGCCCCCGGGCGCCGCGTAGGAGAAGACTCTTGAATCGCTCCCTCACCGTCGTGCTGCCGATCCACAACGCGGAGGCTTCCATCCGCCAGAGTGTTGACCATGTCCTCGAAGTCGCCGCGGAGCTGACCGACAACTTTGAGGTGCTCGTTGTCGACGACGGTTCGACGGACGACACGTTCGACGTCGCCCGCGAACTGGCGACCCGGTACCCGCAACTCCGCGTCGTGCGGCAGGCTCAGCGGCGGGGGCTTGGCCCGACGATCAACAGCGTCCGCCGGTTGACCAAGACCGATGTCGTGATGGTGCACGACGGAGTCTCGACGATGAACGCCGATCAACTCCGCGCCTTGTGGGACCACCGGGGCCACGACGCTCAGCCGAGCGACGTCTCGATGTCGGACCTGCTCCGGCCGCGGCAGAACCAAGCCGCTATGGCCGCGGCGCACCGCCGTGTGACGGGCTTTCAGTGGCTCACGCCCGCTGCTGCCGACGAGGCGCCCGAGACACCAGCGCCGATGATGACGGCTTCCTCCGCGCACGGTTCGGCGCCCAAAGGCGTCGGCGGCATCCCGACGCTGCCGCAGACGGGGGTGCTCGGCGCCATGAGCAACTTTGCCCGGAACGAGTGAACGGGGTCGCGCGGCGACCTCGTTGAGACGGCGGCTCGCTCACGCTGAGACAGCGCGCCAAACAAGGCGCAGGGCAAGCGTAAGCGCATCAAGGCGCCGTTCGATCCGGCCATCGCTGGCCGTGGAAAGGCTTGGGCGGTGCTGGCCGGCGGATTCTGAAAAAAATTTGCCGCTGCCAGTTTCCGACGCAGTTGCTGTCGCGTTCTGAAACACCCGCGCCTCAACCTGGGACGTGGCGCGTGACTGAGCGCATCGATTTACGGCAGCCCATTGCCGCGTAGGGACTTACGTCGATTCATTCGACCGATTATCGCTTGCTCAGCGCGAGAGCCGTCCTTAGGATGCGTCCAGTCGATCGCATGCGAGCCAACGCCGAGCCTGACGCAAGGCTCTCCAGCTCGCCAGGAACAGCGGCCGACCGCCCCCAGATCGGAAGGGGCCGACTCGAAAGGTGCTCGCGTCGCTTACGCCCCCGCCTCGCTTTAACCGGCGATGCGGTCGCCGCCTGAGGGAAGCAGACCCCCCGACGGCGATTGAGCGAGCCACTCTGCATGGCAAGTGCGGCGCTATCTGCGCCCCCCCCCGCGCCAATCAGCGCGTGGCAGGGTGGTGTGAGGGCCTGCCGCCGAGGCGCTTGTGCGGACTCTTTTCTTTAAGGAACACGAGATGGAGGCATCTATCATGAGTGTTGCCGACGACTTCAGCGTTAACCCTATGTTCAAGAGCGGCGTCGACTGTACGAACAACCCCGCGCCCACCCCTGCGCCGGCTTCGGCGCCGCCAGCGCTGCACCGGATCGCGGAGGTCCGCCGGCAGCAGGGCGTGTCGATTCGCAGCGCCGCCCGCCGAATAGGCGTGACGCCCGAAGTCGTCCGGCAGCAAGAGGCGTCGACTGCCGACCTCAGCTTATCGGACTTGCTGCGTTGGCAGCGGGCGCTAGACGTCCCCGTTTCGGACTTGCTCGTGGAGCAAGAGGCGCCGCTCTCGGGCCCGGTGCTCAACCGCGCCCGGATGCTGCGCGTCATGAAGACCGCGCGGGCGATCACCGAAGGTAATCAAGACCCCGCGGTGGCGCGGCTGGCGCAGATGCTTGAGAGTCAGCTGCTGGAGATCATGCCTGAGCTGGAAGAGGTCGGGGCCTGGCACTCTGTGGGCCAGCGACGCACCCAAGACGAGATGGGGCGTGTCGCTGAGCGGCCCGTTTCGGAAAACTTCGCCCGCGATGCGTTGCGGTGAGCGGTCGCTAAGCGGCCATCCGCCAATGCTCGCCGACGAGCACCTTCAGCTGACCCGCAACCGAAGCGGTCAGCAGCACGAGTCCGAAGAAGCTGGGCTCGAGGAGCAGCCACCACAGAACGCCGCCCACCGCGGCGATCGCGTGCCGATAGTCGTGGGCGAGCACAAACAGGTCGGCGTCGGTGCATCGGCGGCGGGCGGCGAGCAGCAAAGCCAGGGCCGCTAATGCCAACGCCAGGCGGGCCGGGAAGTCGCCGGCCGCCGTGCGGCTGACAATGGGGTCGACGTTAGGATCGGCGGCGTCGACTTCGAAATACCTCCATTCCCGCCCCGCTGTACCGGGCGCCGAGCTAGCGGTATCGATCTCCGGCGGGAAGCCTTGCAGCCAAGCCCGCGCACGGGCGTAATAGGCCGACACCGATTCTTCCCACAGGCGGGCTTGGTCTGCGTCACCGGGCTCAGCGGCTAGTTCGATAACGCCGTCGTCGTCGTGACGCCGTGCCTGCCAGGCCGCTTTGGCGAGCAACGCTCTCCAGTAGTCGAGCCACGGCTCGGGGACGGCGTCCCCGCGAGTCGCAAGCGGCTCGAGTGCTCTAAGCCGCAGGAAGCTTGCGGTTCGAGCCGAGATGGGGCGCACCCCATCTGACGCAGGGGCGGTTCGCCCCGTACCGTCGGCGACCGCCCAAAGCGTCCGCTGAGGCGCCACGGCCCGCTGCGTCGGCGTGGCGAGCCCCGGCAGCGGAAACCGCTCCTGGCCGATCGGGGCCAGGGCGATGAGTTGGAGTATCTGCGGCGCTTGCGTGTCGCGGAGTTCGATGTGCCAGCCGCGGGTCGACAGAGCCGAAGCGTAAGCGTTGACGCCGTTGATCGTGGCTTCTTTCAGTTGGTAGCCATCCGGGAGGGTCACCTCGCACCGATCGGCGCCGCCTGGGGAAAGGGCGAAGCGCGTCGTGACGAGTGGCTCGACGCCTGGGTACGCGACCACCGATTGCTCCGCGAAGGGGCAAGCGAACTCCGCCAGCGCCGGCCGGGCGGCAGGCCAGAATACGCGACCGCCGCCCCCGGCTCTAGCGCCGAGCCCCGGCGATACGAACAGGCGCCAGTGGCTGTCGGGGAGCAGCAACTTCAGGGACGGGCTTGGCGAGGAGGTCTGCTCGCCGAGCCCCAGCACGCTCCACTCACCAAGTGGCGGGTCGGCTTCGGAGTCGTTGCTTGGCACCGCAACGTACTGCTCGACGCTGTCGGCCCCAAGCAACCGGGCGAACGGCGCCGGCAGATCACCGCCGCCCGCCACCGGCCGCCGCACCTCGATTTCGAGCCGCACCAGGCCGCCGGAGCCAACGGCTTCGGCGAGCCGGAGGCGGCGTTCGGGCGAGCCGGGCCGGGCGTCGGCGAGCGCTGCCCCTGGTGGGCTGAGCACCTCGACGGACTCCGCGTCCCGCAAGGCAAAGCTAAGCACGGGGGATCCAAGCAACCCGTCGACGACGCGGATGTCGGCGGTCCAACGGGCGGAAACGAAGCCGCCGCGAAGGCGGTGGGACGTCACGGAAACGACTCGCGTGGTTGGGGTGTTGCGTGAGACTTGCAGCCGGAAGGGGTCTCGCGCGTCGACGAGCCGGGTCGTCACCCAACGCGCTTCCCAACCAGGCGGCGCCGGGGCGGGACCCCCCACAGACTCACCGCCGGTACGCACACGCACCGCTTCGGTCCGGAAGACGTGCGTCTCGACGACGCCGTCGGGGCTGAACGCCAACGACAGACGCGGCGCTACGAACGACTCTTCTTGAGGGTCGCGCGGCATCCTCGCCTGGACCTCGAATCGCGACGCAACTCCCGTGCCGGAGGGGGGCGCCCCGCCGGGTGGTCGAAACAGGACGAGCCGTTCCGGCTCGGGCCTGGACCATGCGATGGGGGTGTCGCCATCGGCCGTCGAGGCGGTGACAGCCTGGACTTCTAAGCCCGGGGGGACGCAAACCACAAGCCGAGGTGACGGCGGCCGCCAGCCCTCGACCGACAAGCGGAGCCGGACATCTTCGGCGCCTACCAGCAGGTCAAGCCGCGGGCGCGGCGAAGGCCCCTCGATCGATTCGGGATCGATCATCAAACGCCAATCGGCGCCGCCGGCGAGTTGGGCTGAGTAGTCGGGCGTCACAACCGGGCCGCCAGCGGAATCCCATCGGCTCGCGAATTCCCTAGGCTCGAGCACGCTGACACCGGGGGACTCGGTAACACCGCGGCGGAGCCCCGGGCCGACCTTCGCGCCGGCAAGCTGGCGATTGACCGCGGCGCCCACGACGTTGATTGACGGAACGCGGATGGTCCCTAGCGGGCTTTGGCGTTGCAAGACGAGCCGCACGCGGCGAGGCGTGGCGCCAGCCACGGCGTTTTCAGGGACCAGGGCCCGCGCCTCGACTTCCGATGCCCCGGGCGAATCAACACTGCTCCAGCCGAAGGGTACAGGCACCAGGCAGACCCTGCCGTCTTCCATCCCCAGTATCCGAACGTCTGCGGTGACGCCTTCCTGGGTGATATTCAGCAGCTGGAGGACGTCAAGCGTCGGCGCCGCGTCGGCGTCGTTTAGTGCTGCCTCAGCCCAGCAAACCCGAAGGTCGCCCGGCTGATCGAGCGTGGCCACGAGCCGACCCGGTTCAGATTGGGTCACGCTTCGGGCGCCGGGGGCACGGACGCTGCGCAGCGATCCAGGGTGGGCCAGGTCCAGCCCGATCCCTGGGTTTTTAGGCAAAGATAGCCGCACGCACGACTCGCTACCCAGCTTCGTTGTCGCGGGGGCAAAAGCGAGCGTCGCGTGGCAGTCGCCCGGCTCGGTAACGGTAAAGGTGCATTGCCGGTCGTTGAGCCACACTAGTGGGGTCGGTACTCCGTCGATCGACACGGTTGGCGACCACTCCGCCTCTGCCCGGGTGAGGGGTAGTTCAATCGTTGCTCGACGGGTAAGCGTGTGCAGGTCGAGTTCAAGGCTCCAACGCGCCGGCTTCACGACGCCGGTCCGTTGATCGACCGCGAGTTCGCCCCGGACGCGGACGTGCTTAACTAGCACGGATGAAGGGGCGGTCGATTGCCCTCTCAGTTGTTGCCGCAACCGCCGGCGGAGCCACTCTTCTGGAAGAAAATGCCGGTCGCCGACCAAGTCGCCTTCTGAGTCGACCGGGATAAGCACCGTGGGCAAGCCAGCGCCGCTTGGCGTTTGGTCTTCGGCGGTGGCGGGCGACGCGGCGGCAGCGAGGATCACCACAATGATTGCGGTGGGCGCCCCAGCAGCCGCGCGCCCGATGGTTCCTGCAGGCTTGTTTGAAGTCTTGTTGTGGCGTCGCCGGGCCTGTGCCATCCTGAACAACCAAGCGTAGGGCCACGCCAGCAGCAACCCCATCCAAACCGCCGAGGCGATTGCCGCGCCGCCCGATGGCGTGAGCAACGCGCCGATGAGCGTCGTGAGCGCTAACGCCAGATGAAGCTTGGGCCGCGGCACAAGCGCCCACGCGGCGGCCGACGCAACCGCCAAGATGATCGCCAAGCCTTGCGCGCGTCGCCAACGAAGGTCGACCAGGCGAAGCGGCGCCGGCGGCGTATCGGCGCCCTGGAAGACGAGGTCGCGCCAGCCACTTAGCCGAGTCGCCTCGGTCGGCGGTGAGTCGCCGTAGCCTGCGAACCGCTGTGCGGCCTCCCGAACGAGCCTGGCGGGGGAGCCGCCGGCCCGCAAAAGGGCACGCCATTCGTCGGCTTCCAGCGGGTTGAACGGCCGACCGCTCCCGTCTCGGGCAAGCCTGCTGAAGAGGCGTTGGCCAAGCCGTAGCTCACCGGCGGCGTCCCACCGCGTGGGGGTTCGGACGACCCACTGCCAATCGTGGTGCGTAGCGGTTGAGACCGGCAGCGTCGGTGGGATCTGCCGACTATTGAGCAAGGGTTCGCGATAAGCGACCGACACCTCGCGCCACTCGCCCGACCGGATCGCCGTTTCTGCCGGCAGCGTCACGGTCAGTGTCCGAACCCCGGCGCCCATGAGCCGGTTTGCGGCGTTGGCGCCCGCTTGCGACACGGGGAGTCGGTTGCCGCGGTCGTCGATGGCCGATAGCACTTCGATCCTCGCGGGCAGTGCGATCAGAAGCTTCTTGAGGCGAACCCGGGACTTGTAGCGAGCCGTGTGAAGCACCTCGTCGCCGCCGCCCCAGACCGACGTAAGTTGCTCCAAGTGAACGGGGGCGTTGGGCCCGCTTGCCGGCGACAACGTAGCGGCGGGGTTCACGCTGAGGCGGGTTGTCCGCCGAAAGTCGGTCACGCCGCGGGGATTGTATCGGTAGGCAAGGGTGTCCGACGCGTCAGACGGAGTCGGCCAGACGCCGCGGCGATCGACGCCCCACCCGCGTACGCCGAGGCCGACCAGCTTGACCGTTGCCGACTGGTTGTTCGCGTCCGGCGCCATCGCGAGCGGTACGAGCGTGGGGCTAGTCGGCAGCACCGCCTCGACCGCGACGCGGGTAACCACCGATCCGCGGGACGGCGAACGCAGCAGCCAGTGCTCGCCGGGCAAGCCGCCATTCCGCCGCGGGCCGTCGGCCGGCGTACGTTTCGCTGAGAGGACACCCCCGGTCACGACGTCAACCCACCGCGTTGCTTTGGGCAGCGGTGGCTCGAAGTAGAGGGCCACGCGGTCCGGCCTGTCGCCGTCGTCGAGCAACTCGAACTGCGCGCGGTACGCGGCACGCTCCCCGGCAAGGTTGACAGCGACGTCGATCAACGCGTCGTAGCGTCGCGTTCGGCGGCGCAGCGAGATGGTTGTGGCGCCGGCGTACTCGTTGCTAGCGGCGTCGAGCAGGTCGAGAGAAACGGACTCCACCGGGTCACCTCGTTCACGACCGATCCGCGATTCCGGCCCGGCCGCGTCCATGCTGAGCACGCGTAGGCCGAAGGGCAAGGCTGCCGTCACGGCTAGGCGATTCTCGCGCGCGGCCTCACCGAAGCTCGATAGCGGAGCGGCCCGGCTTAGCGGCAACTCGCGCGTGTCCGGCATGGGGCGGCGGCAGCTGACCGTGCAAGTTAGCGCGCTGTCGTCGGTTGGCGCCGATTGCTCACCGGGCGCCAGTTGAATCGTCAGCTGACGCCGGCCGTCGATCTCGACGATACGCCAGTCTTCGACCAAAGCGAGCCCCCGCCCGCTCGCCGCTTCGACCGCTTCGACGACCCACTCGTCACCGACCTCAAGTCGCACAGGCTTAACGCTCGCCGCTGTGCGGCTCGCGGTGACTCTTACGCGAGACCGCACTTCAGTCCCGCCCAACTCCGACGACTGCAAGAGCCGAGTAAGGAGCGGTGGATTGAAGGGCTCCAGCGCCAGCTCGATCGAAGCGTCGGCTCTCAGCAACCTCAGGGCGAGGGTCCGGTTCCCATCAGCAGCCTCCGATTGCGTGACTCGGGGGCCCGGCGTCAAAAAGACGGCCCCGCTTGGTTGTGCCGCGTCGGCGATCCGGAGCTCTCGGTCGGCGACGACGCTGGCGGTCCCGCCTAAGAAGACCGCCCCGTCAACCTGTGGCGGCTTGAGTGTCCACCGCACGTTGCCGTTGAGTTGCGGTAGTTCGCCGGCGGGCGCCCAAGAAGTCAGCGTAACCATCGCTTCGCACGGCAAGCGTCGGTCGGCGAGGTCGATCATCGCTCCGTCCGGCTCAGCCTGTGCCGGGATCGCTATGCCGTCGACCGATGCGTGGGAGAGGGTCGCCCCGGGCGGCAGGCTAATGCGGACCGAGTTGGGGAGGGGGCGATCCGAGCGGAGCCGCAACTCGGAAACAACTTCGACCCCACCTCCGCCGGCGTGGGCCTGCAGCGTCGCGGTGACGTAAGCGGCGTCATTGCTGGTAAGGCGGGCGGGCCGATCGCTGGCGACGCGAAACACCAACCGACGACCGGTGAGTGGCTGCAAAAGCCAGGAGTTTTTGTCTTTCTCCGAAGCAAGCCGCCGGGTCAGCAACGCGTCGGAGGCCACGGGTCGGGTCCCCGGCGCCAAGGACAACGTAAGGCTGCGGTTCGTCGATTCAGGCAGCGGGATGACGAATTCCGTTGGGTTGGCTGCTGGAGTCGGCGGCGCTTCGAATTCGAAGGCCAAGACACCCGATTGCCGGGCGAACAGGCCGTGGCGTGGGCCGCCTGCAACGCCTTGGGGCGGGTTCCATACGCCCAGCATCGGCTCGGTTGGCGCCGGGCCACGCCAGTGGGCCCGTCGGATCGCTAGCGTTTGATTGGGCCAATCGAAGTAGCCGGCGTCGCCGGCCGGCGCCTCGACTTCTAACTCGCCCTCGCCGACAAGCACCCCGCGTTGGTCGACGCGGGCTTTGAGCGCGATCGACGTGATTGTCGCCCGTCCGTTGGGTGCGTCGCCGGGCGGGCGGAGCAACTCGGCCAGCTCAGCAGTTTCGATCGGGAGATACCGCTCGCCGCGCGTCGGCCACAGCTCGGGCCGTTCAGCGGGCACAAAGACCCGTCGATACGCCGGCGCCGCAACCGGGGCGGGTTCCACAGCTTCTTGAGCGCTGGATGGCGCCGCGGCCGTCGCGACGACAACGACCAAGCCGGCGAAGAACGGCGGGCAACGGCGTCGCGGTCGATCGTCTTCAGCGAGCGCCGGCATGGGAGGGGGATCGTTGGCTCGAGTGCGAAGGGGCCATTGAGCGACGGCGTCAGCCGGTGCTGTCTGCCGCGGGAAGCGAGGCGGTCGGGGCGTTCGTGGAGATCGACCCCATCGGTAGGCTGATCAAGGTGTCGGTGCCGCCAGTCGCGGAGGGGGACAGTAGATTCGAGCTCGTGACGCCGACATCTTGGTAGTCGGGGGCCCGGAGCAGTGACACGAGCACCGCGGTGAGCCCCGCTAGCACAAGCCCCAGTAGCCCCGCCTGCGCCGCGAAAAGCAGCGGGCCCGGCCACAGCAGCAGGGCGCCGACCGCGAGGATGGTCAGCGCGAGGAAACTGGCCGGGCTCCGGAGCACGCGAACGTAGATCAGCCCGAGCCCCAACAAGAGGACCCCGCCTGAACACGCTACGACCGTCGTTGTGCGGCTGATCGGCCGCACCGAAGCGGCCGCGGAATCAGCAGGTGTCTCGTAATGGAAGAACAGGTGTCGGGCTTCTCCGCCGGCGGGCCGCTGGCGGTTGTAGGCGCCCGCCCAGTCTTCAAGGTCGGCGGTGGTCAGCGTAGGCCGTCGCCCCCAGGCCCCGCCGGTGTAACCCCATCGCATCGCGGCGGCGAAACCAACGGGCGTCTCCAACAACAAGCGGTCCGATGGAAGGATCACCTCCCAGTACGCCGGCGCCATGACCGTGGCCGCTTCGAGCCGGGCTGGGCAAGGGCCGAATCGACGAAGCTTTGCGGAACCGGTCGGCGGAGGGTCAAAATACCTCAACTCAAGGGTGTGCTCCAAGTCGCCGCGGGTGTTCGGGTCGTCACCGCCGTTCAGGGGGACCGTGAGGCGACTATCGACGCGCTTGAAGCCCTCGGCCGATCTCCCGTTGAAGAAGACCTCGATCGGTCCTGAATCGAAGCCTTGCGGAAACACAACGCTCGCCTCGGCAGCGGTCGACTGGAACCGGAACGCCACGCGTTGCTGGGTGGTGTCGTTGGTGACCCACGTCTGGCGCCAGACACGGCGGACGACGGCCTCGCCGGCTCCCGGCGACTGCTCGCGCAACGCGGTTACCGCCAAGCTCGATGCGGGGCCCGAGGCGTTGAGCGATAACACGCCGGGGTCGTCACCCGCCGCGGCATCGGCGACCCAAGCGTTGCGGTCGTCGGCCAGCGACAAACGCGTTCCTTGCTGCGTTCGGACCCGGGCCGTGTGCGCCGTCTGCTGGGCGCCTACGGGGGAGAGGATTTCTGCTTCGGTGACATCCGCGAAAGCGAGCTGCCGAAGCCCGCCTCGGCGCTGCCAAGCCGCCCGGATGCGGAAGGGTCCTAACCAGGGGCGTGGCAAGTCGACGACGATCTCCGGGAGGCCACCCTCCGCGTCACCGGCGCCCGGCGAGTCGGGCGGCGCGGCGGCGGCCGAGGCCTAGCCGAAGGGGCCCGCGGCGGCGCCGGCGTCGCCCGCCCCCTCACCGGGGGCGGGGACTAACTAAAGGCG
>JBCCZD010000104.1:0-12773 GCA_039188275.1 Planctomycetota bacterium
AGACTGGGAAAAAGACTTGGGAAAGGGGGCCGCTCCGCCGCGGCCGACCACGCTAGCCAGCAAGGCCAAGACTAAGGCGCCTGTGTGAAGCCTGTGTGAAGAAACGCTGCGCCGGCGTGGATTGGCCAAGGGGTCTTTGGCCTCCGATAGGAGGGGCGTAATGGCGACGGAATCGCAAGCCATCAGGCCGACGCCGCGGGCAGCTCGACTGAGAAGGTGGTCCCCGCCCCTTCCTCGGAGGCAACCGCGACGGTCCCGCCAAACGCCTGGGCAAGGTGCTTGACGATCGCGAGGCCTAAGCCGGTGCCGCCCATCTCCTGGCTGCGGGCTTTGTCAACGCGGTAGAACCGCTCGAAGACGCGGGGCAACGCATCGCCGGGGATACCGATCCCGGTGTCGGCAACGTCGATCTTGGCGACACTCGTGTCGATGCTCGCCCATCGGACGGCCACCGCGCCGCCGACGGGGGTGTACTTGATGGCGTTGTCGATCAGGTTGTTGACGATCACCCGCAGGCCCTCGGGGTCCGCCTTGACCCGCAGGCCACCGGTCAGCGACTCCTGGCGCAGGCTGATCTGCTTCGACTCGGCCTGCTTCCGGTAGTCGTCCACGCAGGCGCCAACGACCTCGGCCACAGCAACGGGGCTGATCTCGAACGGCTGCTGCGCCGATTCGATCCGCGCTAGCGCCAGCAGGTCTTGGATGAGGTTGTTCAGCCGGTCTGCCTGCTCCTCGATCCGACCCAGGAAGTGGAGGTTGTGGTCCTGGTCGTTCACCGCCCCGTCGAGCAGCGTCTCGGTGTAGGCCTTGATCGAGCTAAGCGGCGTCTTGAGCTCATGCGACACGTTTGCGACAAAGTCCTGCCGGAGCGACTCTAGCCGTCGCAGCTCAGTGGTGTCGTGCAGCACCACCACGACACCGGGGCAGGGGTCACCGGGCAAAGGCGTTACTTGCACCAGCAGGATCCGCCGCTCGGGGTCTTCCCACTCGGCTTCAAGCCGCTGCGGCCGGCCGGTCGACAGCCCGCTTGCGACGGCTTGGTGGAGCGTGTGGTGGCGCACGACCTCCAGCAGGGGCCGGCCCTCGACCTGCGGCGGTATGAAGCTGAACAGTTTGCCGGCCGCGGTGTTGGCGAACAGGACGCATTCGCGGTCGTCGACGGCGATGACGCCCTCGATCATCCCGCCCAGGACGGTTGCCTGCCGTTGCCCCCCTTCTCGGAGTTCGACGAGCTGGCTGCCGAGTTCTTGGCTCATGCGGTTGAAAGACCGGGCAAGCACGCCGAGTTCGTCGTTCCCCGGCACGAACGCCCGTTGCTGGTAGTCGCCGCGGGCGATGGCGTCCGCCGCTTGGTTGAGCGACAGCACGGGCCGCACGACGTGTCGGACCAGGGCTGAAGCAGCGACGGCAAACAGCGCGCCGACGAGCCCGCCCCGCCACAAATACGCCCTGCGGTGCCCTGCTTGCGTGAGCGCCAAGCCACTCAAGTCACGCGTGGCGTGGACCAGGTCAACCGGGCCCGCACCCGCCACCCGCTTGGCGACGAACAACGCTTGTTCGCCCGTCGCGGGGTCGATGCGAAGGTCGGCCCCAAAACCCTGTGCTCGCGCGGCGGCAACCTCGGGCATGGGCCCAACCGGCTGCGAGGGAGGCTGGTCCAGCGACCCCTTGGCAGCGGAATCCGCCAGGACGTTTCCCTCACCGCTGATTAGGGTGAGCCGGTCACCCGAGGTCGCCGCCATCCGCACGACCAACGCCTGCAAGCGGGCCAGCTCGGCCTCGTCCTGCCCAGCCCTGTCTAGCGGGCCCGCCGCTACGGCGTCCGCCAGGAATCGCGCCTCGCGCCGGACCTGGCCGGTCGCGTCGTCGATCGCCTGCCGCTCAAGCCGCCTCAGTGCGACGTAACCCAGTGCCGCCAGCCCCAACGCGTTGAGCGCGGTAAAGGTGAGCAGCAGCTTCCAGAACAGGCGGGAACGGAGCATCCTCTCATCATGGGGCTCGCCGGGGCGCTGTCTAGTACGTGCTGGCGCCGTGGCACAGACACGCCCGGCGACGGGACCGCGGTCGGCCCCTCAAGCTTTGCCCAGAGCGTACCGATACAACTAATCGGCGGGACCCGCATTTCAGGGGTAACCGTTACGCACGCCCAAGGATGGGCGGCGCCGATTCGCCTCGAGCCCAGGGAAGCGGCAATGCCGGGCGCCTACTCAAGCTTCGACACGCTGAGCCTTGAATGGGGGATAACCGGGCCCGACGCCGGCGCCATCGAGGAGCTCCCGCCGGAGCTGCCCGTACTAGCCCGCATCCCGGACGCGGGTCGACCGGCGTCGATTCCATGCTCGGGGGCCCCCTCGGAGACCCCGCCAGCGGGAGACGCTCGCCCGCTCGATCCCCCCCACGCCGCAAGCCCGCCGCCACACACAGCCGCCGGCAACTTTGCCGCGTCGGTTTTCGAGGTCCGTGCCGACCAGCCGCGGGTGATGCCCGTCGAAGACGGCCCGATCGACCGTTCCCCAACGACGCCGCAACCACAGCCGGCGCCGGGCATCCCGAACAAGCCAGCAGGCGACGCGCCCAGACGCCCCGCAAAAGATGCCGCTGCCATCAAGCCGAGCGAAGGAAAGAACCAGAAAGAAGAGGGCGGCGCGTGCCACGAGGGCGAAGAGGACGCGCTCGCTTGGTCCGGTCGGCTGGCCCGCCTCGAAGCATCGATCGCCGAGTACACGCCGATCATCGTGCTCGTCACGCTGCTGACCGCGGCGGGGCTGATCGTCGCCCTCCTGCGGGGCGAAGCCGCATCTGTCGACGGCGGCTCCCCCATACCGGGCGCCGATCTGACGGGCCCGGCCGTCTTGACCTCGACCGCTGACGCTCGATCGGGCGGCTCACCACCGCAAGCCGGCAACGGCGCTTCACCGCTAGGCGGTCTGGCGCCCCTCGCGCCGCCCGCGGGCACCACCGTCGTTCACGCCGTCGACCCAAGCGATAACCGCGTCCCTTCGACCGCCCGCGGGCCCGTGAGCGCCGCCCTTCGCGCACCGCGTCTCGCCGATGCCGGCATCGTCGAGCCGTACCGAGAACCCGGCGTGGCAGGCGCGGCTGCCCGGGGCGGCCTGGACGGCCCGACGCCGCCCGTCGCCCGGCTGTCGCAAACGATCCTCCCCCCCACTGAGCAGAGAAAGTGAGTTGAGGAGAGAGGATATGACACGCACCGATCAGGCCTTCATCGCAGCCTACGGGCGCCAAACGAGCGGCCCCGAAGCGGCCGGCGCCGCGCCGACGCCCGCCGATGAGCCGCGGCCGCTACGCCGGCACAGCGTCGGGCATGGTCCGCACCTAGGCATGGCGCGGAAAACACCCCTTGCCGAGGCGATCGCCGAGCGGAGGCGTCAACCGGCTTCCGCTCCCGCCGGGTCCAGCGCGGCGACGCGCCTGACTGCCTTCCACTGGCCCGCGGTGGTCGAACGGTTGGCCCGCGTGGCGGGGCAGCAGCTCCTCGCCCTCGCTCCCGGTCTGGCCAATGCTTCACTCGGCGGAGTTAGCACCGGCCAGGCGTTGGGCGTCGCCGGGGTGCACAGCGGCTCGGGCGCTACGACAGCCACACTGGCATTGGCACGCTGCCTCGCCGCCGTGGACGGGCCGGTCGCCGTGGTTGACGCGGACCCGGCCGGCTCGGGCGCCGCGGCCGCGTTGGGCGTGCTCCGGACCCGGGCGCTGACCGAATCGCTAACGGCCGGCGGCGACCACGCCGCTTCGGTTCTGCACGCCGTCGAAGACCACGTCTCGCTGATCGTCGCCGGCGATCTTGAGGGCGTCGAGCAGAGCGGCCTGGCGTCCGCGGCCTCGGCCTTGCTCAGGACCCACTCGGCAACGCTGATCGACTTCGGCTCGGCGCTCGACCATCGCGGGGCTTGGTCCGCCGGCGCGGCCGCGAGGCTAATCGCCGCCTTCCGGCCGGCGGGCGTCGCGTTGGTGCGCCGCGGCAGCGACCTCAGCGGCGCCGTCTCCGCGTGCCAACGCGTCGTCGAGGCCTCCTCGGCGCCCGTGCTGGGGCTGATCGACAACCGCGTCGCCGCCGAACCCGTTGACTGACACCCCGATGCGCCAACACCCGGCGGTCGCCGCCGGGCACGCGCTAAACAACGCCGGGCGTCCGCCGGCGGGCATGCGGAGCGGAGCAAACCGATGTACGAAGCATTCTGGCAACTCGCCCGCAAGCCGTTCGAACCCGGCGCCGGCGACGCGGCCTACTTCCCCAGCGAAGCGCACCGGGGCGCGCTGCTGAAGCTGAAGTACGCCGTCGAACAGGGCCGCGCCGCCGCGGTGCTGGCCGGCCCCGGCGGCGTTGGCAAGACCCTCCTCGCTGACCGGCTAGTCGCCGAGCTCGACGGCTCGGTCGGGCCGGTCGCCCGTGTCGTCTTCCCGCAGATGAGCCACCGCGACCTGCTGGCGTACGTCGCCGCAAAGCTGGGCGCCCCGCAGGGCGTTGGCGGAGGCTACACCGTCGACGAGTCGATACGCCGGCTCGAAGCATTCTTCACCGACAACCGGGCCGCCGGCCGACACGCGCTGCTCATCATCGACGAGGCGCACCTGCTGGACGACACCGGGCTGCTCGAAACCGTCCGCCTGCTGCTCAACCTCGGCCCGGACGCCGGGCCGCCGATGACGGTGTTGCTGGTCGGGCAAATGGGCCTGCTCTCCGCCCTGGGCCGCACGCCGGCGCTCGAGGAGCGCGTGGCGGTCAAGTCGCTGCTGCGGTCGTTCTCGGTTGCCGAGACCGAAGAATACGTCAAGCACCGGATGTCGGCCGCGTCGGCCGAGCGGGAGGTCTTCGAAGCCCCCGCCATTGAAATGATGCACGCCCTGACCGGCGGCGTCCCGCGGCGGCTCGACCGGTTGGCAGACCTCGCCTTGGTGATTGGCTACGCCGACGGCCGCCCGTCGATCAATGCCGACCACATCGAATCGGTCAGCCGCGAACTCTTAAGCGTTGCGCCCGAGTAATGGCGGCGCTTTCGCGGCGAGGCCCCGGACACGTCCGGCAAAAAAAGAAGCCCTCGGCAGGGAGAACCCGCCGAGGGCTTTGTTCGTTCAGCTACCCGTCACGGGCCTACCGGCGGCGTGCGGCCGGGGCGAGCAGCAAACCGAGAGCGACGAGCACCGCCGCGGTCGGCTCCGGGGTCGTCGTGGCGAGGCTCGCCAGCCCGTTGTTCGCGAGGAACGCGTCACGCCAAGCGGTGTAGTCGCCGACCGTCGTGCTGCCGGGCGTGCCGTCGCCAAAAGCCAGCGGCGCTGGGTTCGTGCCATCGCCAAAGGCGTCCCGCCAGACGGTGTAGTCGCCGGCGTCGATCATGCCGTTGCCGTTATAGTCACCGACGAGCGTCGACGCGACATCCGTAAAGAAGCCGGGGCTGCCTACGTCCATCCCGGTGTTGTCGATGGCCGGGGTGCCGTCGGGGACCAGTGTCGCAGCGAATGAAATACCGTCACCAGTGCTCGCTAAAGGCCAAATGCTCCCCTCGGCGGTTGCCCCATTGGCGTTCGTACCATCAAGGTCGGTGAGGTAGATTGAGGAACCAGAATTGTCCGAGTCTCCGAAGGGCGGATCATCCGTGTACGTCAAGGAAGCGACGGCATTGTCGAACGTACGGCCTGTGCCTGGGGTCGGCTCTTGCAAGTAACCGTCGATAGGGTCCCCCGGCGCGTCGTCCGAGTCGTCGTGGTCTGCCCACAAGCCGAACGTGTCTCCGGAACTGTTGAGGCCTGACCAGTCTGAGACCGGGATGAAGTTGATGCCCGCTCCCCAGGCGTCAATCATGTCTTGCAAGCTGACATCATCGTTAAACAGCACCGCGACGTCGCCGTCTTCAACCGTACCTGCGGCGATGTTGGGCCCGCTGAGCGCATTGCCAGCCAAATCATCGAATACGTACCCGGCAAGATTTAGTTGAGCTCCGGTGTTGTTGAGGATCTCTACCCACTCCCATTCAGGGTCTGGCGAGTTTGGGTCGTACATCACTTCGGTGATGACAATCGCAGCGGGCAGGTTCGGGGCTGGGTCGGAAGGCACAACGCCTGGGCTGCCAGTGTCTGACGCACTGTTCTTGAACGTATCTCCAGGCAGGATAGTTTCTACGCTCGTCGTAGCGTCGTCCGTGCCCGCCGAAGAGAGTGTCCAACTCGAACCTAAGGCTGGGTTCGCGGCGACACCTTTCCATTGAATCGAAGCGAAGCCGTCATCAACCGGCCAGTCCTCGGCCAAGCTGTCGTCATAAGTAACCGACACCGCCGCGTTCGCTGTTTGCACGATGTTAATGTCGGTACCGTCCATCAACTCAGACTCATCGAGTTGGTCGAGGAGGTACGAGGCTTCGTCAGCCCAGAAACCGACTTCCTCGGGAGGTGAGTTTCGTAGACCGAGCCAGTTGTCGACCCCAATTACGGGGACAGAAGCCGGGATTAGTGGCCAGGCAGCCTTGAAACGGACGCCGTCGAAACCCAGATCTCCTCCGTTATAGAGGACCGCTAGTCCGCCCACCGGGACGGTGGTTGACCCGTTTGCCAATGAGATACTCGCGGCTGTGGCAGCATTGTCGTCAACCGCGGATAGGAAGTAACCATCCAGGTTCAGCTCTGCTCCAGACGTGTTGCGGATCTCAATCCACTCCCAGTCGTCTTCCGCGGAGCGTGGGTTGTACATGATCTCGGTGACTTCGAAGGGCGGCACTTGGCCTAAGCTGCTGGGCACGAAGATAAGGCTGCCCAGCAGGACGGTGGCCAGGGAGAGAGCTCGCGTGCTCAATGAATTCATCAGTTCAATACCAGTGGATTGAATTCTTGGGGAAGCAGTTCGGCGGAACAACTCCGAGAACTGACCGAGAGGGGGGCTTTGTGGGGGGAAGGAGAAGGCGGGACGCCCTTCGCGTACGCTCGGTCTGTAACGCTGCCACGATGCTAACTGTTCACCCCCGTAGGTCAATGAATCGGCCAGGATTATCTTGCGAAAAGCAGAAAAAGAATCTGACACGAGGAAAGACCTTGCGCCCTACGCCGAAGCGTTGCCGCGCCCAAACGGCGTCGGCCAAACGGCGTCGGGAAGTGGGCAGCGCCTTCGAGGCGACGGAGTGGGTGGCGGCGTTGTCGGCAACTGAGACGTACAGGCGGCGCGGCGCAGGAGACGGAGGTGCTTCGGCTGACTGCCGTGGTGAAGCATTCGCCAAATGGCGAAATGAAGCGGGCAAAGGCGGGTTTGTCTCGCTAAGCTCCAGTGATGAATCGCAAAGATTGTTTGAACGCCGCACAGCAGTTACTTGCGGGCAACATCACGCCCGAACAGCTCGCTGACCAACTTCTCGCTGCGCTCGGTACTGCCACGGGCGTTGAGCACGCCCTGTCGGTCGACATGGATCGCAGCCTGCGCTGCGGGTTCCCGGAGGTCATCTACGGGGAGGGCAAGACCGTAGGCGCGATCCTGGCGGCGGCGGCTCAGTTGCTGGATAGAGGTGAGCGTGTGCTGGCCACGCGGGTTTCGCCCGAACAAGCAGAGGAAATCCGCCAAGAGCGGCCCGAAGCGGTGTACAACTCGGTGGCGCGGACGCTGAGGAGCAATCCACTCGGGGACAAGGCGGCGCCCGTCGGTCGGGTGGCTGTGGTGACCGCGGGGACGACCGACCTGCCGGTGGCCGAAGAGGCACTGGTGACCCTTGAGTGGATGGGGGTCGCCGCCAACGCGGTGCACGATGTCGGCGTTGCCGGGCCGCACCGGTTACCCGAGCGCCTGGGGGAACTCGCCGGGAGTGACGCGATTGTCGTTGTGGCGGGCATGGAGGGTGCGTTGCCGAGCGTCGTGGGCGGCTACGTCGACTGCCCGGTGATCGCCGTCCCGACGAGCGTCGGCTACGGGGCCAACTTCGGCGGCGCCTCGGCACTGCTCAGCATGCTCAACAGCTGCGCGTCCAACGTCGCGGTGGTGAACATCGACGCCGGTTTCAAGGGGGGCTACGTCGCCGGGATGATCGCCAGGCGGTCGAGCCAGTCGTGTGCCGAATCATCGCCGGCTGAGCCGAGCGACCGAGGAGAAGGGGGCGACGCAAGGCCCGGGGCCTGACCGGCTTCGGCGTTCGCCGATGAGCAGCGCCGTCGACAAACCGCAATGGCGAACGCTTGGATGAAAGGGAACTCTCGCATGAAATCGTCACTCTCATGAACGACCTCACCGCCAGGCCGCTCCCGCGTCTGCTGCCACGCGAGCTGGAGAGCCATAAGGGCGACTTCGGCCGGGCGATCATTATCGGCGGGTCGCGGGGGATGGCGGGCGCGCCGGCGATGGCGGGCATGGCGTGCCTGCGGAGCGGGGCGGGGCTGGTGACGCTCGGCGTGCCCGAGGCGACGCAACCAACGGTCGCCGCGATGTGCCCCGCCTACACGACGATGCACCTGGTCGAAGACGACTACGGCCGGATCCACTGGGCGAACGCCACGGACCTGGCCGCCGCGGCGGGCGACTACGACGTGTGGGCGGTTGGCCCGGGGCTCGGCTCGCCCGAGGCGGCCGCCCCAATGATGGGGAGGATCTACGAAGAGTGGTTCGCCCCGTTAGTGGTCGACGCCGACGGGCTGAACGGTGTGGCCGTGTTCGAAGAGACCCGGCACGCGGTGCTGCCCCGCCCGGCCGGCCCGCGTGTGTTGACGCCTCACCCGGGGGAGTACGCTTCGCTTGTGCGTGACTCCGGGCTGGCAGAGATGGCCGTCGGCGGCGAAGAACAACGTATCGAGGCGGCGGCCCACCTCGCCGGCCGTGACCCGTCGGGACAGACGGTAGTTGTCTTGAAGGGGCGCCACACGGTGGTGACCGATGGCTCGCAGTTCACCATCAACTCGACCGGCAATCCCGGCATGGCGACCGGTGGCAGCGGCGATGTGCTGACCGGCGTTATCATCGCCCTGCTCTGCCAAGGGCTTGGCGCCTTCGACGCCGCGCGGCTGGGCGTGCACGTCCACGGGGTCGCCGGGGACCTAGCCGCGGCGTCGCTCGGGCAGGTATCGTTGATCGCGACCGACCTGATCGATCACCTCCCCGCCGCTTTTCAGCAAGCCGCCTCGGAAGCCTAGCGGCTGTATCGACCGGCGGGCGGGACAACGCCCCCCCGCCCGCCAGCGTACGCCATGCGAATTGTTCGCCACCTCGACGAGCTCCCCGCCGAAGCCAAGGGGGCGCCGTGGCGATTGGCAACTTCGACGGCGTTCACATCGGCCACAAGGCGATTGTCACCAAGCTGCTGGAGCGGGCGCGTGGTGTGTCGGGCCCCGCGGTCGTGTTCACGTTCGACCCGCACCCGGTCCGCTTGCTGCGGCCCGAGCAGTCGCCGCCGCCATTGACCTGGACCGAGCGCAAGGCCGAGTTGCTGGCCGCGATCGGCGTCGACTGGGTCATCGCCTACCCGACCGACGAGGCGCTGCTGCGGCTATCGGCGCGGGCTTTCTTCTACCGGATCGTGCGCAACTCGCTTCAAGCCCGGGCGATGGTTGAGGGCCCGAACTTCTACTTCGGGCACAACCGCGAAGGGACGATCGACCTGCTCCGCCGTTTCGTCGACGAGGCCGGCATGACGCTCGACATCGTCGAGCCGGTCGCCGCTGGCGGCGGCATGGTGTCGAGTTCCCGTGTCCGCCGGCTCATCCTCGACGACGGCGCCGTGGGCCCGGCGCGGGAGATGCTCTCGGCGCCCTACCGCGTGCGGGGCATCGTCACGCACGGCGCCGGGCGGGGGGCGAAGATCGGCTTCCCGACCGCCAACCTGGAGGGGGTCGACACGCTGCGGCCGGCGCACGGCGTTTACGCGGCGCTCGCTTTACTCGACGGAGGACGGCTGCCGGCCGCCGTGCATGTTGGCCCCAACCCTACGTTCGGCGATGACGCCTCGAAGATCGAGGTGCACGTGGTCGACTACGACCGGCCGCTTTACGGGAAGGCGCTTGAGGTTGACTTCCTCGACCGGCTCCGAGAGATTCGGCCGTTCGCCTCGGTCGACGAGTTGGTCGCTCAACTGAGGCGAGACGTCGCCGAGGCGCAGGGGATCGGCCGCCGCTGCCTCGACGCCGAAGCCCGTTGATTGTTCTGGGGTCCGCCTATCGGAGTCTGGAGACGTCTCACCTACGCGCGCCCGCTCCGGACTACGCCATGCCTGTCGACTGGACTCCCCTCAAGAGCCTTGTCCGCGACCACCAGTCGTTCGTCCTCACCAGCCACACCCGTGCGGACTGCGACGCCGTGGGCAGCGAGCTGGGGATGGCGCGCGTGTTGGAGCAGCTTGGCAAGCGGGCCCGCATCGTCAACGCCGACGCGCCGCCGCCGCACATCGCCTTCCTTGATACCGATGGCAAGGTCGAGGTGTTGGGGCACAACGCCACCGCCGCCGACGCCCACCAGGCCGAGGTGCACCTGGTGCTGGATACCAGCGCTTGGGGGCAGCTCGGCGGGATGGCCGACGTCTTCCGCTCTTCTCCCGCAAAGCGGGTCGTCATCGACCACCACCTTAGCGCGGACGACTTGGGCGCCATTGAGCTCAAAGACACCGCCGCCGAGGCGACCGGCCGGCTGGTCTTGGCCGCCGCCGAGGCGCTCGGCGCCACGCTGACGCGGGAGATCGCCGAGCCGCTGTTTTACGCGATCGCAACGGACACCGGCTGGTTCCGTTTCCCCTCGGTCACCGCCGAGACCTACGCGGCGGTCGCCAAGCTGGTCGCCGCGGGGGCCAACCCATCGGTCGCCTTCGCGACGCTCTACGAACGCAACACGGCCGCGCGGGTCAAGCTGCACGGCCGGATCATGCAAGGGCTGGAACTGTCGGTCGAGGGGCGCGTCGCCTTTGCGCTCGCCCGGGAGTCCGACTTTGAAGAGACCGGCGCCCTGCTGTCCGAAACCGAGGACGTCGTGAACCGCCTGCTCAGCATTGACGGCGTGGAGGTCGCCGCCCTGATCGCTTGGATGACCGGCGAGCAGACCAAGGTCAGCCTCCGCAGCCGCGGCGACTTCGACGTGCGCGAGGTCGCCGAGGAGTTCGGCGGCGGCGGCCACGCCAAGGCGGCAGGCGTACGCATCGCAGGCACGGTGGACGACGCCCGGCAGCGGGTGCTGGCGTCGCTGGCGCGGCGGATGGCGTAGCGGGCGTCCCGCTGTCGGGGCGGGTTGTTCTCGTCAGAATCGTCAAAGTCACCGCAGGCCGCCTGCCGATCCGGAAAGAGTCGTGCCCGGTTCCGCGGGCGCCATCAGCGACCTCCTCGGGGTTCGGGGCATGTGGTGTCGACACTGCCAACAAGACGTGCCGGCCGTTGCGCAGGCGGGCGACGGCCGGGTGCAGTGCGCCCGCTGCCAGCGGCCCCTGTCGGCCGCATCGCCCGGCGCGAAGGCGTTCGCCGCGCCGGTGGGCGACGTCGGCATCCGCATCGATCCCTCGCACGGCGACGCGGAATCAGCGGCGGTTGAAACCGAGTCGGTTATCGTCGAACCGTGGACGGTCGATGACGTCCTGCGCGAAGAGGACGAACGGCGGCTGAAGCAGATCGGCCGCCAGATCCGCACCCATCGGGCCGCCGGTGCACCGGCGGCCGAGAGGCGTTTCCGATTCGACTCGGGCCCCGCTGAGCGCGGCCCGGCGGCAAGCAACGCACCCCCGGAACCACCCGCCGCATCGAGGCCGACGCTCCACCGCGCCGCCCCCGCGCCGACGGCCGATCCCAAGCCAAGCCAGGCGTCGGCCTGGCTGCTAGCGTTGGTCGGGTCGCTCCTGCTGGGCGCAGGGATCGGGCTGCTCGGTTGGTCGATCTTCGGCCAGCGGCCCGACCTGTGGAACCTGGGCGTCGGCGCCTCGCTCGCCGGCCAGGGGCTGATCATCGTCGGGCTGGTCCAGCTGCTCGCCACACTGTGGGGCGGCAGCCGCGACGCGACCAACCGACTCATCGCGTTGCACTACGAAGTCCGCCGGCTGCAACGGACCGCCGACAGCATCGCCGGGGCGACCACCGCCAACCCGTCGGCCTTCTACGCCGACCTCGCCCGCGGATCGAGCCCGCAGGTACTGCTCGCGAGCCTCAAAGGGCAAGTTGACGAGCTCGCGGCTCGCTACGGCGACGCCTAGCGGGCTTCCTCGTTCGCCGGCGGCGGGTCCACCGGCGGCGGCAAGAACAGCGCGGCCGCGGCGTCTTGGCCCGCGATGGCGATCACCCGGCGGAACTGCTTCTCCGCGGCCCGGGGCTGCCCGTCGAAGTGCAGCAGCACGCCGGCGAGCAATCGGGCCTCGCTGTTGTTTGGCGAATCGCGCAGCTCGGCGGCGACGGCCCGCTGCACCGCTTGCCGGGAATCGTTGTCGACGAACAGGTCGTCGAGCACGAAGTCCGACTGCGGCCACGCCGGGTCGCGCGCCAGCCCCCGCCGGATCGACAACGCCGCGCGGTCCACCGCGCCCAAGCCGAGGTAGGCGAAGCCCTCTCGGAACCGGGCCGCCGCCAGGTCGGGCGCCGAGGCGGTTGCTTTCTTGTAGCGGCTCAGCGCGTCGCGGTAGCGGCCCGCTTTGAAGTGTCGATCGCCGTGGTCGATGAACTTCCACGCCCGGGCCCGCGCCCCGCCGGGGACCACCGCCGGAGGCCCCGCCGGCTGCGGCGCCGCGGCGATGCCCGCCGGCGCGGGGGGCTGCGCGGGGGGCGCCGCGTTGCGGGGGCGCGGCACGGGTTTGGTAAACGCCGCCTCGGCGCCGAGAAAGCGGATCAACGCC
>JBCCZD010000105.1:0-12737 GCA_039188275.1 Planctomycetota bacterium
CCGCAGGAGGAACCGCAATCTAAGGTTCCAAGCGACTGGCCTCTGTCACAAGCGATGCCGATCGGGCCCGAGATCAACCACCGGAACGTCGACCTTTACCACTTGATACTGAACGGAACGACCGAGTTCGTCCGTGGCGGCGGCTCGATCTTCCAGACTTGGCTTGAGGGGCAGAACGAACACATCCACACAGCGGTCGACCTCAGTGGCGACAACGAAGACTTTGCATTTCGATCAGAGCAGCTACCCGAGCTGTTGGGCTTATTAAAGCAGGTTCGTTTGCCGCTTGTAGTGGAACGCTACACAAGCTGGTTTCGAAGAGGGGGCAGCGTCGCCGTGTCGTCGGACTACACACCGGCAAAAGAGGAGTGCGCTGAGATCGCCAACGAGTTCAAGAAATTTGCCAAAGCTGTGCAGCAATCGATTGAACGGCGTCAAGGACTAATCTGGGTCAGCCAATAACCCGACTCGCTTCAGGACATAACAGATGGCAGATTCCCCGCTGCAAGTTGTCGTCGTCACACCCGAGGAAACGGTCGTTGACACCGGCGCCAGCTACGTCGTGACGCCGCTGTTCGACGGCGAGATCGGCATCGGCGCCGGGCACAGCCCGATGATTGGCCGGCTCGGCTTCGGGACGCTCCGCATCACCGCCGGCGGGGAAACCACGGCGTACTACGTCGATGGCGGGTTCGTGCAGGTCGCCGAGGGCGTCGTGTCGGTGATGACCAACCGTGCCAAGCCTGCCGCGGAGCTCGACGCCGTCGAGGCTCAGCAAAAACTCGCCGACGCGCTCGCCGCTCCGCCGGCCAGCGGCGAAGCCCTTGCCCTCCGCCAGCGCGCGATCGACCAGGCCCGCGGCCAACTCCGCGCGGCGAAGTCGTCCACGTAGTCACCGCCTGCTCGATCACGGCGCCGCCAGTTGCGGTCCGCGGGCCACGCCGGTGCTCTCTATTGCGATTGGTCGTCGTTGTGGATCGGGGGAGGTGAGCTAGGCTTCCCCCAGCAGACCGCGGGCGCGGGCCTCGGCGAGGTGGGCGCTGCCGACCTGGGTGTCGAAGTGGTTCTCGTAGCGGACGATCTTGCCGTCTTTCACCACGTAGCGGTGCCAGATCCATACGCACGGCGCTGGCATGTCGCCCACGCCTGCGTAAGCCTCGCACCAGCAAACCACCTCCGAGCCGCTCGCCAAGTAGCGGATATTGCGCAGGAAACCCTCCGGCGATGGCGTTAGGATCGCGAAGAAACGCTTGATGTACTCGGCGAAGCCGTCGAGTCCGGTCCAGTCGCCGGCGAAGGGCATCTCCGCCGGGTCGCCGGCGCACCACATGTCGAAGTCTTCATGGAGCAGCTCCGCCGCGTGATCGGCCGCATTGGCAAAGTGTTCGTTGAAGAGATCCAGGAAGCGCTGGACAACCGTCAACGGCGCCAGCGTCAGGTCGGCGACCCTTACCGGGCGAGCCACCGTGTTCAGGGCGCCGGCGATCAGGTCGATCGTAGCCGGGGCGAGAGCGCCGCTTGCCTCGGCTTTCTGGATGACGCGGACACTGCAGCCCGATCGCTTCGAGAGGTCGGCCTGCGTCCAGCCCAGGTCTTGCCGAAGCCTACGGACCGTGGGGCCGTCGCAGCTTACGTAGCGTGGGGCGCTCGGGGGTTGAGAATCCATGTCCTTAGGTAAGTCGGTACAGAGAATCGCGATGCAAGCCCATCAATCAGGGCGCAGAAACGTACCGATTCGGACAGCCGTAGCCAAACAAATAACGGCCGACCGCAGATCGCCACCGCTCAAGCACCCAGCCGCATTTCTTGGGGGCGGTAGAAGAGCGCGATCGGCAGCATGATCGCGGCGGTGACGAGGAACGTCATGTTGCGCGGCAGGCCGGCGGCCGCGAGCGCCGACAAGGCGGCGCCGAATACGAAGCCGCCGAGGATGATGCCGACGAAGTTGCACTGGTTCATCAGTGCGATCATCCGCCCCTTCTCCGACGGGGGCGGCAGCACCTGCAGCGACACCTGGATCGGCACCACGAACATGCCGGTCGCGAAGCCGAGGAGCACCAGCACGGGGGCGGTCCCCCAGTAGCCCAGCAGGTGGTTGTTCGGCCCGCCGGGCAGGCTCAGCAGCACAAGGCAGACGACAATGCCCCAGGACCCCCAAGCGACCGGTCGAGGGTTGATACGCCCTTGCGACAAGTAGCCGCCGACAACGCACCCAACAGGAATGCCCAGACCGAGCATCGCCGCAAGAAGGCTGGTGTAGAAGTCGTTCTGACCGAGCTGCGACTTGCCCAGTGCGTTGACCGCCTGCTGGACGATGCTGCCGAGCATCCAGAACGAGCTGGTCACGATCAGGGCAAACAGCAGCCGGCGGTCGCCCCACACCAGGCGGATCATCTGCGGCGGCACCAGCAGGTCGGACCAGGTCAGCTTAGCCCCCGGGTCGGCGACCGGCACCCGCCGGACAAGCAGCGCCGTGAGCGTGCCGACAACGGCGATCAGCACGCAGACGGCGGACGCCTTCCACACGCGGGCCGCGGCGTTCGCCTGCTCGCCGTTCTCGACCGCTTGCTGGCCGAACGACATCAACTGCCCGGCGAGCGCAACCCCGAAGATGATCGCGACAAACGTAAACATCAGGAAGATGCCATTCGCTCGGGGCAGGTCGCGGTCGCGGAGCATCTCCGGCAAGATGCCGTACTTGGGCGGGCCAAAGAACGTGCTCTGCATTCCCATCAGGAAGAGCACGATGAACATGCCGCCCAGTCCTATGGCGCCGTAGAAGTAGAAGCCGACCATGCCGAGCAGCATCACGCCGATCTCGGCGCCTTTGCTGACGATAATCAGCGATCGCTTGCTCGTCCGCTCCGCGAGCCAACCCGCGAAGCCCGAGAACATCAAGAACGGGACGCCGAAGACGATCGTGGCGATCCACTGGTAATCGGCCGCGGTCTCGCCCGCCGCCTCGGCGGCCTTGAGCTGGTCGGCGGTGGGCGTCGCCAACAGCAGGATTAGCTGTTTAAAGACGTTGTCGTTGAAAGCCCCTAGAAACTGGGTGACGTTCATCCCCCAGAACGCCCGGTCGGACATCAGCGGCGGCAGCTCGCCTGCGACTCGTGTCGACGAGGGGGCGAGTGGCGGCTCGCGCGGGTTCTCGGCGGGAGGGGGCGGCTCGGTGGGGGCTTCGCTCATGCGGCCGATTATCACGGCCAACGCGGTGGGTGAACAGCCGAGAAGTTGCTCGCGATCAACCAGCAGGAAGACTCCAGGGCGGGCGCAGCTTTGAGCCAACCGGGGCCCGTCCACGAGCAAACGTTCCGCCGTTCAATCACCGTACCGGCGCCGCATCGCCTCGGCGACTTCCGGCAGCGGGTAGTCCTTGATCGGCAACTCGGCGCCCGCCAGCTCCCTCAGCCGGAGCCAGCCGCGGGTGATAAGCGCCTCCTCGCGACGCACGTGCTCGCCGTCGAGCGTCCGCTTGTCAAAGGGGCCCTCGCAGACCACCGGGGGGAACTTCGGGGCGACGATGTACTGCGCCAGCGCCGGGTTGCAGCGCAGGTGCCGCTCCGCCGACGTGTGCAGCACCTCCGGGTCGAGGCGGCCGATGACGTACCGCAGGTAGAGGTCGCTGTCGACCATATTGCCGACATCCTCGCCGCAGACTTCGCAGAGATAGCCTTCGTCGCATTCGGCCATGAGTTTCAGCCAGACATCAGACGACAAACGTCAGCAACGCCAAGTTCTCGATCGGACGCGCGCGTCGCCGTCGTCTGGCTGCCGCTGCCAAGACTAATTCAATCCAAGCACGTCCCGCATGTCGTACATGCCGGGCGGCTTGCCCTGCAACCACTTCGCGGCGTTGAGGGCGCCCGTGGCGTAGCAGTCGCGATTGGTCGCAGCGACGCGGAGTTCGATCGTCTCGCCGAGCAGGCCGAACACGATCGTGTGCTCGCCCGGGTTGTCGCCCGTACGCACGGCGTGGTACCCGATCTCGTCACGCGGTCGCTCGCCCGGGCGGCCGTGGCGGCCATGGGTCTCGCCGGTCACGCCCATTGCGTTGGCGATCACTTTGCCGAACGCCAGAGCCGTGCCGCTTGGCGCATCCTCTTTGTAGCGGTGGTGGCGCTCGATGATCTCGACGTCGACGCCGGTTGCGTGGCCCTTGAGCGTCGCGGCGGCGGTCTCGGCAAGCTTCATCGTCAGGTTCACAGCGGTCGACATGCTGGCCGCCTTGACGATGGGGATCACCGCCGCGGCGGACGTGAGTCGCTGCTGCTGTTCGCCGCTCAACCCGGTCGTGGCGAACACCAGCGGGACGCCCCGCTTGACGCACTCTTCGACCAATGCGTCCGTCGCTTCGGGGACGGAGAAGTCGATCACGGCGTCGCAGGTGTCCGGCCACGAGGTCGACACCGGCACGCCGATCGCCCCGGCGCCGGCGAGTTCCCCCGCGTCGGCGCCGGACTTGTTGCTGAACGCGTTCTCGATCGCGGCGACCAGCTCGATGTCGTCGTCCGCCTCGCCGAGCGCGACCAGACGCAAACCCATCCGCCCCGCGGCGCCGTGGATGGCTACTCGTGTTGGCATTTCTCTCCCTCGACGCCCTAGCGCCTGGCGCGGACGACGCCGCGGCGTTGCTAACTGTTCAACTGGATCGACCGGACGATCTCGTCGAGGTCGTTGTCGACCTGCACGGCGCGGTTGGCGAACGCGGCCCGGCTGACGCCACGGCTGGCGAGGACGCGGTCGAACTCCGCCTGATCCGATGTGTGGTAGGCGACAGTCGCCGTGGGGTCTTTGAGCTGGTGCCCCGTCAGAACGCACACGACCGTTTCCCCCGGCTGGATGACGCCTTCCTCGCGTAGCTTCTTGGCCCCGGCGACGCTCGCTGCGCTGGCCGGTTCGCAGCCCAGCCCGCTGCGGGCGACACGGCTCTTCGCGTCGAGGATCTCTTGGTCGGTCGCCTCGCGGACGACGCCCCGCATGCACTCGAGCGCCCGCAAGCATTTGAATAGGTTGACAGGCCGGTTAATCTCGATGGCGCTGGCGATCGTGTCCGCCCGCTCGGCCGCGGCGTCGAGCTCCGCGTAGTACCCGTCCAGGATCGCCATGTCGGGCTGGCCGCCGTTCCAGCGCAAGCCCCGCTTCTCGTAGAGCTCGTACAGCGTGTCGGCGCCGGCGGCGTTGATGACCGCCAGCCGCGGCCGCCGATCGATCAGGCCGAGCTTGTGCAGCTCGTGGAAGGCTTTGCCGAAAGAGCTCGAATTCCCGAGGTTCCCCCCGGGGACAACAATCCAGTCGGGGACTTCCCAGTTGAGGCTCTCCAGCACCCGCAGCATGATCGTCTTCTGGCCTTCAAGCCGGAACGGGTTCACGCTGTTGACCAGGTAGATGCCCAACTGCTTGGAGACCTGCCGGACGCGGAGCATGGCGTCGTCAAAGTCTCCGGCAATCTGCATCGTTAGGGCGCCGTAGTCAAGCGCCTGCGAAAGCTTGCCGTAGCTGATCTTGCCCGACCCGATGAAGATGACCGCCTGCATGAGTTGGCTCATGCAGCAGTACAGGGCGAGCGACGCGCTCGTATTGCCCGTCGATGCACACGCGGCCCGCTTGGCGCCGATCATGTGGGCGTGGGTGAACGCGGCGGTCATGCCGTTGTCTTTGAAGCTGCCCGAAGGGTTCATCCCCTCGTACTGCAGCCGGAGCCGATCGACAGCGATGCCCGCGTACTCGGCGACGCCCGGCGAGAAGTGCAGGGGGGTCTGCCCTTCGCCGATCGTGACGATCTTCTCGTCCGGCGCAAACGGCAGCAGCTCGCGGAACCTCCAAACGCCGCTCCGCTCCAGCGGCTCGTTCCGCCGCGACCACTTCTTCTCGAACCAACGCAGAGACTCAGGTACGGGCAGGGTGTCCCAGTCGTAGCAGATGTCGAGCAGGGCGCCGCACGCGTCGCAACTCGTCCGTACCTCCTCAACCGGGTACTGCGCCGCGCAGCCCGGCATGATGCACTGCTGGTAAGCCAAGCGGGTAGCGGTGTGGACTGTCGCAGACAACAGAATCGCCTCGGGTGGATCGCCCCAACGATCGCAGCTGCGACAACCCACGAAGCCGAGCGGAACGGCTTGTGTGACGCCACAGCAACGAGTGGGCTAGTCTCCGGCCATGAGCGCGCCGCGTTGGGCAGGCCGGATATCAATGAAACCCTTACCTCGTCAAGACTTATGTCTAGGGTAGCTCACCCCAGGTTTCTCGGCAAGCTAGGTGGCCGGCGCCGGGCTGCTGGACCACCCGGAAAGCTGGATTTAGAATGCAAGATTCTGGCGGGCTCTCGCAAACCAAGCGGGCAGCCGGTATGGCGCTGATCGTCCTTAAGAGGCAGAAATGAAGAAAGCGGACCTCAAGACCTACAAAGAACGCCTGATTTCTCTCCGAGCCCGCCTGCGTGGCGACGTCTCTGCCATGGCCGACTCCGCCCTACGCAAGTCGGGCCTTGAAGGCAACGACTCGTCCACGATGCCCATCCACATGGCGGAGCTCGGCAGCGATAACTTCGAGCAAGAGTTCACGCTCAGCCTTGTCCAGACCGAAGAAGACACCCTCGGTTTAATCGAAGAAGCCCTGGTCCGTATCGAGCAGGGCAACTACGGACGCTGCGTCGATTGCGGCGGGGTGATACCCAAGACCAGGCTTAACGCGATTCCCTTCACGCCACTGTGTGTGAAGTGCGCCGAGAAGCGCGAAGGCTTGTGAGCAGCCTGTGCCGGGCGTTACCGGCAAGGCCTCTCGTCACGGCCCAACCGGCACACCCTTCCGGGCCCCAGCAGCGAGTTTGGCATGCCGAATGATGTGGGCGAGGCAAGCCCCTGTCTGCTAGGCTCACCGCGTCATGAGCACGCCCCCCCTGCCTGAGAGTCCTTCACCGGCGCCACGAAGCGCTGAGGCGCCGCTCCCCAAGAGCCGCTACGCCGCGTTTCTGCTCGTCGCCGCGGCCGGTTGTGGGCTCGACCTCTGGACCAAGCACGTGATGTTCGCTTGGCCGAAACTCCGGCAATCCGTCCACTGGCTGCTGCCTGACATCGCCGGTTTTCAGGTGAGTGTGAACGAGGGCGCGCTCTTCGGCTTCGGGCAAGGGGGGCAGCTCTGGTTCGCGGTGCTCAGCGTTGTGGCGGCGGTCGCGATCCCGGTGTGGCTCTTTTCCTACGGCCAAGCACGCGACCAATGGGTCAACCTCACGCTCGGCGCCATCCTGGGCGGCGTCCTCGGGAACCTGTACGACCGCGCCGGCTTGCACGCCATGCGTTGGGGCCGGGACTGGCCGTTGTACGGCGATCATCAACAGGGCGATCGCGTCTACGCCGTCCGCGACTGGATCCTGTTGCAAGCCGGCGAAGACTGGCGTTGGCCCAACTTCAACATCGCCGATTCTCTGCTTGTTGTCGGGGCCGCGCTCCTGCTGCTGCACAGCTTCCGGCAACCCACTCACCATGACGCCGCGACGCCCGAAGCCGTTACCGGCGACGACCCCAAGTAGCGTCGAAACAACAAGCGGTTTAGCGCGTTGTAGCTGCGGCATGGTGCAAGGGCCAAGAGAAAGCTTTGACGCAGGTGGGTATTACGTGCTACAACGCCGCACCGCTTGGGGGACGAGCGTGCCGTCGTTTACGGTATTCGCAGGCGACAACCTTTTCATGACGCGGCGTTGTTAGGCGCCGCACGCGACTCTTTTCTAATTCAATGCTGTGGCCCGCCCGGTCGATGGTCGGCGTGCCACGCAAGAGTGATTGATCATCGGCAGCGTCGACGCGCAGTTGACCCTTGACCCCCGGACTGCCGCGCCGACGGCCGCCGCCTGAATGAAAGGCGGACGCGATGAAGGTCTCGCGCACTATTGCCTACGCGGTGCAGGCCCTGCTCCAGCTAAGCACAGCGCCGGAGGGCATCCCGGTTGCCTGCGGTCGGCTCGCAGCGGACGGGCGGATGCCTGAGCGGTTCTTGTTGCAGGTCCTCCGCAACCTGGTCCGGGCCGGTATCCTGCGTTCGGTCCGCGGTGTGGAGGGGGGCTACGTCCTCAACCGCGACCCGGCGACCGTTTCGGTCCTCGACGTCTTCGAGGCGTTCGACAACCCGATCATCCCAAGCGTGCCGCCCCTGGAAGGGCTTTCCGACAGCGCGCAGAAGCAACTGCTGGCCGCCATGGGCCGGGTCGCGACTTCGGCGAGGAGGGAACTCGCCAGGATCACGGTGGCCGACCTCGCCAGAGACGCGGCGCCCACTTAGCCACACAGCCGGGGCAGCCGCCTCGCGGATCGACGGAGCCAATCCAAGGGCCATCGACGGGCTAATCCAACTGGCCACTGAACTGGCCACTGGGCAGGTCAATCAGCAGGGACGCCCAGCCGGGCTTCGTTACTGCGCGGCGGATGCGGTGCCGTTCGGGCTAGCCCCGATCAGCTTGCCCGCGGAGACCGGCCGCCCGGCGACCGGGAACCCGAGTTCGTGCAGCGTCGCCTTGAGCTGCCGGAACTCGCCGAAGCTATCGGGGTAGGTCCCAACCGTGATCGTCGGCTTTCGGGGCCCGCTGCGTGCGGCGATCTCGGTCATCAGCAGCGATCCCGGCTGGATCGCGTCGGCGACCGGTTCGCCAAGCAGCTCTTGTTCTGGCAAGAACTCGACCGCGACGTCCGGGGCCAGGAAAGTGCCTTGACTCGTTCGGACTACCCGCTTCCGCATCTCGCAACGGAGCCGGAAGCCCCCGACCGGGCCGACCGTAAATGTCACCCGGTCGCGGCTCCGCAGCCGCGAGACTTCTAGCCGGCCGCGGTCTTGGGCCAAGTCCATGAGCTCGTCCCACGGGATGACACGCACGTAGCCACCGGACAAGCGGAGGTATATCTGGTCCTCGCCCGCGCGTTTGGCGAGCGGCGTCGGCAGGCTCTCGAGCTGCTCGACCTCGGGCTCCGACTCGATGACCGCCATCCGCTCGCGCGTCAGCTTGCTGAGCTCGTGCTGCGCGGCGCTGATCTTGGCTTGCAGGTCGAAGTCGCGGCGTTGCCCCACGCTCATGGCCTGGCGTTGCGTTTCGATTTCCTCCTCGACTCCGGCGACGAACTTTGTCAGCTCTACCCGCTCGGCGTCGCGTAGTGCGACCTCTTCCTTAGACGAGGCGACTTTAACGAGCTTCGTCACAACTTCCCTGCGTTGCAGCAGCGCCTTCTTGACGGCGGCGGCAAGCTCCTCCTCGGTGACCGCGCCCGTGGCCTTGTCCGCAGGCTCGCCGGGTGTTGCGGGCGATGCGTCGGCCGTCGACGGCGCCCCGTCGGCCGTTGCGCTAGCCGGCTGCTGCGCCGCTCGGAGGCCGACCACCATCACGAGCAGG
The DNA here is from genome assembly GCA_039188275.1 of Planctomycetota bacterium. GTDB lineage: Bacteria > Planctomycetota > Planctomycetia > Pirellulales > Lacipirellulaceae > JBCCQL01. The sequence goes on from JBCCZD010000105.1 coordinate 9,374, forward strand.
ATGAGGATGCCGACCAGGTTGGCGACAATATCGAGGAACGAGTCCTGGCCCGGCACGTCGCCGCTGGCTTGATCAGCGCGTCGCATCGACGCCTCCTGTGCTGGGGGCCGCGGCGGTCTGCTCGAAGGTGATGTCGATGCCGCTCCGCGACAGCAAGCGGCTGAGTTCTTGCGCCCGCCCGCCGCCGCCGGGCGACACGCGCAGCTTCAAGACAGGGCGCCAGTAGAGCCCCTGCCCGGCGAAGCCCCATGACGTGATCTGGTTCTGCATCGCCGCGACGAGTTCCCTCGCCGCGGCCGTCGTCGATCTCTGGATGGGGATCGTTTTTGTGGCGCCGTCACGCGAGAGGACCAAGCGGTCACCTTCGACCAAGACCGAGATCGGTCGGCGGATGGCGATCGCCCCCGGCGAGGGCTGGGAGACCGCCCCGACCGCGGGCGCCCCGCTGCCGGTGGGCGTCGGCAACGTCACCCCCGCGACCGGCTTTCCATCGGTGGAGGGCGGCTCACTCGGCTGCCCGGCCGCTCCGCCGCTCGGCGAGCCATCTGTCGTAGCGCCCGACGTTGGCGAGGCTAGCGCGGCTTGTTGCGAAGGACCGCCGCCCGCGCCCGCTGACGTGACCTTCGTGCCGCCGGGTTGCGTGCCGCCTCCGCCGCCGGGCTCTACGCCAGTGATCTGGTCGCCTGCGGCTTCAGCCGCACCAACGGCGCCGCGGCTTTCGTTTGCCGCCCCAGCAAGGCCGCCTTGCAGGCGTCTGCCGCTCGGGTAAGTGTTCGGGCCGCTATCCGAATCGCCTCCGCCTGCGCCTCCCGCGACGCGGTCGAGCACCCCCGCGTCGTAGGGCAAGCTGCCTCCGCCTGCGCCGCCAAGGCCCGGCGCCCCGCCGGCGCCGGCGCCGGCGCCGCCGGTCAAGCGCCCGCCGCCGCGTCCCGCCTGCCGCTGGCCGCCAGAAGCCCGAGGAGCCGCCTGCGCCAGCAGCGCCCGCCGCGACCTCGAGTGCTGCACAGCAAGCTCTTGGGCCGCGTACAGGGCCGGATTGGGAGAAGGGAAAGCAAGGTTCAAATCGCTCTGGACAAACTCGTAGCCGAAGTCGGAGTCCCAGCTCCGGATCGCTTCTCGGACCTTGAAGTAAGTGGCGATGCCTTCGGGCCGAATCAGGATGAGTGGGTAGGGCTCAGCGTCGGGGTCGTATCCCGCGGCGGGGTCTTGGCGGGCGTAGTACTCGCGTGAAGCCCGCAGCGCTGCGTTCAGCGGGTTGCCAACGCCCAGCGGCGGTTGGAAGTCGGCGGGGGTAAGCTCCAGCCCTTCGGGCTGCAGGATCGCCGCGTCGGCGGTGCACTCGATATACACCGGCCGTCGCTGGGTTCCGTTGCGTCCCGTGTAAGGAACAATGGCGAACGACTTCTGCCGGCCCGCCTGCTCGGCCTGCGCTTGCTTGATCTCATCCCTCACGTCAGCGATCAGCCGATGGAGCTGCTTGAGGTTCCGCTCGGCTTGGGCGCGGTCGTCGTAGCGCTCGGTCTCGGTCCTTTCGAGTTCCGCACGCGCTGCTCGCCGCGATCTCAGCTGGTCGACAAGCCTTTGGATGTGGCCTTCGATTTGGCTGAGGTGGAGGTGGTTTTCCTCTAGCGTCGCCTGCGCCGTGGCGAGCTGTTGCTCAAGCTTGGCGGACGCCGCCTGCACCTCCTCCAATCGCTCGCGGCGCGCGGCCGCGGCCGCGAGCGCCCGCTCGTCTGGTTGCGCCGCCGGTGGCTCGTCGGCGCTCGCGTCGGCGGCGACCCGGCTGTCGGCCTGGGCCTGCTGCCGGGTGACGTGCGACATCGCCACGAGGAGGATGACTAACGCCCCCATCGTGCAGAGCAGCACCGCCAGGAACGGGAAGAGCGAGACCGGCGGGCCGTTCGTTTTTCGGCGAGAACGACTCATAGCTCTCTAGCGGTCAAGTCTCGGCGGCGCCGCGGCGCCGCGTGGCGGTCCACGCGAGTGACGGGTGCGGCGGCTCGCGCCCCCGTCAGGCCGCCTTGTTGGAGGCCGGCGTGGCGTCGACCGAAGGGCGGCCTGTGCGGGCGCTGAGCAACTGGATGGCGGCCGACAGGCTCATCAGCGTCTCTTCGAGGTTGTGCCCCCGTGAGAGCGCGGCGAGGTTGCTGTTGAGGGTGTCCTGCAACGTTTTGACCTGGCCGGTCGATTCGACGACCTTCAGCAAGACTTCGCCCTGCTTGACGAGCTGCTCCTGGTGGGCGATCGTCACGCCCGCCGACTCGGCTACCTGCGCCTGCATGCCGGCCAGCAGCTTCTCGCTGCGGCTGATGAGCTTCTCCTGGCGGTCGGCGGCGACCACCATGGCTTCGCCGAGGGCCGCCTCGACCTCGCCCAGGTGCCGACGGTTCTCGCTGGCGAGTTCTTCCTCCGCGGCGGTCAGCGTCTGGCCGTGCCGCTCGAGCGCCTCGACCAGCAGCTCCGCCATCCGCTCCAACCCGTGGCGGAGGTTACCGAGGAGTTCCTTCGAGCCCGTGTCGAGCTGCTTGCCGTGCCGTTCAACGACCTCCCGCAGCACGCCGACGTTGCCCTGCACCGCGTCGGACATGGCCTGCGACTGGTTCACGACAACGTCGCCTACCGAGGCTAGGTGCGATCCAACGGCGCCGCTGACCGCGGCGACCTGAGAGTCGGCTACCTCGGCGACGCGTGCGAGCTGCTCCTCGACCGCTTGATTCACCGACGCGGTGTGCGAGGCGACCGCGTCGGCGAGCGTGTCGGCCTGCCCGGCCAGGCTGGCGTTGAGCTGCTTGAGCTGGTGCTCGACGCCGACGGTGACCCCCTTCGCATGGTCCGCGAGGCTGGTTCGCAGCCCGTCCGTTAGCGCGGACGTTAGCTGATCGCCGGCGCTGCTGGTGGCCCGTTGCCAGCGCTGGTTTGTCTCGTCGATGGTCGACTGCCAGAGGTCCGCCTGGCGGGCGGCCATGACCTCCGTGGCGCGGACAACCTGGTCGCACATGCGGCTGATCGACGCGACGTGCGGGTCGTTGGCCGAGCCGAACAGCTCAAACCGGCCGATCATCTCTTGCTCGCACCGCCGACCCGTCTCGACGAGCAGCGAGTCTTCAAGCCGCTCGACAACCAGCTTCGAGAAGACCAGCACAATCGACAGTGCGAGGGCGAGCGCCGTGGTGCTGAACGCCGAGCTCAATCCAGCGATGACGGGGCCGAGCGACGCCTCGAGCTGCTCGGGGTTGATCGACAAGCCGGCGATGGCGTCGGTGATGCCGATCACCGTGCCTAGGAATCCGAGCAACGGGACGACGCCCGTGATGACGCGGACGACCGAGTAGCCAGTCGACATCCGCTCGTAGTCCGCCTCTTC
>JBCCZD010000106.1:0-12682 GCA_039188275.1 Planctomycetota bacterium
GGACATGCGGCTGGCTGCTTGCGGTTTACTTGGATTCGTCACCCACAGGAAAACGTGACGCGCTCTGACCGAGGCGCAATCAATGAAGCATAGGTCCCGCCCCCAGACGGCGTCGCCCATTTGCGGCTGGCACCCTCCGCCGCCGCGGCCGGGACCTATGCTTCATTGATTGCGCCTCGGTCAGAGCGCGTAACGTTTTCCTGTGGGTGACGAATCCAAGTAAACCGCAAGCAGCCAGCCGCATGTCCACAAAAACACATCATGTACGGAACGGTTTCCGCTCGCGTCCGGCACGCCGCGGCTTGAGCTTCCTGGAATTCGTAGCGTGCCTCGCCGCGCTCGGAGGCGGCGTCGCCCTCGGTTCGGTCTATTTGGGCATCGACCTCCCCACCGCCGGGGAGAAGCTGCTTGCCGAATCAGGGCTTATCGACAACCTCCCCGTCGAGGGGCAAACCGAGCAAGTCGAGCCGGGCGAAGCTGCGGCACCGTCCGAGCCCCGCCCCGCCGTCGAGCAACGGACCGCGTTCGGACGCCCACTTCCGCCGACGCCCGAGCAGATTAGCGCAGCGACCATCGAGTTCTGGTCCGAGCTGAAACGGGTCATCCAGGAAGACGTCGCCGCACGCGAACTGCTCACCGCCCAACCGGCCGACACCGACGTTTACGCTTACCTCTCCGCCCGCAAAGAGCTGCACCAAGAGAACGCTGAAGGTCTCGGCGAGATCGAAACCGACGCCGTCGATCCGCGGGTGCTGGCCTTTGGCATCCAGGTCCGCCGTTGGCACGAGGGCGGCGTCGAGGTCTACCAGAACGCCTTGTCGATCATGACCGACGCGCCGACCGCCGAGGTGACCGGCCCGTTTGGGCAGAATTGGCGGAGCGCCGCCACGCAGCACCGGATGGAGGAGAACCTCCTGACCAACCGCCGCGCTGCCATCGAGGCCTACATGGTGTACACGTACTCCGCGGAGTAGTTTTAGGCTGCCCGGCGCGGGGCCGGTAGCCGAAAGTTGCCACGCCCGGCGGGTCGGATTAGCCTGTCTTGAAAGGGCGGAATCCCGCCCCAAACCCAAGCTCTCCCGAGTGTTGCCCAAGCCATGGCCGCCAAGCGTCGCCGACTCAAGAAAACCATCGTTGCGGTAGCCGTGTGTGCGTTGCTGGTGGCCGAGTCCACCGCCGCCGCCAAGCTTTTCCGACGGAACCGCTGCAAGTGCGTCTGCCAAAAGCCGTGCCCAGAGGTCTGCCAGCACGAGGCGCCGGCCGACTGCGATGCAGACTGCGATGCCGACTGTGCCGCCACCGTGACGACGCCGACGGAGGACGCCGGCTCGCCGATCGAGCCCGGCCCCGCGGCGGAGATCGTCGTCGCACAGCCGCTCACTGAAGAGGAGCCGCTTGCTGAAAACGAAACCCTCGCTGAAGACGAAGTCCCCACTGCAGCGTTCCCTCCGGCAGATCCACAACCAATCGCGGTGACCGACCCGCCGCTGTCTGTAGCGCCAGCAAAAGAGGCAGAGCCGAGAGCCCCAGAAATTGCAACTGAGCAGCCGCCCGCCGAGGAGTCGATCCTCGCCGAATCGGACGATGTGCCACTGCCCTGGGAAGCCGAACGCCCCGAGGAATCGCTCCCTCCGGCCGCGACGACCGACCCTGCACCCGAACAAGCGGACGACGAGTTCGACACGCTCTTCGCCGAAGACGCCCCCGCAGATCCGCCTGCGTTCGAGGAGTCGACTGCGAACGCCCCGGTGGCACAGACGCCAGAGGTTTCCCCCGAGGCGCCTGTCGTCGATGAAGAGCCGTTGCCCTGGGACGAGCCCTCGCCGGCTGAAGAGCCTTGGGCGGTCGTTACCGAGCCCGAGCCCATGGAAGAGCCGCCCGCCGAAGAACCGCAAGACGACGGCTCGGAAGACGACGACTCCTGGCTGAGCGATTTTGAACCGACCCGGAACCAGCAGCCGGCGGAGCCGCCGGTCGTCTCCGATTTCGAGGACCTCTTCAGCGAGCCTGCCGAGGCCTCCGAAGCCCCATCGGCAGAGGCCCAGCTAGCCGAGGCCCAGCCCACCGAGGTAGAGCCCGCCGAGACAGGGCCGGAAGCGGAAGAGCCGGAAGCGGAAGAGATGGAGCCCGAAGCGACCGAGTCCGTCGAAACCGAACCTTTCGAGCAGGAGCAGCCCCCGGCTGTGGACCCGCTCCAAGGCCTGTTCGCCCCGGCTGCCGAGCCCGCCGAAGAAGAGCCGACCACTGAGCCCGAGGGCCCGGCCGAAGAGGACGCCCCGGTCGAAGACGAGCCGACGATGGAAGAGATGTTCCAGGGCCCCCGCAACCGCTCGTCGAGCAGCGAGCCAACCGACTACCGCAACTGGTTCGACCAAACCGGCCGGTACTCAGTACGGGCCGAGATGCTGGCCGCTACCGGCGACCGCGTGCTGCTGGGCGGCCAGACCGGCGACCGCTGGGCCATCGCCTACCACGACCTCAGCGACACCGACCTCGCGTTCGTCCAGCGGGAGCTCGCCGCCCTCGCCAAAAGCGGCGGCGCCACGCCCGCCCTCCCGGTGTCTTCCGGCAGCAAGTAGCAGAAGCCGCGGTGTGCTAGCGGTGCTGCCGCTCGGCTCCGGCCGTTTTACTGCACCCTGGCCGCTCAAGCGACGATGAACAGAAGACCGATCCCCTCTTCTCCGTGGTCCCCTGGCGTCTGCTTCCGGTGCAAATCGATCCGCTCACGCTGATCCCGATCGCTTCGGCCGCGAAGTCGGCCGTCTCGGGCATCGCCGACGCCGCGGCCAAGCCGTTCACCGAGTTCCTCGACTTCCTCAGCGCCGCCACGCAGCAGGCCGGCGCAGAGCAGGCCAGCACACAGCAGGAAGACCCCGCCGCTGCGCCGGCCGCTTCGGGCGTCGAGTCGGAGCTGCACCGCTCACTGTTGCACGAGGCTTTCACGGGCGCTGTGCCTTCGGAAGAGGGCGCCTCGATCGAGCTCGCTGAAGTCCGCGAGTTCGCCCGCGAGCTGCAAGATGCGATCGAAGAGCGGATCGCCACGCTGCTCGAAGACGCCGGCATCGAAGTCGATGCCCCGGTCGAGCTTGCTTTCGCAGACGAAGACGGCGAGCTCCGGGTCGGCAGCGACACGCCGCAGGCAGTCCTTACCGAAGCCGCGTTGTCGCAGGACGAAACGCTCAGCGGCGACCTGCGTCACCTCTCGGCGCTTGTTTCGCTCTTGCAGGCGGCCGACGAGCACAGCGAGTTCGCCGACGCCTACGCCGCCGACCCTTACCAAGCGGTCGAAGACTACCGCGGGCTGCTCGGCGACGGTTCCCAGACCGAGATCGCTTTCGTCGGCAGCGAGCTCCGCTTCCGCTAATCGTCTGTGCTTGCCAAGGCCTGCGCCGCCCGGTCGCCGCTCGCCACGCACTGCGGGATGCCCACCCCGCGGTACGAACAGCCGGCCAGCTCCAGCCCAGCGAGCCCGGCGACGCGTTGCTCGATCTGCTCGACCAGCCCTAGGTGCCCCACGCGGTACTGCGGCATCTGAGCGGTCCAGCGCCGTACGTCCGCGGTCTCGGGATCACCCTCGGCTCCAATCAGCCCTCGCAGCTCGTCCCGGGCCAGCGCGACCGAAGCCTCGTCGTCGAGCTCCGCCAGGTCCGGCCGGACGGCCCCGCCGAGAAACGCCCGGATCACGACCCGACCTTCCGGTGCCCGCCCCGTGAACTTCACGCTGGCGAAACTCCCGGCGATGATGGCGCGTCCCTCGCGTGCCGGGCTGACAAAGCCGAACCCGTCCAGCGCGTGCCCCACCGCCTCCCGCGGGTAGATGAGCGACACCACCGTGCTACTTGCCGCTTCGATTTGGCCCAAGAGCCCTGCCAACCCTTCGTCGAACGCCGCGACCAACCTACCGGTTGCGGCCGCGGGCGTGGCGAGCACAACGCCGTCAAACAACTCCGTCGTCCCATTCTCGCTGAACGAGACTTCCCACTGACCACCCTCCACGCGGCGCAGCCCAGTGGCCGCCGCGCCCAACGCGACGCGCTCCATGCCAATTTCTTCCGCCAACCGCTCGATCAGCCGGAACACGCCGTCCCGCAAAGACACGAACAGGCTGTACCGCGCCCCCGAGTTCTCGCCGCCCGACTCTCCTGCGGCGTCCCGCCTGGCCGCTCGCACCGCGGCGTACAGGCTGCCGTGTTCTCGCTCGGCCTCAAGAAACTCCGGCATCGTGGCCGCCATGCTCAGTTGCTCGCCATCGGAGGTGTAGATCCCGGCTGCCAGGGGCTGCACCAACCGCTCAAACGCTTCCCGGCCCAGCCGCCGGCGGGCGAACGACGCAAGCGACTCGTCTGCGGCTTCCCTCCGACGCGCAACCAGCGGCTCGAGCATCAACCGAAGCTTGCCGAGCGGGCTCAGCACCGGCGTTTGGAGCACCGCAGCGAGCTTCGTCGCCTTCATCAGCACGAACCCCTCCGGCACGGGCATCAGCTCGCCGCCACGCACCACGAGCGCCCGCCGGTGGGCGTCGTTGGTCGAGATCAACTCGTCCTCCAGCCCCAGCTCGCGGCACAGCTCCAATGCCGCCGGCAGCTTAGTCGTGAAGCTGTCCGCACCACGTTCGACGAGGCAGCCGCCTTGCCGGGTCGTTTCCAGCGGGCCCCCCAGCCGGGCCGAGGCCTCGAACACCCGAACTTCCGAGTGGGGTTGCAGCTTGCGAAGCCGGTAAGCGGCGGTCAGGCCGCTCACGCCCCCGCCAACAACGGCGTAGCGACGCGGACGGCTTGTGGGAGAGTCAGACACGGCGAGCGGCAAGACAGCATGAGGGGCAGGGGAGGGTGGACGCGCATTCTAGCAGCCCGCCCATTCCTGAACCGCCCTAAGCGAGACTCACCAACCCGCGTAGCTCGAACGCCACGGCCAGTACAGCCGGCGCTTACCGCCGTAGCGGAACTCCATCCCCGCGGTGAAGCTCCAGTTGTGCATGTCCGAGACCGCGTCCGAAGAGAACGACCAGTTGTCTAGAATCTCCAAACGCACCGAGGCGCCCGGCCACTCCAGCAGCTTCACGCCCACGCCCCAGGGGACCGCGAGCTGCGTAACATCGGTCCGCACATTGTTCTGGTCGCGGAAGTCGAGCTGCGACATCCCTAGGCCCAGGATGCCGTAGGGACGCACCTTCGAGTCGCCCCACGGGTAGTAGAGCACGCTGATGTCGGCCACGCTGTAGCTCGACTTGCCGGCGTCGACCCCGTCTTCCGAATCCTCCAGGAAGAGCACGTCCGAATCGCCCGTGCCGTACCGGCCCTCCAGGCCCCAGTAGTAGTCGATGTCGCGGCCAAGCCGCAGCCCCGCGATCACGGTGTTCGATTGGCCGAGTTGACCGTGGCGGATGTCGTCCATCAGCAGCGGCCCGGCGAACCAGTCGACGTGGAATGGGCGGTTCATCCAGCTCGTGCCGTGCAGCGGCAGCCCCTTTCCGATGTGCCGGCCATCGGTCGATGAGTGCCGGAACCCCACGTGCCGCACCCAGTCGAACGGCAGCAGGTCGAAGCCCTCTCCGCCTTCGTAGCCTTCGACGGGCGGCAACAGTTCCTCGCCCTCGTGACCCTCTTGCAAGGGCTGTCGAGCCGGCTCGGCGTCGAAGTCGAGCGTCCCGTCCGGAACGAAAGCGCTCTCGGAGCGTGCCGAGTGGCTAGGGGCGATGAACTCTTCAGCCGCCCGCACGCGGCCGTCGGTCGCAGCGAACGCCAACACGGCGCAGCACCAAACCCCAAAGCATCGCGCGCTCAGACTAGGCGGAACCAGGGCCTGCATAGGGGCCAACGCCATCGTGGTCAAAGATCGTGGACAAGAAGCAAGAAAAGGCCTTCTCCGCCCGACGCAACTCGCCGGGTCGCCAGAGAAGCGGCGTGAGTATGCAGCCGCCCGCGGACCCCGTCAACAGAGCTTAGGCTGCTAGCTTGGCCTACCCGAGCGGCGGTAGCCGGCGACCTACGGTCGCCGGTTCTTTTGCACCAAGTCTCGCAGAAACTAATGCGGTTCAGTTCGCCGCGGCGGCGTCTGCCACCTGCGTGGCGCCGTCGCCCCGGTAACCGGTGGTCGTCGCGTCCCCGATCACGTCGGCCGACACCAAACAGCTAGCGGTGCTGCTGCGGACCCCCTCGGTCCGGATCGTCACCCGCTGCTGCATCTTGCCGATGGCCGTCTGCGGGTTGTAGGTCACCTCCACCAAGTGGAGCACCTTCGCCTCGTCGCTCTTCTTGAACGAGAAGCACTGGTCGCCGCCGCAGTCGATGCTCACGATTTTGAACGGCTTCTTGCCCCGCACGACCAGCTTCTTGGTCACCGGCTGTCCGGCGGTCATCTGGCCCAGGAACAGCGACTCGGGAGTCACCGAGATCTCCGGCACGATCCGCCCCTCAACCACCAGCGGCACCCGCTGCTGCTGGCCGTAGGCGTCGTTGGTCACCAGCGTGATTTGGTCCTTGAGGTAGCCCGGCGGCACGTTCTCTTTCAGACGCACGAGCAGGTCGTAGGCCACCCGGCCGCCGCCGCGGCCCGCCTCACGCAGCTCGACCTCGAAGTAGTCGTTGTCGTTCGTCACGTCGTTGATCCGCCAAGACTGTCCGCCCAGGTAGTTCACCCGCACGAGCTGCTCTTTGGCCGAACCCTCGTCGACCGTCCCCAGCCGGACGGCGCCCGGCTCGAAGACCAGGTCGCTGCGGATATAGCCGTGAACCCGCACCTGCACCTCGGCCCGGTGCCCCTTGGAGCTCCGCAGGCTGACGGTCACCGTCGCCCCCTTGTTGCCCAGGTGCGACCCGCTCGTGTTGAACCGGGCCAGCACGTAGCCCTTCTGGTACGTCTTGATGACCGGGCTCTCGATGCTCGGCTGGGTGCAGCCGCAGCTCGAGCGGACGTTGGTGATTTCGATGTCTTCTTTGTAGAGGTTGGTCACCTCGAACCGGTAAACCGTGTCCGAACCCCGGGCCACCGTGCCGAAGTTGTGCTCCCGCTTGTTGAACATTTTCTCGGCCCACTGCTGGCCGAAGGCCGGGGCGGAGAGCAGGACGGCCAGAACAGACGCGGAAACCAGGGAGCGGAACATCGCTAGGAACCTCTCGGGAAACGCTGGGGTCGGGGACGCGGGCGGACTGTCCGGACGGAAGGCCTCGAAGCGTGGGCCCCAAAGCCAGGGGCCTCAAAATCGGTACCGTTCGCCCGCGTGCGCTGGGTATTCTACAGCAGCGTATTTTTTCCAGCGTTGTTACGCGGCGAGAAAGGCAAGATTTTTCTCGATTCCAACAACGACGGGAACAGCAGTTCCGGTTGAGACACCTCCGCAGACCTCACCGACTGGGCTAAAGCTGCGACCGGACGCCGGCCGGGGCCTCAACGGCCGCGGGAGCCTCTGATAAGCTAGCCCCCGCCGGCCGCGTGGGCGGAACGGCCCCCCAACCCCCCTCGTGCCGACCCATGCCCGTCTACGACACCGTTGCTATCGTCGGCGTCGGCCTGATCGGCGGCTCGGTCGGCCTCGCCCTCCGCGAGCGGGAGCTCGCCGGCGAGGTCGTCGGCATCGGCCGGTCTCCTGCTTCGCTCGCCCGAGCAGAGCAGCGGGGGGCCGTCGACCGCAGCACCATCCACCTCGCCGAGGGCGTCGCCGGGGCCGACGTGGTAGTGGTCGCCTCCCCGGTAAGCCGGGTCGTCGAGCACCTCGTCGCCGCGGCCGAGGCGGCCGGTACCACCCAGTTGGTCACCGACGCCGCCAGCACGAAGGGTCAGGTCTGCAGCGAGGTCGACCGACAGCTCGCCGGCAAGAACGCCCCGTTCGTCGGCAGCCACCCCCTGGCGGGCAGCCACCTCACCGGCGTCGACGCCGCCAATCCGGACCTGTTCGAGAACAAGCTGGTCGTCATTACCCCCACCCCAGAAACTGCCGAGGTGGCGCCGATCGAGGCCGAGGCCTTCTGGATGCGACTGGGCGCCCGCGTGCGCCACATGACGCCCGAAGACCACGACCGGGCGCTCGCCGCCACCAGCCACCTGCCACACCTGGTCGCTTCCGCCCTCGCCGGCGCCACCGAGCACGACGACCTGCCGCTCACGGCCAGCGGCTGGGCCGACACCACCCGCGTCGCCGCCGCCGACCCGGCCCTGTGGACCGACATCTTCCTCCAGAACCGCCCGGCGGTCCGCCAAGCCCTGGCCGCCTTCCAGGTCCGCCTGGACGAACTCGCCGCCGCGCTCGAAGCCGGCGAGCACCAGAGAATCGAAGCCCAACTCCGACACGCGAAAGGAATCCGCGATGCTGTGGGAGATTGATATCCGCCCCGTCGCCCCGCTGGCCGACGCCGAAGCCCAGCGCGTCGCCCGCGACGCGGCCGAGCTCGGCCTCGCCGCAAGCCTCGAGGTGCAGTCGGCCAAGTGCTACCTCCTCGACGCCGACGAGCTCGACGCAGAGCAATTGAAGCGTCTGGCCGAAAGCCTGTTCGTCGACACGGTCGCCGAGACCTACGCCGCCGCCCCGGCGAGCGACCCGGGCCTCGCCGCCCCGCCCGCCCCGGGCGACGGGCAGACCCTGGTCCACGTACTGCCCAAACCGGGCGTGATGGACCCGGTCGCCCGCAGCGCCGAAATCGCCGCCCGCGACCTCGGCATCCCCGTCGACGCGGTCTGCACGATGCGGAAGTACTGGGTCGCCGGCCTCGACGACGACGCCCTTGCCAGGCTCGGCGAGCAGGTGCTCGCCAACGACGCCATCGAGCGGCTGATCGTCGGACCGCTGGGGATCGACCGCATCGAGCTCGGCGGCGACTACCAGTTCGAGCTGCAGACCGTCCCGCTCCGCGACCTGACCGACGACGAGCTCAACGCCCTCAGCCGCACCGCGCAGCTCTACCTGCAGCCCGCCGAGATGCAGACCATCCGCGAGCGCTACCGCGACCTCGGCCGCGACCCCACCGACATCGAGCTGGAAACGATCGCCCAAACCTGGAGCGAGCACTGCAGCCACAAAACCCTCGCCGGCCGCATCGCCTACCGCGGCCCCGACGGCGAGCAGCGGTTCGAGAACATGCTCCGCGAGACCATCTTCGCGGCCACCGAGCAGCTGCGCGAGCGGTGGGGCGACGACGACTGGTGCGTGAGCGTCTTCCGCGACAACGCCGGCATCGTCCGCTTCCACCCCGACGCCCACCTCGCCTTCAAAGTAGAGACGCACAACCACCCCTCCGCCCTCGAACCCTACGGCGGAGCCAACACCGGCGTCGGCGGCGTTATCCGCGATATCCTCGGCACCGGCCAAGGCGCCAAGCCGATTTGCAACACCGACGTCTTCTGCTTCGCCCCTCCCGAGACCGAAGCCGACAGCCTCCCGCCCGGCGTGCTGCACCCCCGGCTCGTCATGCGGGGCGTGGTTGAGGGCGTCCGCGATTACGGCAACCGGATGGGCATCCCCACCGTCAACGGAGCCGTCTGCTTCGACGACCGCTACCTCGGCAACCCGCTCGTCTACTGCGGCTGCGTCGGCCTGATCCCCACCGACAAGGCCGAGAAGGAGCCCCAGCCCGGCGACCTCATCGTCGCCATCGGCGGCCGCACCGGTCGCGACGGCATCCACGGCGCCACCTTCTCCAGCGCCGAGCTCACCAGCGAGAGCGAGTCGCTCTCCGGCGGGGCCGTCCAAATCGGCAACGCCATCGAAGAGAAGAAAGTCGCCGACGCCCTGCTCGCCGCCCGCGACCGCGGCCTCTTCACCGCCGTCACCGACTGCGGAGCCGGCGGCTTCAGCAGCGCCGTCGGCGAGATGGGCGAGGAAATCGGCGCCGAGGTCCACCTCGAGAAGGCCCCCGTCAAATACGCCGGCCTCAGCTACACCGAGATCTGGATCTCCGAAGCCCAAGAACGCATGGTCCTCAGCGTCCCCGAAGGGCACTGGCAAGAGCTGCACGACCTCTGCGCCGCCGAGGGCGTCGAGGCGACGGTCATCGGCGCGTTCACGCCCACCGGCAAGCTCACCATGAAGTACGATGGCCAGCAGGTCGGCGAGCTGCCGATGGGCTTCCTCCACGACGGCCGCCCGCCCGTCGTCCGCGAGGCGGTCTACACGCCCGCCAAGACGCGCGACCTCTCGCCGCCCAAGCGCGACGACTACACGCCCGACCTGCTCGCGATCCTCGCCGCCCACAACGTCGCCAGTAAAGAGTCGATCATCCGCCAGTACGACCACGAGGTCCAAGGCGGCAGCGTCGTGAAGCCGCTCGTCGGAGTTCGCATGGACGGCCCCAGCGACGCCGCCGTCATCCGACCGGTGCTCGATAGTCCACAGGGCGTCGCGATCGCCTGCGGCATCAACCCCCGCTACGGCGACCTCGACACCTACCACATGGCCGCCAGCGCCATCGACGAAGCGGTCCGCAACTGCGTCGCCGTTGGCGCCGACCCGGCACGCATCGCCCTGCTCGACAATTTCTGCTGGGGCGACTGCGAAAAGAACGAAACCCTCGGCAGCCTCGTCCGCGCCGCGATCGCCTGCCGCGACCTCTCGCTCGCCTGGGAAACGCCCTTCATCAGCGGCAAGGACAGCCTCAACAACGAGTTCAGCTTCGAAGACGCCGCCGGCCGGCGCCAGACCATCGCCATCCCCCCCACGCTGCTCATCAGCGCCATGGGGCAGATCCCCGATATCCGGCGCTGCGTGACGATGGACCTGAAACGCCCCGGCAACGCCCTGTACTTGGTCGGTCTCACGATGAACGAACTTGGCGGCTCGCACCTCGCGTTGGTGCACAACCTCTCCGGCGGCCAGGTCCCTAAGGTCGATCCCGAACCCGCCAAGCAAACCTTCCACGCCCTCCACGCCGCCATCACAGCGGGTAGCGTCGCCAGCTGCCACGACCTCAGCGAGGGCGGCCTCGCCGTCGCCGCCGCCGAGATGGCCTTCGCCGGCGGGCTCGGAGCCGAGCTCGACCTCGCCGCCGCGCCCGTCGACGACGACTCCCTTTCCGCCCCGGCCCGGCTCTTCAGCGAATCCAACACCCGCTTCCTCTGCGAAGTCGCCCCCGATCACGAAGCCGCATTCACCGAAGCCCTCACGTTAGCCAGCGTGGACCACGCCCGCATCGGCGAGGCCACCGAAACCGGCACGCTCACCATCCGCAACGCCGACCGCACCTGTGTCACCGCCCCCATCGGCCTGCTGAAAGAAGCCTGGCAGCGAACGCTGAGAAACTAGCAACGATGAGAGACATAAGGAAACGATAAGCGATAAGCGATGAGCGATGAATAGCCCCCTGCGTCCAACGCACCACTGAGACCGACACACCCCCAAAACCAACTGACTGACCGCGACACAAGAGCCCGAACCCACTACACGCAATGACCGTCCATTCATCGTTCATCGCTCATCACTCATAGTTTCTTCCCATGCCCTCCCCCAGCGTCCTCATCCTCCGAGCCCCCGGCACCAACTGCGAAGCCGAAACCGCCTTCGCTTTCGAGCAAGCCGGCGCCGCGACCTCGCTCGAACACGTCGACCGCCTGCTCGACAACCCCGCGGCAGTCGAGCAACATCAAATCCTCTGCATCCCCGGCGGCTTCAGCTACGGCGACGACCTCGCCGCGGGCCGCGTCTTCGCCAACCGCCTCCGCACGCTCTCCGACACGCTCCACCGCTTCCGCGAGTCCGGCGGCCTCGCCCTCGGCATCTGCAACGGCTTCCAGGTGCTCCTCAAGTCCGGCCTGCTCGACACCGAAGACGATTCCGGCCCCTCCGCCACCCTCGCCTGGAACACCTCCGGCCGTTACACCGATCGTTGGGTCACGCTCGAAGCCGTTGGCGACAAGTGCCCGTTCCTGGCCGGCGTCGGCAGCCTCGAACTGCCCATCGCCCACGCCGAGGGCCGCTTCCTCCCCCGCGACGACGCAGCGCTCAGCACGTTAGTCGATGAGGGCCGAGCAGTGCTCCGCTACGCCCCGCTCGCAGAAGGCGCCCCCGCCGACAACCCCAACGGCTCCGCCGCAGACATCGCCGGACTCTGCGACCGCACCGGCCGCGTGCTCGGACTCATGCCCCACCCGGAACGCTGCATCGCACCCACGCAACACCCGCAGTGGACCCGCCGCGAATTAGGCGAGGCCGGGGCGGGCCTGGCCGTCTTCAAGAACGCCGTGGCCTACTTCGCTTAAGGCAGGAATTCTCAGACCCGCCCCGTAATAGCCGCCGACCTACGCGTCGGCGGTCCGGGTGGCACTAGCGTCTCGCCAGTGCTCTTCTTTTCCCATCAGCACCGGCAAGAGGCCAGTGCCGCCCTCTTCTCTGCGTCCTCCGCGTCCTCTGCGGTGAATCCCCGCCGCTACGGGAACACATCCCCCCCGTTCACGTTCCCCGACCCCGTGTTGTTTACCGCCGTCCCGAAGTTGGCGCCGAATTCGTACCCCAGGTCGCCGTTGTCGAACGAAAGGTTGTCGGAGAACGTCCCGCCCGCGTTGTTGTCTGTGAAATCAAATCCGTCGTCGACGTTAGCCTCGGCGAAATTGCTCAGGACCATCCCGCCTGGGTCGACGTCCACGAAACTGTAGCCGTCGACGTTGTTCCCCACCGAGCCGTTGAGGCTGAACTCGCCTTCCACGTCGACGAAGTCGAAACCGTTGTTCGTGTTGCCCGAGGCGAAGTTGTTGCTCGCCA
>JBCCZD010000107.1:0-12437 GCA_039188275.1 Planctomycetota bacterium
CCTACGACAAGCTCGGCATCGTCGAGGCGGAGCAGAAGCGGCTAGTCGCCGGAGTGAAGGCGCAGTTCGAGAGCGAAGTGGTCTACGGATCGCTGGAAGAAGACCTGGCCAAACAGGGCGTCATCTTCACCGACACCGACACCGCGGTGAAGGAGCACCCGGAGCTGCTCCGCGAGTACTTCGGCAAGATCATCCCGCCGGAGGACAACAAGTTCGCGGCCCTCAACTCGGCGGTCTGGTCGGGCGGCTCGTTCATCTACGTGCCGCCGGGCGTGAAGATCGACTTCCCACTGCAGGCCTACTTCCGCATCAACGCGGAGAGCATGGGCCAGTTCGAGCGAACGCTGATCATCGTCGACGAGGGCGCCGAGGTGCACTACGTCGAGGGGTGCACGGCGCCGATGTACTCGACCGAGAGTCTGCACTCGGCGGTCGTCGAGATCGTCGTTAAGAAGAACGGCCGCTGCCGGTACACGACGATCCAAAACTGGGCTAACAACATCTACAACCTGGTGACCAAGCGGGCGATGGCCTACCAAGACGCGTTGATGGAGTGGATCGATGGCAACCTGGGCAGCCAGCTCACAATGAAGTACCCGGCGGTCTACATGATGGAGCCGGGCGCCCGGGGGGAGATCCTTTCGATCGCCTTCGCCAGCAAGGGGCAGCACCAGGACGCCGGCGCCAAGCTCGTGCACTGCGCGCCCAACACGTCGGGCCGCATCATCAGCAAGAGCATCAGCAAGAACGGCGGCCGCAGCAGCTACCGCGGCCTGTGCAAGGTCGAAGACGGGGCGGTCGACGCCAAGAGCAACGTCGTCTGCGACGCCCTCATCCTCGACCCCGACAGCCGCAGCGACACGTACCCGTACATCGAAGTCGAAGAGCAGCAGGTCCAGATCGAGCACGAGGCATCGGTCTCGCGGATCGGCGAAGAGCAGCTCTTCTACCTGATGAGCCGCGGGCTGACCGAGGCCGAGGCGAGTTCGATGATCGTCTCGGGTTTTATCGAGCCGCTCGTCAAAGAGCTGCCGATGGAGTACGCCGTCGAGATGAACCGGTTGATCGAGCTGCAGATGGAAGGCAGCGTCGGTTAGTTCCCCCCGAACGCAGATGAAAGCCGATCGAGCGGCCGTGTGCGCCCCGTCTGGTTTTTTAGCGGATTGCATTACCTATCTTGAAGTAGTTGTGACATGACTGCTGCGGCCCTAACTCCGACGACCTTCGGCGACAAAGCCCTCACCCAACGACCGGGCGAGCCGGACTGGCTCGCCGAACGGCGCCGGCGGTCGTGGGCGGCTTTCGAAGCCGCCGGCTGGCCCGCCGTGAACGACGAAGAGTGGATGCGCACCGACATCCGCCTGTTCAATCTCGATAAGTTCTCATCGGCGGCGGTCGAAGCCACCGCGACGGGCGTCGGGCTGCTGTCGCAGGGTGTCGACCTGGGCGGCCGCGTTGAGTCGGTCAACGGCCGGGCGGTTGTGTCGGAGCTCGACCCCGAAGCGGCCTCGAAGGGCGTCATCTTCGGCGGCCTCGGCCGGGCGGTCGTCGAGCACTCCGACGCCTTGCGGCCGTCGTTTGAGCGTGAGGTCGTGAGCCCCACTTACGACCGCTTCGCGATGCTCAACGACGCCAGCTGGACAGGCGGCGTCGTGCTGCACGTGCCGAAGGGGGTCCGGCTCGAGAAGCCGCTGCACGCGATTTCCCGATTGGTCGGCGGCGGCGCTTCGGACCTGAGCAAGACGATCGTCGTGCTCGAAGAGGGCGCCGAGGCGACGCTGCTGATGGAGACCGCTAGCGACGACGACGACGCGGCGGGCCTGCACAACGGGACGATCGAGATCGTCGTCGGCCGTGGCGCGAAGCTCCGGTACGTGAACCTGCAAAACTGGAACCACCGAACCTGGCACTTCGGCCATCAAAAGGCGTTGGTCGGCAAGGAAGCGCAACTTCAATGGACCATCGGGGCCCTCGGCGCCCGGCTCGCCAAGGTCAACCAGCAGGTCGCCCTCACCGGCGCTGACGCCGAGGCCCAAGTCAACGGCGTCATGTTCACCCAAGGGAAGCAGCACCTCTGCTACAACACCCATCAGCACCACCAAGCGCCGTACTGCCGCAGCGACCTGCTCTACAAAGCGGCGCTACAGGACACGTCCCGCACAGTCTGGCGCGGGATGATCAAGGTCGACGAGGCGGGCCAGCGGACCGACGCGTACCAACGCAACGACAACCTGATGCTCGCCAAGACGGCTAGGGCCGACTCGATCCCCGGCCTCGAAATCGAAGCGGACGACGTGCGCTGCACGCACGGCAGCACAAGCGGCCGGGTCGATGACACGCAGGTCTACTATGCGATGACGCGTGGCTACACCCGACAAGAGGCGGTGCGGATGATCGTCGCCGGGTTCTTCCAGCAGGTTTTCGACCGGATCACGATCGACAGCGTCCGCGACGCGCTCGGCGAAGCTATCGGCTCGCGGGTGCAGGACCTCCCCAACCAGTGAGCCACTTTGAATGCGTCGGCCGGGCCGCCGACTTCACGGACCCGTCTTCGACACTCGTCGAAGTCGACGACGAAGCGGTCGTGCTGGTTCACGCAGCCGGCGCCTTCTACGCGCTGGATGATGTCTGCACACACGACGGAGGCCCGCTCAGCGACGGCCCGATCGACCCGGGCGACAACACCATCGCCTGCCCCCGCCACGGTGCAAAATTTGCGCTCGCCGATGGCGCCGCGGTCACCATGCCGGCAATCAGGCCAACCCGAGCCCACGAGGTAAAGGTTGATGACGGCGGGGTGTGGGTGCGGCTCTCCAACTGAGTCGCGTCTTGTTGCTCTATGCCGGCAGTCGCGGCGGCTCCGAACCGGCGCCTCGCGGCTCACGAAACGAGTCGCCGCTGTGAAGGTTGTACCTCGTACTCCTGTTTCTCTTCCGGGAGGGCAAGGGCTGCTAGCCACAAGGCGCCGATCAGAGGCGCGCCGAGGGTCGCGACGAGCGGTTCTGCCGCCCCGCAACCCTTCCTCAGGCCGGCTCTGCCGACCGCAAGACTAGCGGGGAAGTCGGGCGGCCGGAATGAGGGCGTCGCCCCAACAACCGCCCGGAGTTCGCCGAACGAGCGGAACGGCCGCAAGGCGTCGTCGAAAGGCGGGCGATCGTCGGGCGTTTCGAGGGCGTCCCGGAGGCGCGTGATCACCGCGGCGACGCCGATCCCAACGCCGGCCGCCACCCACAGCCAAACCGTAAGGCCGCCCGCCCCCGCCACGGCGACGAGCACGCCAAGGGCGGCCGCCGCGATGACCTGCGACGGCATCCAGCGGACGAGCTTCGTCTCGACAGCGCCCCAGTCGGACTCCAGCAGTAACAGCAACCTGCGTAGCAGTTTCCAATCCGATCGCGAGGAGTTTCCCGGTCGGATGTCGACCCCTGAGAGCTCATGGGCGACGAGGCCGATAACCGGATCGTCCAGATCGAGCCCGTCCTCGACCGCTTCGACCACCTCAAGAGAAGCGGCTTTGCCAGTCATACAATCGCGGATCCACTCGGCGAGTTGCTCTCGGTCGGTGCGTTCGGGCGGCTTGTCAGTGGCAAGGGGCGAGGCATACGGGTTGTCTTCTATCATGTTTGCTCCGTCGCCGGCGTGGCCCGTTGATCCCGGCGACGGGCCACGCCGGTAGGGATTGGACCGGCGGCGCGTCCCGCCTACACTCGTTGTTACCGCATCCCCCGCAGGAGCACCAGCCATGCCGATCGCCGAAGACACCGTCCGCGAAGCGCTCAAGGAGGTCATCGACCCCGAGCTGTTTGTGAACATCGTCGACCTCGGTCTGATCTACGAGGTAACGGTGAACCCGAACGAGGAGTCGGGCGCCGAAGACATCGAAGTCGAGATGACGATGACCAGCCCGGCGTGCCCCGCCGGCCCGCAATTGCTGAGTCAGTCCAAAGAGGCGGTTTCCAAGCTCGACGGGGTTGGCGAGGTTGAGATCAAGCTCGTGATGACGCCGCCCTGGACGCCCGAGCGCATGACCGAGGACGCCCGCGACCAGCTCGGCATCTTCTAGGCGAGCTGACGGCCGGCAGCGGAGGGACCTCCACTCCCCATGCACGTCTTCCTCTACGAGTGGGTGACCGGTGGCGGGATGCTCGGCCACCAGGGGGCGTTGCCCGAGTCGCTGCTGGTTGAGGGGCTGGCGATGGCGCAAGCCGTGGCGGAAGACGCCCGCCGCGTCCCCGGCTGGCGGGCGACGCTGCTGCGTGACCTACGCGTGCCGCAACTCAACGCATTCGGCGGTGAACTGCTGACGGTCGACTCGCGCGCGGCGCACGACGACGCGTTCGCGCGGCTGTGCCGGGAGGCCGACGCGGTGCTCCTGATCGCGCCGGAGATTGATGGCGATTTGCTCCGGACGGTTGGCGCCGCTGAGGCTTACGGCGCGAAGCTGGCCTCACCCAACGCCGACTTCGTTGAACTGGCGAGCAACAAGCATCGCACGGCAGCCCACCTCGCCCGAGCGGGCGTGCCGGTGGTCGACGGCATCCTGATGCCATCCGACGAGCCGCTGCCCGCGCACCGGAGCTACCCAGCCGTGATCAAGCCGAACGACGGGGCGGGGTCGGGGGACATTTACGTCGTGGCCGGGCCGCACGACACGCCGCCGGCATCGGTTGGCGACCGCCGCGTCGAGCCGCTCATCCCCGGAACAGCGGCCAGCGTCGCGGCGCTGAGCGGGCCCGACGGTTCGACCGTGCTGCCGCCTTGCAGGCAACGGCTGTCGATCGACGGTCGGCTCCGCTACCTCGGCGGCGCGACGCCTCTGCCGGCAGGGCAAGCCGCCCGCGCCGCGGACCTCGCCCGACGGGTGGTGCAGGCGATGCCGCCAACGCAGGGCTACTTTGGGATCGATCTCGTCCTCGACCCAAGCCCGGATGGCGCCGGCGACCGGGTCATCGAAGTGAACCCGCGGTTGACCACCTCGTACACCGGGCTCCGATTCGCGGTCTGCGAGAATCTTGCCGAGAGGATGGTCAACACAGCGCTGGGAACCCCGGGGCCGGTGACCGTGCAGCCAAGGGCCATCGAATTCGGCGTTGATGGAACCGTCAGCTACACCGACACACCGGTCAACGAATGAGCGACGCTCCGCGACTGCCGCTGAGCAAACGGTGCCTCGGCCTGGACATCGGCGGCGCCCACCTCAAGGCGGCAACCGCCCGCGGCGTCGCCAAGCAACTCCTGTTTCCGCTCTGGCGGCGACCGGAGGAGCTTTCGGGCGCGGTCGCTCGCCTGCTGGAGATCGCGCCGCCGCATGGAGCGCTTGCCGTCACGATGACCGGCGAGCTGTGCGACTGTTTCGAATCGAAGGCGGAGGGCGTGGCGGCGATCGTTGACGCGGTTGAGCGTTCAGCCGGCGGCAGGACGACCCGCTACTACACGCTCGAAGGGCAGTTCGTTGACGCCGAGCAAGCCGTCGAGCGGTGGTCACTGGTCGCCGCCGCTAACTGGCACGCGATGGCAGCGGCGCTAGCTCGGCGGGACTCGTCGCGTGACGCCGCGCTGCTGGTTGACGTCGGTTCGACGACGTCCGACATCGTCCCGTTCTCCAGCTTCGGCGTCCTCTTGGAAGGCTGCCCCGACGACACGGCGCGGCTTGTCGCGGGGAACCTGCTCTACCAAGGCGTGGGTCGGACGCCGGTGTGTGCCGTCGTCGATCACCTGCCTATCGGGGCGCCCCGGCGCCGGTTGCGGCGGAGCTGTTCGCGACGACGGCCGACGCGGCGGTGCTGGTCGGAGAGGCGCCGCCCAGCTCGACGGCCGACACCGCCGATAACCGCCCCCTCACCGCAGCCTACGCCGCCGCAAGGATGGCCCGGATGATCGGCGCCGACACGACAAGCTTTGATGGGCGCGACGCCGTCGAGGCGGCGCGGCATGTGGTATCGGTGATGGAGCGGCGGCTCGCGGCGACGATCGTCAAAGCGGCCGAGGCGGCCCCGGAGCCACCAAAACGCTGCTACGTCGGCGGCGCCGGCGAGTGGCTCGCCCGGCGGGCCGCTACGCGGGCGTTGGGTGGTGGTTGCGTGCGCTCCCTCACCGAAAAGCTTGGCCGAGAAGCGAGTCTTTGCGGCCCAGCGTGGGCCGTCGCGTGGCTCGCCGAGGGGGCGCCCGACGCGTGATTCACCCGCCGCATGTTGTAAAGATCGGCGGCAGCCTGCTCGCTCGGCCGGGCGCGGCGGAGGCGCTGGCCGGCTGGCTGCTGCGGGACCGCTCGCGCGGCGCGCCTGCTCATCAAGTGCTGATCGTTGGCGGCGGCGAGCCGGTGCAGTGGCTCCGTCGGCTCGACTACCAGCAGCCGCTGGGAGACGCCGCCGCCCACGCCGCGGCGGTCGTGATGATGGACGCCAACAGCCGCGCCGTCGCCGGCTGGTGGCCCGAGGCCGCGTGGACGGACGACTGGAAGCAGCTCACCACGACGGGGCGGGCCGCGGCGTTCACCCTGTTCGCCCCCGGGCGTTGGCTGCGGGAGATCGAGCCGTCTCTGCCGGGCGCCCGCCTGCCGATTGGCTGGCACGTGACGAGTGACTCGATCGCCGCGCGGATCGCCGCGTTGCTCGGCGGGCGGCTGACGCTGCTCAAGTCACGGCCGTTTGCCCGCGCGACCGATGGCGACTGGCAGGGACTTGTGGACGAGGGCGGCGTCGATGGCTTCTTCCCACAGATCGTGACCGAAGTCGCCGAGGCACGGATCGCGTGCCCCTTCTGTTGATCCCGCACCGCTTATGAAGCCAGGGCGACCAACGGGAGCCCGGGCCACGTAGAGGAAAGCCCTGTGAGGGAAAGCCCTGTTTCGAGGGCTCGTTAGCCGCGCAGCCATCAACAGTGCGGGCGGGCCCTACGCCGTCCGCAACTCGACCTCGATCTGCCGGAGCGCGTCTTGCAGCCCATGGTCGCCGGCGCCGCCGCGGACGGCCGGGTCGCGGCCGACCAAGTCGTCGACCCGGCGACAAGCGGAGATGACCGTGCTGTGGCTCCGCCGACCGAAGTAGGCGCCGATCTCGCTCCACGCGGCGCGCGTGTACTTGCGGGAGAGCCACATGGCGAGCATCCGTGGCTCGGTGACCGCGCGGGTCCGCTTGTCCGACCGCAGGACGCCCTTGTCGACGCCGAACACCCGGCACACCGCCGACTGGATGTCGGCCATCTTGATGCGTGGCGTCGTCTGGCTGTTGGTCTCTTCCGCCAGGCGCCGCGCGGCGTCGACCGTAACGTGGTCGCCGGTCAATTCGCTCGCGACCCGCAACCGATTGAAGACGCCGGTGAGTTCGCGCGCTCCACCGATGACCGTTGCTGCCACGGCGTCGACGATCACCGACGGCAAAGGGAAACCAGCGGCTTCGGCGATCCCCTCCAGCAGCTTGCGGCGGGTCTTGTAGTCGGGCTGCTGGATCTCGATGCTGAGCCCCGCCGAGAGCCGCGAGGCGAGGTCGCCGCCGAGGCCTTGCAGCCCGGTTGGCGGGCGGTCCGCCGCGGCGACAATCGTCGCCCCGTCGGCGATGAGGTGGTCGAACGTGTGCTGCAGTTCTTCAAGCGTCTTCGGTTTAGCGAGGAAGAACTGGAGGTCGTCGAGGAGCAGCAGGTCAACGCCGCGGTGTTTGCTGCGGAAGCTCGGAAGCCCCCGCCCGTGGACCGCCTCGACAAAGCCGGTGGTGAACTGCTCGGCGGTGAGGTAGATGGTGCGGATGCGCCGCTTCCGGCGGCGCACGTCTTGTCGGATCGAGCGGAGCAGGTGGGTCTTGCCCACGCCCGTTGGGCCCCAGATCAACAGCGGCGAAGCGACCGGCTCGCCGGCGGCGATCTGCTGAGCGATCGAGACGGCTGCCACGTTCCCCTCGCCGGTTACGAGCGTCGAAAACGGCGACGGCCGCCCGCCGCCGGGCTCCGCCGCTTGCCGGTTGCTCTGGTCTTGCCCACGCGTTACAACGCGGGCCGCCTCGTTCCGGGGCGCCTCGGCAGCAGTCGCCGCCGCGACGGTTGCCTTGACTTCAGCGACCCGAGCCTCGCGGCCTGCATCGACACGAAAGACGATCCGCCGTTCGCGCTCGCCCGCTAGCCGACACGCTTGCTCAAGTTCCGCAAAGAACTGTCGCTGCAAGCAGTCCCGCTCGAGGGTTGTCTGGACAACCACCTCCAGCACTGTCTCGCCGGGGGTAAGGAAGCCGACGCGACCGCCAAACCAAGTCTCGAACCGGCGCTGCCCCACCACCTCGAGCAAGCTCTCCTTGACGCGTTTGCCAACCGCGGCGGCTTCCTTTTCCACTTCCTGTGTGCTCCTTTCGCGCGTGCCGCCGGCGCAGCCGTAACCGCGGAGCATCTCCACGGAGACAGACCCTGGGCGGGAGAACCCCGCACGCCCGCGGTCCCATCTTGGGTACCGTTACGCGACTATGAGAATCCAACGCCCACGACTTCCTCCGAGACGCGCCAAAACCCGTTGAGAAATCAGCCAATCCTGCCGGACCGGCTGCAATCCCGGCTTGCCGCGTAGGCGCCCGCCGTGTGTTGTTGGGTCACGTTGTCACCATCACCCGAGCCGCAGATTGTAAGCGTGCTAGCACGGGTGTCAAATCGTTGAATCGGTGACGTGGATAAGTAATTGCAGCGCGCCGTAGGTAGACGCAGATTTCTCGGCGGAACCGGACGTTTGCTGACGGATCCGACAGTCGAAACGCGAATTTTGTTTCGTGGATAAGGTGTTCCCGATGGCGATGTCGTGCGTGGCGCCGTCGCCATGCGAGCGTTACGGAGAGTCCCGGTCCGCCTACCCGTTCAGCCATCGGACGCGGGCCGAAGGTAGACGTACCGGCACGCCCAATGGCGGAAGCCGACTTGCTTGTAGACGTTGCGCGCGGGGGTATTGCGGTTGTCGACGGCGAGCACCAGGCGCTCGGCGCCCCGTTTGAGGGCGATCGCCTGGGCGGCTTCAACCGCTGATCGGCCGATCCCCCGCCCTCGTGCCGTCGGGGCGACCCCCATGTAAGTTAGCTCGATCTGCCCGCTGCCGCGGTGCTCGTTGAGCAGCAACACGCCGACCTCCCGATCGTCTTGCCGGAGGACGAACCAAAGGTCGGGGTCGTACTCGCCGGTCTGCTCGTAGCCGTCGAGGACGTCGCCCACGCTGCGCAGGCCATCAAGTTCTGGGCAATCGAGTGTCCCGAGGTACGTGCTCGCGACCAGCGCCTCGAGCGAGCAGCGATCGATGGAGGAAGCCGGCGTGAGATCGGGCGGCGGGTTAGAGGGCGCCCGGCGCGGGCTCTGATCGACGTGCGGCTTCTCATCGCCCTCTTCTAGCTGGCTGTCGAGCGCTGGCCGCCACTCGAGGTAATGCAGCTTGGTCAGTCGGCGGAAGCCAGCCGCCAGCAGGGGCGCCGTGGCGGCGGCGTCATCCGATTCGAGCAGGACCTGCGTCAGCTCGACCCCCGCCGCGTCGGCGCACGCGGCGACCCGCTCGATCAGCGGGATCGCAACCAACTCAAGCGGCACGCCGTCGGTTTGCGGCAGCCACAGCGCGGCGGTCTTCCCCGGCTGCGGCTGTCCCCACGCGGCGGCGACGACCCTGCCTCTGGCAGTCGCCGCGACCAGCGCGTCGAAGGCGCCCAACGGTTCGTCGCGGAGCCTCCCCAGCGTGTCGACCAGCGGACCTCGTTGGTTGGGCGGAAGCGGGGCGAGCACTAGCTCCAGCGCCGCCCGCAGCGTGGCCTCATCGCAGACGGCGATCTGGATTCCCGCGGCGCCCATGACGGGAACCTAGCACTTTTGCTATCAGGGTTCCCAGGCCAGTCGAACGCCGCGGGACGACCCGGGCGTTCAGTTCGGCCAGCGGTAGGACGGACGCGCGGCGTCTTGCAGCGAGAACCCGGACGCCGCCTCCAGCGGGGCGTCGCCGCTAGGAGCGGAAGCCGCGGGTTCCGCTGGCGGCTGCGCCACCGGCTGAGGTGGCTCGGGAGGGGAGGGCGGCTCGGGCAGGTCAGGCGTCAGCTGCCGCTGCTGGACAAAGCGGCCGGCGCCCGGACAGTTGATCTCGAGGTCAACCGAGAAGCTTTCATGCGGCGACGTCGCCCACAGCACCGGTTCCGGCCGCGTCCTCAGCTCGCACAGCACGTTGTTGCCGGACCGTGTCTGAAAGAGCTGGTCTCCGGGTAGCCCAACCTGGGGCTGCATGCCAAAGTACCGCCGAGCGACGTCGACAATCGCCGTCGTGTCCGCCGTGCGCCCGTGGAATCGGAGCCGGTCGACTCGACCCGCTGGGTTGAAGTAGTAGGTCAGCGACCCTGCGAGATCGGTCATGGCGGTGCCCGTCACGACCGGCACCCGTACGCCAAACAGCTCGGGGTCCGCCAGCCCCGTCGACTTGCGTGCCCAGCGGGCGTAGACCCACTCTTTGGAGACGTCCAACCGCAGCATCTCGGCGAGCGACACGAATCCGGCGCCCTCGATAGGCACGGGGCTCTTGTAGATCAACGCCCCCGGCCCTTCTGGTGAAGCGAGCTGCGGCGGGGCGAAGTCGGTCGCGGGCGGCGGCGGAGCGGGGCGTCCGCTCTGCTGCATCGCCGAGAGGTAGTTCGGCCCCTCCGTCATCGCGATCGGCGCTGCGACCGCGGCGCCGAGCATGCCGGTCATGAGGATTGGTCTACCGAACATGACGCCCTCTTCGTGCTGTTAGCGTCGTTTCTTGTTGCCGGCCTTAGGCAGAGACGGCCGCACAACGAACATCGTCGAACGCCTGCGCGGCGGATCACGCTTCTCGGCGGCGGTCGGCTCAAGCGATCGTCCGGCAGGGTTTGCCAAGCCGGCTCCGCCCGCAGAAACTGACCCGGCATGCAACCCCCCCTCACAGCAGCGGATGCCGAGTGGCTAATCAGCGGAGCGGCCGCCACCCGTTTGGCGGACCTCGCCGCGGCGACGGCGCCGCTGCACCGGCTCGCGGCAACGCTCCGGCGCGAGCACTCGGCGGAACGAACGCACCTGCTGCTGGAGCAGGTCGACCTGCGGCGCCGGGCCAGGACCAAGTTCCCCCTCGCCGAGCGGATGCTGTTCACACGCGTGGGCCTGGAGCAGGCGACCGACGCATGGGTCGCGGCGTACAAGGCCGCTAGGTTCGGCGATTGCCGGCGCGTCGCCGACCTTTGTTGCGGCATCGGCGGCGATCTCGCGGCGATTGCCGGGGTTGCCGCGACGGCCGGAGTTGATTCCTCAGCCGCGCTGTTACGCCTCGCCGAGGCGAACGCCCGTGCGGCCGGCGTCCGAAAGGTCGAGGCGCGGGCTGAGGATGCCACTTCGGCGGCGGTTGCGGAGATGCTGGAGGGGTTCGACGCTTGGCACATCGACCCCGATCGCCGCCCCGAAGGCCGACGCACCACACGCGTTGACCTGCACTCGCCCGATACTTCGCAACTCGACAAGCTCACCCGGCGCAACCGAAACGCCGCGATCAAGCTGGCCCCAGGGGCCGAGCCGCCGGACGCTTGGCTGGCCGACCGAGAGCTGGAGTGGATCAGCCGGGGCGGGGAGTGCAAGCAGTTGGTCGTCTGGTCGGGGTCGCTGGCGAAGCGGCCCGGAGCGCGAACGGCGACGGCGCTCGACAACGCGGGCGCGGTCAAGGGCTCGATCACCGCATCACCGGCGGCCGCGGTGGGCGTCGCGACCGACATCGGTCAAGCGGTCTACGAGCCCGACGCCGCGGTGCTCGCCGCGGGGCTCGACGGCGTGTTAGCCGATCAGCATTCACTCCACCGCGTCGGCGCCGCCGGTAGTTACCTAACCGGCCCGGCGGGCGCGGGGGCGCCGCTGCTGGCGGAGTTTCGCGTCGAGGAAGTCATGCCGTTTAGGACGGCCAAACTCGCGAGGCGGCTTCGCGAACTGGGGGTAGGAAGGCTCGAGCTCAAATCCCGCGGCGCCGAAGTCGATCTCGCCCGCTTGCGCCATCAACTCAAAGCGGCTGGCGAGGCGTCGGCGACGGTGATCGTGGCCCAGCGGGAGGGTCGGGTGGTTGCCATCCTCTGCCACCGCGTCGGCTGAGGCGACCGCCGGCTAACGGCGAGCAGCATTCCGGCGTAGGATAGGCGCCTCCGCTGCCGATCCCCGGATGCGCCGACGCCGATGAAGCTCGCCTTTAGTTCCAACGCCTACCTCAGCCACCCCATCGACGAGACGATCCGCCGCGTCGCCGCGGCTGGCTACACGGGGATCGAGCTGCTGGCCGACGTGCCGCACGCCTGGCCGGCGGGGCTGCTTCCCGTGCAGGTCGAGGCGATCCGCCGGGCGCTCGACGAGCACGGCCTCGCGATTTCGAACATCAACGCCTTCATGATGAACGCCGTCGCCGACCCGCGGCAGCCGTACTGGCACCCGAGCTGGACCGACCCCGACCCGCACTACCG
>JBCCZD010000108.1:0-12413 GCA_039188275.1 Planctomycetota bacterium
GGCCCGGTGACTGGATCACATTCTTAGCGGGGGTACTCGATATAAAAAGATAACCTGTCCTCGCCAGCAGAGGAGTGCTCTTTAAGCACCAAGTTTTGACCCCCTGACGAGCCGCTACCCCTGTCGAGCCGCTACCCCTGTCCAGCCGCGCAGTCCGTGGTTGAAGCGGAGCGGCAATAGCGCGTGAACTAGCGAGTTACGCTGAGCCTCACGTTTCTGCCGGTCATGGTGAGCCCGAGCGCGACGAGGGCGATCGCTGCACCGCATGGTTCGGGGATTGAAACTGGCCCGGGGAAGATCCCTCCGTCGCCGTCGTCACCCCCGCCGCCGTCATCCCCGCCGCTATCGTTGCCTGAGCTGGCCAGATAGGCGTTCCGCCAGACCAGATAGTCATCGGCATCGACGTCCATGTCGCCGTCGCCGTCCGCGGCCAGGTCGGCGCCGACGCTGTTCAGCGAGTCCCGCCAGATCGTGTAGTCAGCGGCGTCGACAACCTCGTCCCCGTTGTAGTCACCAGCAATCCCCGAGAGTTCGGGGTTAATCGCGGCCTGCCAGTTGTCGTAGATCGCGATTAAGCCTGGACTAACTCCAAGCGAAATCGAACCAAGGTTGTAGTAGTTTGGAGCGGAAAAGCCGTCGTTACCTGGCCCTAGAGAGTAATTCAGGTCGGTGGCTCCGGTGATCTCGACGCCGTCGATTTTAAGGGTGAAGGTACCCGCTGATGAAGTGGTCGGGGTCGAGCTCGGCGTTGCAACAAATTCGTAGAGGCGTGACGTTGTATCGCCCCAAACCGAGCCCAGGTCCGCCGTGAGGGTAGCCGGTTGGATCGTTGCGGCCGTTCTAGCGCCGGTGTTGGTCGCGTGGTAGACCTCTAAATCACCGGTGCCAAAGATCCGGAAGCCCATTCGACTCGCGGCACGTTCGTCACCGTTGTGAGTGGTCAAGTAAAAAGAGGTCCAGGAGCTGTCAGGGCCTTCAAACGAGAGGTCGGTAGAGAGCGTGAACTCTTCGGTGTTCGTATCTGTGATGGCGGCCCTGAGGTCTGCCAACTGATTGATTACGCCGGTCGAGGCGGTGTGCCTAGACCTCAAAGTGTTATTATTGATAGTCGTAAAACTATTGTTGGAGGCAAATCCGCCATACGACTGGGGCAACACGTTCACGACTTCGTCCGCCAGGGTGCCAGAGAGCCTGTCTAGAGTGGCGCCGGCATTGATACTGTCACTGTTCGCCGAATCGAAGGTGTCGAGGATTAAGACTTGCGAGGCAGCGGTCTGTGCCGCTAGCGCGCCGAGTGCGATTGCGAATAATTGCTTTTTCATGAGCTCTTGTTTATCCGTGGCAAGGTTTAAACGCCTTGGGGTTTGGTCAAGCGATAAATCCAACCGGCCTGGAACAATCCAGGCTGAGCGTTGTGGTGCGCGACGACAGTGAGTAGGAAGTGCTACGGAAGGCGTTCCCCGGCTCATTCGGCTCGATTCACGAACCCGCTTTGTTTCGAGACGAACCCATTCGATCGCCGGTTAATGGGAAAGTGAATCTAAGTGTCGGCACGTGAATCTAAGTGTCAGTACGCCTGCCTCTAGACCGTCACCGTGACGCTAGTGAGCACCACAGCTCAAGGACAGGAGCAATGAAGGCCGCCCCCGAAGACCGATTACTGCGGCCTGCGGGAGTCGAGAGCGACTCCTTCCGCGACCTTGCCAAGATGTGAACTTGCGTAGTCTACGACCGTTGCCAGACTTTCTCCGTGCTCTTGAACTAGAGCAACTCAAAAGCCGGACTGTGCATTCAGGATTGAAGATGCTGCCCTGCTTTCTTGTATCGGGCTCAGCTTTAGAGGGCTCAGCAGTTAGTTCGCGGCAGCGATAACACGCTGAAGCGATTGGCGCGCTGCGAACCAACTTCGAGATCAAGTGGGGCGGGAATCTGGGGCGGGCATATTTCAGGGCGGACAGCGGCACGCGGACGCGAACTACTGCCTGGTAGCCCCGACTCAAACAAAGACCGGTTCACCAACGTTGGCGACTACGGTCGCTGTTGCAGCAGAATCTGTTGCAGCAGAATCTGTTGCAGCAGAATCTGTTGCAGCAAAGCTGCTATGGCAAACCAGCGATAGAGGGTGGCAAGGCGGGACCCTCCCAAGGTTCGCCTGCCTTGTATCTGCACCGGGCTACACGAATGCACCCAAAAAATTCAAAGAAACTTCAGATTACGGAGGGGGGAGGCGCCCGCAGCGGTTCAGCGCACGGGTAGGCATCGCTCAGGCCGCATTCGTCACGTTGCGTACAGCGCGATGGCGGTGCTGCGAGAGTAGATAAGGCTGGTGAATGCGGAGGCTTCTTCCGCCGGTGTAACTAAAACCTGCCAAGGCTTCAGCTCTGTCGCGCATTGACAGTAAATAAAGGAGTGAAATAGTGGTAGTCGATGTAGGCTTGCACTTTTTTGCGAGCCCGGAAGACGGCGATAGCCCCGTTTGTTTGGTCCATCCGTGTTTACCGTGGGTGAGGCCTCTGCTCTGCTCTGCACCAACAACGGGGCTCGCGGGAGGGTGCTTTTCTTGCAACTCCAAGGGTTTGGGCCTCGCCCCGCCGCTTTCGCCGTCGCCTCGGCCCGTCATCCCCAGCTGCAGCTGCGGGCCGAGGCGATGGCGAAAGCGGTACGGCCCTTTAACGCCAGAAAACACAGGCCCTCTGCAGAGCCAGAGCTGAGGGGTGGTTTGCCGACCCACGGAGAATAGCGATGGACCTTTTGTTCTCCTATTGCGGCCCCGGGCATTTGTCCTCCGGCCGATGCCGAGCGTTGCGTCCCTATAGCTCGGCGAAGTTTTGAAGCAGCCTCAGGCCGGCGGCTTGGCTCTTCTCCGGGTGGAACTGTGTCGCGAACAGGTTGCCGCGCCAGACGCTGGAGCAGAACGGCCGACCGTAGTCGGTGAAGGTGGCGACGTCGGTCGGGTCGCCTGGTTCGACGTAGTAAGAGTGGACGAAGTAGAAGTGCTCGTCTTCGTCCATGCCGGTGAAAAGGGGGCAGCGGCCGCTCGCCGATGGCGGTTGAGGCTCCGGGAAGGCGATCTGGTTCCAGCCCATGTGGGGCACCTTCAGTTCGGCCGGCAGGTCGAACTTGACGACCTTGCCCGGCAGGACGCCGAGGCCCTTGTGTTCGCCGTCTTCGTAGCTCGTCTCGAACAATAGCTGCAAGCCGAGGCAGATACCCAGCAGCGGTTTGCCGGCGGCGATCGCCTCTTTGATCGGCTCGGCGAGGCCGCGCTCGCCGAGGGCGGCGACCGCGTCGCGGTACGCCCCGACGCCGGGCAGGACGAGCCTCGTCGCGGCGGCGACCTGCTGCGGGTCGCTGGTGATCACCGCCTGGCGCCCGACCCGTTCGAACGCTTTCTGCACGCTGCGGAGGTTCCCCATCCCGTAGTCGATGATCGAGAGCATGCGAGGCGGCGTGGGGTGGCGCTAGCTGATTCGGGGGCGTTAGCGGCGGTCCGTTGGGGAATCGGAAGCCGCCCGCAGCGTAACGATGGGGGGGGCGAGCGTCCAGCGCGGCCGACGAGATCGCGGGGCCGTGCCCCCTCGGCGGTGGCACCGACGACCGCCCGCGTACGCCTCGCGGGGGGCCGGGGGTTAGCGCCGGCGGAGCGTTTCGGGGTAGATCACCAGCTCGACGCGGCGGTTGCGGCGGCGGCCCGCCTCGGTGCCGTTGGAGACCAGCGGGTGGTTGGCGCCGTGACCGATGAGGAAGAGCTGCTGGGCCGGCGCCCCGGTCGTGCGGCGGAAGGCCTCGTAGACGGCGGTCGCCTGGGCGACCGACAGGTGGTGGCTGGTTGGGTAGTTCGGCGTGCTGACGGGGGCGCCGTCCGTGTGGCCCTCGATGCCGATGATCTGCTCCGGGTAGTTGGTCAGCAGGTCCGCCGCGACGTTGCGGACAAGCTGCTCGGCTCCGAGACTTAACCGCGCCGCGCCGGGCGGGAAGAGCTGGTCGGACGGCAGCGAGACGCGGATGACGTCGCCGTCTTGCCGGGCGGCGACGCCCGGCCGGCGGGTCACCCGCAGCGGCCGCAGCAGGGTGTTGTTCGCCTGGATCGCCGGCACGCCCGGCCGACCCGAAGGCATCGCCGCCGAGGTCTGCGCCGAGGCGAGCAGGGCCTGCGTCCGCTCTTCGAGGTCGACTTTTTCTTTCTGCGCAACCGTGAGCTGATCGGTCGTCGCGCGGAGCTGGTCTTGCAGCGCGGCGACCTGGTCCCGCATCAGTTGTGACTGCTGCCGGGTCTGGGCGAGGAGCGACTCGAGCTCTTGGTTGTCGAGGTCGAGCTGCGTCGCGCGTTGCTGGATCTGTTGTTGCTGCTGCGCGAGCGCCTGCTGCTGTTCCGGCGACAGCGTCAGGGGTTGCTGCGCCGTCGGCGTGAACACCACACGGCCGCAGCCCGCCGCCGCGGCGAGGCAGACGAGGGCGGAGGCAAACGCCGTGCGGGTTGATCGGTTGGTCTTCATCCGTGACGGGGCGGGGCGTCGTCGCGTCGGAGCGGTTGGGGCTGGGCGGGCGGCGTGGCGGCCCCTCGCGGGGCGGCGGCGCGGGAGCGTAGCGGCGGCCGCGAAGCAGGCCAAGACCACCTCGGCCGACGCTGCTAGCACCCGATCGGCCGGACGCCCGGGTAGCGGCCGTAGAACCGGCGGATGAAGTTCCGCCGCCACGGCATCGGCGCGTGCGGCTCCCACCCTTGGCGACGCATGAACCGGTCGGAGAGGCGGCTGTTCGCGGCGTCGCAGACGATAGCGTCGGTCCGCTTCAGCTCGGCGATCTGGTCGAGCACCGCCAGCGCCGCCCGGAAGGTCCGGTAGCTGGTGCCACGGGTGCTCACAACATACTTCAGCGCCAGGAAGTTGCTCGACCCGATCGGCTGGTTGTAGTAGAGCCGGCAGCGGTCGGGGGCGCCCAGCGCGTGGTAGCGGTCGCCGACCGGCCATAGCTCGCGGAGCGAGAAGAGCGTTGGCCAGGGCCGGAGCTGGACCGACGAGAGTCGGCCTGCACGGGTCTCGATCACGCCATAGCGACGGCTGCGGAGCGCGTCGGCGCCCGACGCCAAGTCGGTGATGGCTTGGGGCGCGAGGTCGGTGATGGTTCGGGGTAGGGGCATTGGTGGCGCCACCGGATCGCGCGGCGATCCGGCTAACGATGTTGCCTGCGGTTTTTGCGGGTTACGGATCGGCCAAGGCGGCTCGCCATCCGCCGCGTCCTCTATTGAGCCATGCGCCAGCAAAGTGGCAGGCCGACCAACGGGAGGCCGGATTGAGCGGGGCAATCGTAATCGGCGAGTAACTTTGCTGACGCACCCATTAATAATCTTCGCCCGCGACGCCGAGCAGCGCCTTGAGGCCGCGGAGCATTCCGAGCAAGACCCCCATCAGCACGAAGCAGACAACCAGCACTCCCGGCACAAGCCAACCGACGGCGTAGAGCAGCTCGGCCCAGACCCAAAGGTGGCCCCACCCGGCGATCACCACGACGGTCGCCAGGCAGAGGAACGGGCCGTAGGGGATGGCGTGGTCGCCACGCAGCAGCAGGTTGAAGACGGCCAGCACCAGGCCCGCCGCGGGGGCGAGGAAGAAGATAAGCGGCGCGGCCTGCCAGCCGGTGAGCGTGCCGACCATCATCATCAGTGTGACGTCGCCAAAGCCCATCGCCTCGCGCCCCATCGCGGCCGTGCCGATGATCCGCACCGCCCACACCAGGCCACCGCTTACAACCAGCCCAACGAGTGCGGTGAGCAACGCCACCCAGCTGGGGCCGCCGCCGTACCAAACCATCGCGATGAGCAGCGTGCCGGCGAGCAGCGCCTCGCGGATCGGCCGCGTGGTGAGGCTGCGGTGGAGGCGGGCGAGTTGCAGCCGCAGCTTTTCGCCGAACCGCTTGAGGGCGGGGCCCCGGCCGGGCCAGCGGCGGTCGGCGATCGCGAAGCACCAGAGCCAGAAGCAGCCCAGGCCGAGCAGCAGCGACGCGCGGCTCGGCTTGCCCGCGAGGGCGGCGGGCCAGGCGTTTGGCGCCGCGACGTGGGTCGGCACGAGGTAGAGCGCGCCGCCGTCGGGGCCGGTCAGCGCCGCGCCACCCGGCGCTTCGACTACCACGCCGGCGGCGGGCGGCGCGAAACGCTCTTGCACCGACGGCAGCAGGCAGAGTGGCAGCGTCGCCGCGAGCAGCAGGCCCGCCAGCGTTCCGGGGAACGTGACCTCGTCGGGGATGATGCGGTCGTCGAAGTCGATGAACGTCGCGATCGTCATCAGCGCCGCGAGCACGGCGTGCGCAAAGAATTGGGCGTGCAGCGGGCCGGCGATCGAAGCCGGGTCAACGGTGGGCAGCGGGGCCGCGATTCTTTGTGCCAGGTCGGCCAGTTGGGGCCTGATCAACCCGAGTTGATCGACTTCCCACCAGTAGAGCGCGGCGATGCCCGCGGCGAAGCCGGCTTCGATGAGCATCGGCCGGACCCAGAAGCCACGGCCTAGCACGGGGGCGTCACGCCTCAGCCTCAGCCAACCAACGATGGGGATGCGGTCGAGCCGGGTGCGCGGCGAGGCGCCTGCGGCCGCCGGTTGCCACGGAGAAACCAGCCTCCGCTCCCACGCCCAGGCGTAGACGGCCGCGTTGAGCAGCGACGCCACGCCCGCCGAGACGACGAACAACGCCGCCAAGCGGAGCGGCAGCCAGACCTCGAGCAGCCAAGCCATGGGCGGGAATGACGAATGACGAAGCCCGGATGACGAAAAAGCGCCGACGCCGCGCCCTCGCGCCATTCGTCACCCGGGCTTTGCCATTATGGTCCTCCTCTATTCGGCCGGGTTCGTTCCAAGCCACCGGGCGATCTCGCGGGCGATCTGCTCGGGCGCAAGCTCGCTGGTGTCGATCTCTAGATCGGCGCACGCCCGGTAGATCGGCGCCCGCTCGGCGAGCAGCTGCTCGATTTCCGCCAAGCCGCCTTGGGCCGTGAGGTTTGGCCGGCGTGCGCCGGTTGTGCCGTCGCCGGCCAGGCGCTCGGCGAGCT
Source organism: Planctomycetota bacterium (assembly GCA_039188275.1). Lineage (GTDB taxonomy): Bacteria > Planctomycetota > Planctomycetia > Pirellulales > Lacipirellulaceae > JBCCQL01. The sequence continues at coordinate 7,040 of JBCCZD010000108.1, forward strand.
TCGCCGGGCCGGCCGACAAGGCTACCACACGCGCGTGGCCCGCGCGGACCCGCTCGCGAGTCGCCCCGCGGAGGACCGCCCCGCCGCCCAGGGCGATCACGGTTTGGTCGAGCCCGCACGCCTGCTGGACGACGCGCTCTTCGAGGTCGCGAAAGGCCGGCTCGCCCTCTTCAGAGAAGATCGCCGCGATCGGCTTGCCGGCGGCCTGCTCGATCAGGTCGTCGGTGTCGACCGCTTCCCAGCCGAGCCGCTGGGCCAACAGCCGGGCGACGGTCGTCTTGCCGGCGCCGCGGTAGCCGGTGAGGAACACGCGCGGGGGGGCGGCCGATGGCAAGACTCTCGGATCCGGCATGTCCCGCCTTGCGCCTCCCTCTAACTGCCTACGTCAGAACTTGACCGGCCCAATGGCCCGCTTGAGCGTGTCGCGCATCACCTCGGCGGGCGCGGGCTGGCCGGTGAAGAGCTGGAACTGGAGCCCCGCCTGGCGGACGAACATTTCGACGCCGGTCACGGTTCGGCAGCTGTGCTCGCGGGCTTCTTTGATGAGGAGCGTCGACTCGGGGTTGTAGACCGTGTCGAACACGAGCATGCCGGGCTTCAGGTACGACCGGTTGTAGGGCGACTCGTCCACGTTCGGGTGCATGCCGATCGGCGTGCCGTTGATCAGCACGTCGACGTCGGCGTTGTGGCGTGCGTTCCAGTCGATGGCCCGCCCGTCGAAGTCCTTGGCGAGTTGGTCCGCGCGGCTACGCGTGCGGCTGGCGACGACGGCCGACGCGCCACGCTTCTTCAGCCCGTACAGGATGGCCCGCGACACGCCGCCGGCGCCCAGCACCAACGCCCGCTTGCCACGCAGCGGGCTCTTCTCGGGGGCGACCGTGCCGGTCGCGCCCAGGCCGTGCTCGCAGGCGTCCATCGCTGCCTGCGAGTCGGTGTTGCAGCCGATCACCTCGCCGTCGCGGAACAGCACCGTGTTGACCGCGGCGATGCCGATCGCCTCGGCGGTGCCCTTCGTGCAGAAGCGCGAGATCGACTCCTTGTGAGGGATTGTCACGCTCAGGCCTTTAATGCCGAGCCGCGGGACGTCCTTGACGAACGCCTCGAGGTCGTCCACCGGCACGCGGAACGGGCAGTACACGGCGTCGATCCCGAGTTCGGCGAACGACGCGTTGTGGATCTGCGGGCTCAGGCTGTGGCCGATCGGGTCGGCGATCACGCCGTACACGGCCGTGCCGGCGCCCAGCTGGTCGTAGCGGTAAATGCCGCTCATATCTTGGTAGCTAAGCTGCCCGGGGGCGAGGGCCCGCTCGTGGTGGAACGTCGAGTAGGTGAAGGGCGAGCCGAACTTGCCGCACAGCACCCGCGACGGCGTGCCGACGTCGCCCATGCACATGCCGACGGTCGGCGCCTCGGAGGACTGCACCAGCTCAAGCATCCGGACGTTGTCGTGCGGGTGCTGCGCCATCGTCGCGATCTTGACGATGTCGGCGTCGCAGGCCGCCAGCCGGGAGTGGATTGCTTCGAGATCGGCGGGCGTCTTGCGGAAGTTGTGGTAGCTGATGATCCGCTTGGTGGGGCCGTACCGCGGCACCTTCGCGGCGAGGTCCTCCTCCAAGTCGACGTACTCCACGCCAAGCGCGATCGCCTCGCGCAGCATCATCGTCCGCTGCTCCTCGGTCCCGTCGAACTTGCCCCCGTCCTCCTCGCGCCGGCACGTCACCACGACCGGGCAGGGGCGGTCCTTGAGCAGCCGCTGCAGGTTGACCCGCGTCGACACGTAGTCGAGCCGCAGCTCGACGAGCTGCGCGCCCCGCTCGACGAGCGCCTTGTGCTCGGCCAACATGTGCTTGTGCCGACTCCGGCCGATCGAGACGCAAATCATGAAGCGATGAGAGGTCAGGGGAGAGAGATCACGTCGCCGCGTGCGGGGCTTGCTCTGACTCCGTATTGTCGCCTGCCGAGCGGGAACGATCAAAGGGGTAGCCGAGCGGATTCGCGCTGCGCTGCCCACGCTGCCTGTCGATCGTGGCCCGCCCACGTCAGACCCGCTTGAACCGCTTGTCGAGCTCGTCGCAGGTGAAGACCAGCGCCGTTGGCCGGCCGTGGGGGCAGTGGTGGTGGTTCTCCGTGACGTGGCGGTCGGCGAGCAGGGCGTCGATCTCCTCGGGCGTGAGCCGGTCGCCGTACTTTACAGCCGCCTTGCAGCTTACCGAGTGCAGCAGCTCGTCCAGCAGGTCCCGCGTGTCGGGCGCCTTGCCGCCGGCCAGCAGCTTCTCGATGAGGTCCCGCAGCACCTCCGCCGGCGCCAGGTTGGCGAGCATCGCCGGGTAGCTGGCGACCAGCACCGTGTCGCCGCCGAACGGCTCGACCGCGACGCCCAGCTTCTTGAGCAGCGGGGCGTTGTCGAGCGCCGCGGCCGCCTCGGCCGGGGTCAGCTCGACCGGCTCGGGGACGAGCAGCGTCTGGCTCTCGAGCGCGCCGGCCAGCACCCGCTCGCGGATCTGCTCGTAGAGGATCCGCTCGTGCAACGCGTGCTGGTCGATCACCTCCATGCCGGCGTCGGTCTCGACGACCAGGTAGCGGTTGTGGAGCTGGATGGCCGAGGCGCCGTCGCCCGTCACCAGGGCCCGCGGCGCGGTCGCCTCGGCCGGTGGAGCGCCGGTTGGCTGGCCTGTCCCCGGCTGGCCTGTCCCCGGCAGGCCTGTCCCCGGCAGCCCGGGCGCCGCGACGCCCGACCGCGCGGCGGCCTCGGCCGCGGGTGTGAAGCGGTGCATCGCCAGCGGCTGCCGGCCGCCGGCGTCGGGGTACGGGCGGAAGTCGGGCGTTGTCGCCGGGGCCGGGCTCGAGCGACCCGGCGCCGCGTGCGCCAGGTCGATCCGCTGCTGCGACAAAGCCTGCTTGGCCCACTCGGCGAGCTTGCCGGGCCCGCCGGTCGCCTCGTCGACCTCCTCATCGGCGGTCGACGAGGCGCCCTCGATCGGCTTCAGCTCGCTGGTGAGAAACTTGTTCCGCAGCGTGCCGAGCAGTTGGCTGTAGAGCCGGCCCGCCTCGGCGAAGCGGACCTCGAGCTTCGTCGGGTGGACGTTCACGTCGACCAGCTGGGCCGGCATGTCGAGCCGCAGGAAGCAGATCGGGTACCGCCCCGTCAGCAGCAGCCCGCGGTACGCCTCGCCGAGGGCGTGCTGCAGCGAGCGGTCGCGGATCGCCCGCCCGTTGAGCAGCAGGTACTGCAGCCGGTTGTTGGCCCGGCTCTCCGTAGGGTTGGCGACGTACCCCGCGAGGCGGACCTCGTTGGCCCCGGCGCCGGCCGTGGCGGGGTCGAGCTCGTCGGTGCTCTCCACGGCGATCAGCGACGCGGCGATCTGCTCGCCAAAGAGCGCGGCGATCCGGCCCCGCCATTCGTCGGCCGCCGGCAGGTCGTGGATCAACCGCCCGTTGTGGCTGAGCGAGAAGTGGACCCCCGGGTGGGCGATCGCGACCCGCGCGAACGCCTCGGTGGCGTGGCCGACCTCCGTCTGCGGCGTGCGGAGGAACTTCTGCCGAACCGGCGTGTTGAAGAAGAGCTGCCGGACCTCGACCGTCGTGCCGACCGGGCACCCGGCCGGCTCGACCGGCTGCGCGGCGCCGCCGTGGACGACCAACTCCGAGCCGGCGTCGGCGTCCGCCGGCCGGCTCCGCATCGTGAACCGCGACACCTCGGCGATGCTCGCCAGCGCCTCGCCGCGGAACCCCAGCGTGCCGACGCGGAACAGGTCGTCCGCCGAGGCGATCTTGCTGGTCGCGTGGTTGGTCACGGCCAGCGGCAGCTCCTCGGCCGCGACGCCGCAGCCGTTGTCGACGACGCGGATCAGCTCCGCCCCGCCCCGCTCGATCGCCACGTCGACGCGCATCGCGCCACTGTCGACGGCGTTCTCCAACAACTCCTTCACCACACTCGCCGGCCGCTCAATCACCTCCCCCGCGGCGATCTTGTTCACGACCGAAGATGGCAGGAGGCTGATGGGCATGGCTTTCCTTAGCTCTGTTTTACTACGGTTACGGTAGGGGGATCGGGGGGATGACGTTGGGGATCAGGGGAGATGGTTGTTTGGCGGGGCGGGCTCGGTGCGGATGGCTAGTGGTAAGTGTATTTGATTGGATTTGAGGCCCCCCGCTTGCGATATCGGTCTGGCAGGCTCTTCCTCAGATAAACACGCCGGACCCCTTGCGGGGCTTCGCTGCCCACGAAGCCGTAGCGGCCTGGCATGGGTTCACGCCCCGGGAAGTTCTCGGCAGTCGCGGGCAGCCACTCGTCCGCGACAAAGACGCCGATGATGAGCCCCTGCTGCACCGCGGCGATTGCCTCTGCTCGCTTGGCTTTCTTCGGGTTGATCTTCCAGGCATACCGCGTCGCATCGTAGAGCGACGACTCGTCGGCTGTTCGGTTCACATTGATCAGCAGTACGCGATGAACGAAGTCGGCCTCCTCGGCCTGGTAGCGATCCAAAATCTCCCGGGCGTGCATCGCCCCGCGATCGGAATTGTGGTGGCCGCCGGCGATGTTCGCGAGCCCCGGGTAGGCGTCAATCAATGCCCCCTCCACCTCAAACGCCGCGGCATCGTTCATGCCATGGCGGTGAATCACGTGAGCGGCCTCGAAGCCGGCGTTCAGGATCTGGCGGATGCGATCGAGCTTGTCGCTAGCGTCTTCGTCCGTAGAACCGATCGCCGCGCGGCTATGGGCAAACACCCGGTCGCCCTTGCCTTTGCCGATGTAGAACGTTTCGCCGTTCCGAGGGTCAATAAGTCGGTACACATAAACCCCAAGCTCCGCCGTCACCTCTGCGGGAAAGGACTGAACCCTCATTCGACCATCCCCCTCATCCCCAACGTCATCCCCCCGATCCCCCTACCGTAAAACCACCGCAAGCAACGCTCAGTTCAGCCCGTACTCCTTGATCTTCCTGTACAGCGTCCGCTCGCCGATGCCGAGCATGCCGGCCGCCTCTTCGCGGTTGCCGCCGGTGACCTTCAGCGTCTCGGCGAGGAACATCCCCTCGAGCTCCGACATCGTTTTTCCAACCAGATCCGCCAGCGCCGCGCCGGCGCCGACCGCGGCCGCGTCGCCGCCCTCGGGCGTCGCGCTGAACTGCTCGGGCAGGTCATCCAGGTCGAGGACGCCGTCGAGGTCCACCACGACCATGCTCTCCACGGCGTTCTTCAGCTCGCGGACGTTGCCCGGCCAGTCGTACGCCAAGAGCCGACGCCTCGCCGCGCTCGACACGCTCTTCACCTTATTGTGGTGGCGTTTCGCGTGCAGATTCAGGATGTGGTCGACCAAGAGCGGGATGTCCTGCCGCCGCTCGACGAGCCGCGGCTGGCGGACCGTGACGAC
>JBCCZD010000109.1:0-12294 GCA_039188275.1 Planctomycetota bacterium
CGCCCGGCTTGATGGCGCCGCCGCCCCACGGCAGCCGGCAGCCCTGGACCAGGGCGTGCCCTGCGCGGAGCTTGGCGACGAACTTCGGGATCTCCAAGAAGTCGTAGCTGTCGTCGGCGTCGCCCATGATGACGTACCTGCCGGCGGACGCCTCGATGCCCCCCATCAACGCGGCGCCGTACCCCTTCTCTGCGACGGGCACAACTCGGGCCCCGTGGCGGTGGGCGATCTCGATCGAGCCGTCCGTGCTGCCGTTGTCCGCGACCACCACCTCGCCGGCGATACCCGCTTCGTCCATCGCCCGCTGCGCCTTCTCGATGCACGTGGCGAGCGTGTCCGCTTCGTTGAGGCACGGCATCACGACCGAAAGCTCGACCTGCCCGGTCTCCGCCGGCTGTTCACTCGCGGCGTCGAAGTCCGCTAGGCAGTCGCGGATCGCCCGTTCAGCGTCCCGCAGCCGCGCGAGCAACTCGTCGGGCGCGGCGGTCGGGGCGTCCGCCACCGCCGGCGCCTGGGCGATCTGCAGCACGCGGGGCAGATCGCCGTCGGCGTCGGCCGCATCGGTTGTCGTTTCGTCGGGCATCGGGCTGCGGGCGCGTGGGGGCAGTGATTCGGGCTGGCATTGCTCAGCGGGCTTGGGGACCAGACAAACCTAGCTCGCCTACGTGGCGTTGCAGGAACGCAACACAAACGCCGCTCGGGTCGACAAACCCGGCGACCCCTCACGCCCGTCTCATCCGGCACAACCCGCTCCCGACCGGCACAACGCCGCGAAGGGTGGGCTACGCAACGCCGGGTGCGCATAATGCCCGCGAGTGTTCCCCCCAGAGAACGTCGATGCGCAAGTACGTCATGGCCGGCCCGCCCGGCTGCGGAAAAGGGACCCAAGCCAAGCTGCTGACCGAGCAGTACGACGTCACGCACATCAGCGTCGGCGACATCTTCCGCTGGCACATCCAATCGCACACCAAGCTCGCGGCGCGAATTAAGCGGATCGTTGACACCGGCAAGCTCGTGCCCGACGACATCGTAGACGACGTCGTCCGCAACCGCCTGGAAGAGCACGACTGGAACTACGGCTTCGTGCTGGACGGATTCCCACGCAATCGGCCGCAGGCCGAGTTTTTCCTTGAGTCGTATGACATCGATGCCGTCCTGCTGCTCGACGTGACCGACGAGGTGGTGCTCGAGCGGGTGCTCGGCCGGCGGCTGTGCCAGGGTTGTGGGCTGGACTACAACCTAATCCAGCACCGGCCGGCCGTGGAGGACGTTTGCGACGTTTGCGGGGATAAGCTCGTTGCGCGGGCGGACGACTTCGAAGAGGCGATCCGGAGCCGCATCGACGACTATCACGCCCAGACCGAGCCGATCCTCGAGCTGTTCCTTCACAAAGAGCTCGTGATCGAGATCGACGGCATGCAGCCGATTGCCGACGTCAACGCCGAGGTCCGCCGAAAGCTGCGGTTGCCGGAGCCCCGGCAGGCGCCGAGCGACGCTTAGCCAGCCACCCCCGGGACGCCTCGCATGCCCCGCTACGCCCCGTCAGGCCCAGCTCGGCTCCGCGCCGCGGTTGCCGGTTGCGTAGCCGCGTTGGTCTCGGCGCCGCGGCTCTCGGCCGAGCCAACGGTCGCCGAACCGGTCGAGCCGGCGCCCGATGTCGTTCTGATTCTGGTTGACGACCTCGGCTGGGCGGAACTCGGCTGCTACGGTAACCGCTTCAACGAGACGCCCCACGCCGATCGCCTCGCGCGGGAGGGCATGGTCTTCACGCGTGCCTACAGCCCGGCGCCGGTCGGCCTGCCCGCCCGCGCCGCGTTGATGACAGGCCAGGCGCCCGCCCGGCTCGGCGTGCTCGACCACCGGCGGTCGGACACTCGCTGGCAAGTCCCGCGCGAAATGCTCTCGCTCGCCGAACTCTTTCAGACCGCTGGCTACTCGACCGGCATCGCGGGCAAGTGGCAGCTCGGCGGCTTCGAACGCGGCCGACCCAGGTCGGGCCCCGGCGTGCACGGCTTCGCCCGGCGGCTGGTGGCCGACAAGCGGTTGGTCGGCGCCGGCAGCTACTTCCACCCGTACACAAAGGTCGACCCGACGCTGCCCGCTCGCGATCGGTCCCCCGACGAGAACGGATCGGAGTACCTCGTCGAGCGAGTCAACTCCGAGGCGAGCGACTTCCTTTCCGGCCCGACCGTCACCCCGCGGTTTCTGTTCAAGAGCCACTACGCGGTCCACGCCGAGCTGGTAGGTAAACCTGACGCCGTCGCCCACTTCAAACGCAAAGCCGGTTCGGGCGAAGGCCAACACGCTACGCAGAACAACCCGCACCTCGCCGCGATGCTCCGGTCGATCGACGACGGCTTGGGGCAACTCCTCGCCGCTATCGATGCGGCGGGCAGCTGGGATCGCACCATCATCGTGTTCACCAGCGACAACGGCGGCGACGGCCGCTACACAACGAACGGGCCACTCCGCGGGGCCAAGAGCCAGCTCTACGAGGGGGGCCTGCGCGTCCCGCTGATCGTACGCTGGCCCGGTGTGACCGAAGCCGGCTCAACGTCGATGACGCCGGTCTTCACGAGCGATCTCTTCGCGACCTTCGCCGAAGCGCTAAGCGAGCGACCAAGTGCCCGCCGGCCGCCCCAGCCGATTGACGCCGTTTCGCTCTTGCCCGTGCTCCGCGGCGAGGCCCCCGCGGCCCGGACGCTCGCCTGGCACTACCCGAGGACGCAGCCCCACTTCTTGGGTGGGCGGTCTTGCGACGCGATCAGTGATGGCAGTTGGAAGCTGATCGAGTTCCACGACGATGGCCACCGCGAGCTGTACCACCTGACGGACGACCCCGGTGAGCGGAACGACCTGTCGGCAACCGAGACGGCGATCGTTGAGCGGCTGGCGGACGGTCTGGAGTCCTGGCGCAAGGCGATGACCGGCGACACCGACGGGGCGCGTTAAACGGCCGCAGGCTTGGCACGCCAGGGCGCCGTCGATAGGTTGAAACCTTTTGGCCCGCTCCCCGCCCTCCCGGCTTCATGCTCGCCAACCTGCTCCGCAGACTGGTCAACAAATACTGGTGGGCGCTGCTGATCGGTTGGGCCGCCCTGGCCCTCGGGCTGAAGGTGCTCGCCCCGTCGTGGGACGAGATCGCCCTGGATGGCGACCTCGACTACCTGCCGCACGACTCCCTCAGCCGCGAGGCGGCGCGTCTCAAGCAGCAGGCGTTCCCGGGCGCCCGCACCAAAAGCCAGGCGGTGCTCATCTTTCGGCGGCTGGATGGGCGGCTGACCGTTGAGGACCGGCAGTGCGCGCTGGACCTCGCTTATGCCATCGAGGCACTCGGCGGCTTGGGCGAGCCGCCGAGTGGCGGCGACGCCTCGGCTGGCGCCCCCGAGCGGGCCGCTGCCGCTGACCCGCCGCAGCCCGTCACGGGCAACCCAACCGAGCCCGAGCTGCCGTTGGTCGATGTCTGGCACGCGAAGACCGATGTCGTTTCCGGCATGCTTCAAACCGAGGACCGCCGCGCGGAGCTCGTTGTCGCCCGGATGACCAACGGCCTTATGGCCTTCGACAACATCCGCATACGTGACCGTTTGCTCGAACTAATCGAGGATTTTCGAGCGCAAGGAAGAGTCCCCGAAGGCCTCGAGATCGGCCTCACCGGCGCTACCATGATCGGCGGCGATGTCCGCTCCGCTGTGCTGGAGAGCCTTGAGTCGACCGAGAACACCACCATCCTGCTGGTGCTGCTCTGCCTGATCGCCATTTACCGGGCGCCGCTGCTGGTGCTTGTGCCGCTGGCGACGATCGGCGTCTCGATGACCGTGGCGTACGACGCGGTCGCGTTGCTGGCGGCCAACTTCGGGCCGAACGACTACTGGTGGTCCGGCATGCGGGTTTTCACGACGACTAAGATCTTCGTCGTGGTGATCTTATTCGGCGCGGGGACCGACTACTGCTTGTTCCTCATCGCCCGCTACAAAGAAGAACTCCAGTCAGGCACGGCCCCGAGCGAGGCGCCCGGGTCGGCCCTCTCGCAGGTGGGCAACGCCCTGGCCGGCAGCGCGTTTACGACGATCCTCGGCTTGGCGACCATGGCCCTGGCCGAGTACGGAAAGTTCTCATCCAGCGGGCCGGTGATCGCCGTCTGCCTTTCGGTCGCGTTGTTGGCCTGCGTCACCTTCGCGCCGGCGCTGCTGCGGGCGATCGGCCCGCGGGTCTTTTGGCCTTTCTTGTCGCAGGCCGAGCCGACGGAAGTCGAGAGCGGCGGCTCACCCGTCTGGGTGTTGTTGAGCCGTTTTGTGCAGCGGCGGCCGGTGACCATCCTGTGCGTTAGCGCCCTGCTCGCGGCGCCCTTCGTCACGGCGGGAGCCGACGTCCAAGTCACGCACGACCTGCTGGGCGAGCTGCCGGCAGGCAGCGTCTCGGTCCGCGGCGCGGAAATGGTTAAGCAGCACTTCGGCGAGGGCTGGGTCGGGCCGATCACCGTGGTCGCCGAACGGCCGAGCGGTGACCTGAACGCCCCCCGCAGCGAGTACGACATCGCTCGGCTGCACGACGTGCTCTACCAGCTGGACAGCGTTGCCGACGTGCGGAGTTTTTACCTGCCAACGGGGGGGGACCCCAACAACCGCAAGAAGCGTGGTTCGATCTTCAACCTTGTGGCAACCGCCGCCGAGGGGAGCCCACTAGCCAAAGGGAGCTTCATTTCCGACGCCGCGCCCCACGCCGGCCGGGTAACGCAGCTGAGCGTGGTGCTCAACAGCGACCCCTTCGCCAAGCCGGCGCGGGACGTCATCCCTGAAATCCGCCAGGCGCTCGCCGAGTTTGGTGAGACCGAGTTGATCGGCAGCGACGGCAACGAGAAGCCCAACCCGTGGTGGGGCGCCCGCTTCGAGCTGGAGGGCGTCACGCCCGGCATGTACGACCTGGAGCACGTCACCGACAGCGACCGCGTCCGCATTCAAGTGCTGACCGTCGCCGCCGTGTTCGGCGTGTTGGTCTGCATCCTCCGCCGGCCCGGCGTGTGCGCGTACTTACTCCTTACGGTGCTGCTGAGCTACTGGGCGACGATCGGCATCAGCGAGCTCGTCTTCGCGTGGTGGTACGGCGACTCGTTCCAGGGGCTCGACTGGAAAGCACCCATCTTTCTGTTCGTGATCCTGATCGCCGTGGGGCAAGACTACAACATCTACCTAACGACCCGCGTCCTCGAAGAGCAACGCACGCTCGGCCGCCGGCGGGGGCTGCACCGGGCCGTGGTGCAGACGGGCGGCATCATCACCAGTTGCGGCGTCATCATGGCCGGCACGTTCGTCTCGATGACGACCGGCACGCTCCGCGGCATGATCGAGCTCGGCTTTGCCCTGTCGCTGGGCGTGCTTCTCGACACCTTCTTCGTCCGCACGATCGTCGTGCCGTGTTACTTTGCCATCGAGGCGCGGCTGCGGGCGGAACCCAAGCCTGCGGCCACACCGCCAACGGGCTGATCAGCCGCCAAGGCACGGCAGCCAGTGCTCAGCTTCTACCGCGGAAGAGCTCGCCCCAGCGGCTGGCGCCGTCGACGCGTTGCATACGCGGGAGCTGAGCGAGCTGCCGCCGCATCCGAAAGCTGACGTCGGTGCCTCGCAGGTCGAGCCGGCGGAGGCTCGCCACTCGGGCTAGCTGCATCACGCCCGCGTCGGTCACTTCGGTGTCGGCCAGCAGCAGCGTTTCGAGGTACTGCAGCCCCTCGGACTGCTCAATGAGTTGGGCCAGCTGCCCGTCGCCGATCTCGAGCCCCGTCAGGTCGACCTGAACAAGCCTGTCCGCGAGTTGAGCGAAGTCCTCGCCGACGGTGTCTTCCAGCCAATCCAGCTCTTGGACCACCACCGCCCCGCCCCAGGCATCGACCACCTCGACGATCTCGCGCTGCGCGACGTAGATTGGAAGCTGGGCGCCGATCCAGGGCAGCCGCTTGCCGTTCCGCTCAGCAAACGCAACGGCTTCGTCGAATGCCCGCTGCACCTCCTTAAAGTCGCTAACCTCGCCGTGATGGTCGGGGTGGCTTTGCTTTGCCTTGGCGTAGAACGCCTGCTTGACGTCGTCCACGGTGACGGGGAGCGACAGCCCAAGCCGCTTCAAGAAGCTCCGGTCGCGGCGGCCGCGCCGCACGGTGTCCGCGTTGCGGGCGATGGTCGCGTCGAGGGCGTCGGCGGCGCCGGGCCGGGTGCTGGGGGGGTCGCTCATCGTTCTGTTGCAAGGCGCCGGAGCTGCGGGAGGGGTCGCACGAGGCCACATTGTACCGAGCGTGCGGGACGCGGACAAAGAAGGGCGGCCACGCCCCGCCGGGTTGTAGCGGTGCTAACGCCGCTGCCGGGCCGACAATGCCGCCCGGGTCACGGTACTCCACACCGGCGCCGGCGCCGACAGGGGCTAGCCTTGCGGGTCAGCCGAGCGAAGACCGGCCCAAATGCCCGAGCCCAGGAATCGAACGTGGCGAAGATACTGATTGTCGACGACTCACGGCTTACCCGCCGCCTGCTTGCCAAGGCCCTTGACGATGCAGGGCACGAAACAGTGCAAGTCAAGAATGGCGAAGAAGGGCTCCGAGCCTTCGAGGCGTTCCGGCCCGACTGCGTGATCTCTGACCTCTTGATGCCGGTCATGGACGGTTTCGCGTTCGCCGCCGCCATCCGCGAGATCGATGGCAACGTGCCCGTCCTGATCTCCACTGCCGACATCCAAGAGCGTACGCGTGAGCGGTGTGAAGAGATCGGCGTGACGCGCCTGCTGAACAAACCGGTCAAGGCCGTCGAGCTGTGCGGAGCGGTTGACGCCGCAGTAACCGGGCGGGAGGTGACGGCCCAATGAAACTGTCCCCGGATCAACTCGACGCCTTGACCGAGGTGGTCAACATCGGCGTAGGCCGGGCCGCCGCGACGCTGTGCGAACTGGTCGACGACCACATCGCGCTCCGCGTGCCCAACGTCCGAGTCTGCGACCCGAGCCTGCTAGGCGACCCGACGTCGCTCACTGGCGAGGCGCTCGACACGTCGGTCGTGCAAGACTTCTCCGTCACGATGCGCGGGCGAGCGCTCCTCGCCTTCCCGCAGAGCAGCGGCGTCACGCTCGCCCAGCTTCTCGGCCAGCAAGATGAGGGCTGCGACGACCTCGACTTCGACCTCGCCGGAGTCTTGGAAGAAGTCGGCAACATCGTGCTCAACGCGGTGCTCGGGTCGCTCGCCAACCTGTTCGAGGGCGAACTCGACTACACGGTGCCGCAGCTCCGTGCCGAGGAGGCGGCCGAGGGCATTATCGCCGACTACCACACCGGTTCCGACGAACAGACAGTCTTGATGGCCGACGCCCACTTCGATGTCGCCAATAGCGCCATAAGTGGTTCGCTGCTGCTCGCCTTCTCGATGAACGAGATGGCGGCGCTTCTCGACAAGCTTGTCCTGGCGAGCGAGACCTGATGTCCAACGCTGAAGTCAGCCCGGAAGTGATCGCCGCCTCGGCAGCCGAGTACGACGTCTTGCCGCTGGGCGTCTGCATCGTTGACGCTAAGCTGACCGTCTGCGCTTGGAACCGAACCCTCGAGGGCTGGACCGGCATCAACCGTGGCGACATCATCGGGCGGCCGCTGAGTGAGCAGTACCCGGACGTCGCCCGGCGGGGCATCGCGTCGCGGCTGGCGGCCGTCTTCCGCGACGGCGCTCCGATTGTCTTCTCCGCCGCGTTGCACCGCCACTTCCTCCCGATCCTCCAGCCGACCGGGGTGCTGATGCCGCAGCGGACGCACGTTACCCCATGCGGGGACGGCTCCGGGCGGGCGGCGATCGTGATCGAAGACCTGACGCACCCGATGAGCCAGCTCGAGCAGCTCCGCCGCGACCGGAACCGGCTCGAGCAGTCGCAAACCTCGCTCCGACGACAGCAGGAAGAGCTTGAAGCAACCAACACCAAGCTCACCGAAGCGAGCCGAAAAGCCGAAGAGGCCAACCGCTCTAAGAGCGAGTTCCTGGCCAACATGAGCCACGAGATCCGCACGCCGCTCACGGCGATCCTTGGCTTTGCCGACATCCTGGTTGATGGCGCGGACCCCGAGGCGGGCGTCGCCGCAGCCGAGACGATCCGACGCAACGGCGAGCACCTCCTGGCGATCGTCAACGATATCCTCGACCTTAGCAAGATCGAGGCGGGCCGCGTCGAAGCCGACCTCACCTGCTGCTCACCCCTTGACATCGCCGAGGAGGTGACGTCACTCATGCGGGTCCGTGCCGAAGCACGCGGCATCGGCCTGCACTTGCGGATCGGCGACGGCGTCCCCGGAGCGTTCCACTCCGACCCGATCCGGCTCCGGCAGGTCCTGCTCAACCTGCTGGGCAACGCCGTGAAGTTTACCGACGAGGGCCGCGTCGAGCTCGTGGTCGAGGCCGCCGAAACCAAGCCGCCCGTCGACGGGAGCGGCCAGATCGTCTTTAGCGTTTCCGACACCGGCATCGGCATCCCGGCTGACAAGCTGCGGTCGATCTTCGAGCCGTTCAACCAAGCGGACACGTCCGCGCAGCGGCGTTTCGGCGGCACCGGACTCGGGCTCGCCATCTGCGGCCGGCTTGCCACGACCCTCGGCGGCACGATCGGCGTTACCAGCGAACCGGGCGCCGGCAGCACGTTCCGGCTCGCCATCCCGATGTGCAAGGCGTCGTGCGAAGCTCCCAAGCTCGGCTTCGATTGCGAATCTCTCGAAGCGGCGCAACGCGAGAAGCCGTTGCCCGCGCCGTCGCCGCCGAAACCGGCGCCCCCCCAAGCGATTGCCAACGACGCACGGCCGCTGGCCGGCCGGCGGGTGTTGATCGCCGAAGACGGGCCCGACAACCAGCGGCTGATCGCTTATCACCTGAAGAAGGCGGGCGCCGAGGTAACCGTCGTCGAGAACGGCCAGCAAGCGGTCGAGGCGCTCACCGCTGAGCCCAGCAGGGAACCGGCTCACGAATTAGTGTTGATGGACATGCAGATGCCCGTGCTCGACGGGTACCAAGCCACGACGGAGTTGCGGAAGCGTGGCCACGCCGGACCGATCATCGCGCTGACCGCCCACGCGATGGAGGGGGACCGGAAGAAAGCCCTCGCAGCAGGCTGCGATGACTACGCGACTAAGCCGATCAACGCCCCGCAGTTGATCGAGATGATCCGCGGGTGGCTCGGTAAAAGCGCAACCACGGCCGCGGAGTGATTGCCGCAGGAACAGCCCCCTCTGCGACGGTTTCTTTCGCCGGGGGGGCGATCGCTACAGCTCTTTGATGCGGAGGTTCCGCCAGCGGACCTGCTTGCCCACGAGCGCCTTGTTGCCTCCGATGCCGTGGACCTGCAAGCCGATGAAGCCGCTGGCGGTCATGCCGTCCGTCAGGTCCGCGGCGGGCACCCCGTTGACGAAGGTCTTGATCGAGTCGCCGCGGGCCTCGATCCGGTACGTATTCCACTCACCGACTCGGAACGCTTCCCGCGCGGCGCGGTTCTCTTCGCCGGCGAGGTTGTTCAGCCAACCCCGACGCGCCTCGTCGTAGATGCCGCCCGAGAACGATCGCGACGACGGGTCGATCTCGACCTGATAGCCGTGGACTCGGCCGGCCGGGACCTTCCGCTTGAAGGGCTTCCCGTTCGGGTAGACGCCCTCGGCAACCGTTGGCTCGTCGAAGCAGAGGCTCCGGATCTGCACGCCCGAGTTGAGTCCCGCGTCGACGTTCAGCTCGAGCTCGAGGATGAAGTCGCCGTAATCACGTGGGGTGCAGAGGAACGAGTTCGCTGTCCGCGGCACGCTCGTGCCGATGATCACCCCGTCTTCAACGGCGTAAACCGCCTTGCCGCCGCGTTGAACCCAGCCGTCGATCGATTTGCCGTCGAACAACGGGACGAAACCCGCTTCTTCCGCCGAGGGGCCCGGCTGCTGCGGCTCGGCTGCCGACGAGAGGCTCCACGAGAAGAGGCTTACCGAGAGAAAGCCAACCGTTAAACGGGCACGCAGCATTGCAACCTCGCCGTGAAAAGAACGGGGACCCAAACCGGTGGCGCCGCCTCCGTCGGCGGCGCCTCGCACCACTGACTCTAGTCGGTCCCTACCGGCGGATTCCAGCCTTCACCGCAACGATTTGCGAACTCGCCTGCCCCAGCGAGCCCTGCCTAGCGGAAGTCCTCGGGCCGCCAGCCGTTGAAGGCGTGGTCGTACCACGCGTCGCGGCGCCGCCAGTAGTCTTGCTCGGCCCGGCTGACGCCCGAGTAGGTGATCACCCGGCTCGGCCGCCGGGACCGCTGCCAGGCGGCGTAGGTGTTAGTCGGCGTGGCGGCCCGCACCGTGCGGAACCTCCGCCAACGCCGGGCGGCATCGGCGTCGGGGGCCGTGGCGAGCCAAACCATCGTTGCGGCCGCGGCCGCCACAAATAAGTGGCGAGGAAGGAGCCTGGGGCGATTCATAACGGTTTCTCCAAGCAAATCGGCGTGCGGCAGTCACTCGCAGCGTGGCGGTGACCGTTCACCCTCTCATACGCACGCATTCGCCCGGTGTTACCGCTGAGGAGCGAAATCGCGGCGATTCCCCTGCCGCAGCCGGTTCCTCAGCGTTTTTCGCCCACATCAGGTAGCTCGCCGGCGCGAGCTACGGCAGCTGCGGGATGTAGAGGTAGCGGAGCATCGGCTTCTCATAACGGCCAGCGTTGATGAAGACCCGCTGATGCTCGATCCGGCGGACGTTGTTGCCGTAGACGTGGCCCAGGCGGTTGGGGCGTTCGTTCATCGGCATCTGCTTAACGGCCCGCTCGCAAGCGACAATCTGGGCGAAATCAATGGCCGAAGCGGGGGCGGCGGACAGCAGGCACGCAGCAGCAACGGCGACCGACAGCAGGGATTTCATCACGGGTTTTGCCTCTCAGATTCGCGGACAGGGGGAGACCCACGGGGCGGTTTCCTAGTGTAGGTCGCAAAAAGCCGCCGGTTCTCTGCCAAACTGGCAGCCCGACGAAGCCTGCCCTCAGCCGCCGCCAGTTTGACAGTTGCCAAGCGGGTCCCAAGGGAAGCAATCCCTGTGAATCCCGTGCTTTCTGGCGTTGCATGGAATTGGCGCAAGGATTGCTGAGAGCGATATCGCAGAGCTACGCGCCCGGCATGCACAACGATCTCCCGCCGGTTGCGTCGGCGGCTAAATCTCAACTGGCGTGATACTCCACGCTCCGGCCCAGAACTCAGGAGGAACCCCGTCGATGGCGACCGCCACCAAAAAGAAGACCAAGGTCAAGCTCGAGCCCATGAACGACAAGGTTGTCGTCGAGCGTGAAGAATCGTCCGACGTCACCGCCGGCGGCATCGTCCTGCCGGACTCGGCCAAGGAGTCCGCCAACCGCGGCACGATCGTCGCCGTCGGCCCCGGCAAGGTTCTTGATGACGGCTCCCGCGGCGAGATGCAGGTCAAAGTCGGCGACCGCGTCCTCTTCACCAGCTACGCCCCCGAGACCATCACGCTGGACGATGACGAGTTCCTGCTCATGAGCGAGTCGGACATCCTCTGCGTCGTGGAGTGAGCGCGTTCCACCACAAGGCGGAGCTGCTTTCGGTCGAACTTCCGAGACTTCGTTATCGCTTTCTGCCCCGATGCATCGACGACAACCCGCAGTCAGGCGTGTTTGAAGTCGACATTACGAATTGGGAGCGAGAAGTCATCGAGTCGTCCGGCGACCCAGCGGACAGCCGGTGTGTTGCTGCCCTCGTGCACAAATTGAAGAAGCACCTGGCTAGCGACGCCAATCCCCCACAAACCATCTATCACACCGCATAACAATTAACGGAGCCATCTCATGGCAAAAATGATTGCGTTTGATCAGGAAGCCCGCGACGCGATGCGCCGGGGCGTCCAGAAGCTCGCCAAAGCCGTTAAGGTCACGCTCGGTCCGAAGGGCCGCAACGTCATCCTGCAGAAGTCGTTCGGCTCGCCGACGGTGACCAAGGACGGCGTCTCTGTCGCCAAGGAGATCGAGCTCGAGGACACCTACGAGAACATGGGCGCACAAATGGTGAAGGAGGTCGCCGCCAAAACCTCCGACGTCGCCGGCGACGGCACCACCACCGCCACCGTGCTCGCCGAAGCGATCTTCAACGAGGGCCTCAAGGCCGTTGTCGCGGGAGTCAACCCCGTGCAGATGAAGCAGGGCATCGAGCAGGCCGTTGAAGACGTCACGGCCGAGCTCAAGAAGCTCTCGATCAAGGTCAAGAGCACCGAAGAGATGGCCCAGGTCGGCACCGTCGCCAGCAACGGCGACCGCGAAATCGGCG
>JBCCZD010000110.1:0-12243 GCA_039188275.1 Planctomycetota bacterium
CCACGCCCGCCGGAGAAGCGGGTACCCGGCGCCTCCGGCGGGCGTGGCTCGCCGGCTAGGGACAGCCTCGCTAGGCGTTGGCCGTCCCGGTGTCGGCGTAGTCGCTAACTACGGGCTCGGATATGATCTTAGACCGGCCGCGGCGTGCACCCGGCTGAATCCGATATCCCCGACCCCCGACTCTCTCTTCAATGGAAGAACCCGTCAAACTTTCCGCCGTCGAAGGCATCAAGACCTCTAGCAACTACCTGCGCGGCGACATCGCCGAGGAGCTCGTCAACGGCGAGCCCAACCTCAGCAAAGACAGCATCCAGCTGATCAAGCACCACGGCAGCTACGAGCAGGACGACCGCGACCGCCGCAAAGAGGCGAAAGCCAACGGCGTGCCCGGCGGGCGGTACTACAGCTACATGGTCCGCTCGGCGATCCCCGGCGGCCGGCTCACCAGCGCGCAGCTCCTCGCCCAACTCGACCTGTGCGATGAGATCGGCAACTCAACGCTCCGCATCACCACCCGGCAGGGGCTGCAGCTGCACGGCATCCTCAAAGACAACCTCAAGCGGTGCATCCGGCGGATCAACGAGACCCAGCTCACGACGCTCGCCGCGTGCGGCGACGTCTCCAGGAACGTGATGTGCTCCCCGGCGCCGTACAAGAACGACGCCGTTTACGACGAGGTGCAGGCGCTGGCCGAGACGCTCGCCGCGAAGCTCGCTCCTCAGACAACCGCCTACCACGAACTCTGGCTCACGGACGACGCGACCGGCGAAAAGACCCTGGCCGGCGGCGGCAAACCGGCCGAGGCGACGCCTCAAGACCACGAGCCGCTGTACGGGCCGACCTACCTGCCCCGGAAGTTCAAGCTGGGCGTCGCGCTGCCGGGCGACAACAACGCCGACCTCTACTCCCAGGACATCGGCCTGCTGGCGATCGCCGACGCGGGCCGGGTGGTCGGCTACAACGTCCTGGTCGGCGGGGGCTTCGGGAACACGCCCAGCAAGAAGAACACGTCGCCGATGGTCGGCCAACCGCTGGCGTTCGTTCCGCCCGAGGCGGCGGTCGACGCCTGCAAAGCGATCATGAAAGTCCAGCGCGACTTCGGCAACCGATCCGACCGGAAGATCGCCCGCATGAAGTACCTCATCCGCGACTGGGGGCTCGACCGCTTCAAGCAGAAGGTTGAGGAGTACTTCGGCGAAGCGATGGCGCCGCCCCGACCGGTGAAAGTCGACGGACACGACGACGGCATGGGCTGGCGACCGCAGGGCGACGGCCGGTGGTTTTACGGGCTGAACGTCGAGAACGGCCGGATCAAAGACGACGGGGAGTTCCGCCTCAAGTCGGCCCTGCGCGAGGTCGGCGCCACGCTCGCCCCGCCGCTGCGGCTGACCGCTCACCAGGGGCTCATCTTCTGCGACCTTGCCGAGGAAGATAAGCCGCGGCTCGAAGCGATCCTCAAGTCGCACGGCGTGCCGCTTACGGAGGAGATCAGCAAGGCGCGGAGGTGGTCGATGGCCTGCCCCGCGTTGCCACTTTGTGGGCTGGCGATCACCGAGAGCGAGCGCTACCTGCCGACGATGATGGACGCCCTGGACGCCCTGCTCGCCGAGCTCGGCCTGGCGGACGAGGACTTCACGACCCGCATGACCGGCTGCCCCAACGGCTGCGCGCGGCCCTACAACAGCGACATCGGCCTGGTCGGCAAGGCGAGGGGCAAGTACACGCTGCTGCTGGGCGGCAGCCGCCTGGGCCACCGCCTCAACTGGGTCTACAAGGACATGGTGCCGCAAGACGACGTTGTGCCGACGCTCAAGCCGGTCTTCGAGCTCTTTAAGTCCGACCGCACCGGCGGCGAATCGTTTGGCGACTTCTGCCACCGCGTCGGCAAAGAAGACTTGCTCGCGACGTGCGGCCGAGAGTGAGCGGCTCGCGAGGCTTGTCGCTGGGTCGGGAATAGCGGCGACGTTACAGGACGAAGCGGTGACATGAGATCGCTCGCCCGTCGTTTGACGGTCACCCTGCTGCTCGGCGGCCTCGCGGCGTGGTGCGTTACGCTGTTGAACTTGCTTTGCTTGGTCGGCTGGGGAGCCTTCCTGTGGGCAAACCACGCCGAAGGCGGCTACCGTCAGACCAAACGTCTTGCCGTGCAGGCGACGCTCATGGCGGTAGTGCTCGCGGCCGCCTGCCTGTGGCCCGGCAAGACATGTGATCGTCTGCTCGATCAGCCCGTCCGACTCGGTGCAGCCGCGTACACGCTCGCCGAACTGTGCGACGCCACAACGCTCCCGCCGCGCACCAAGGTCGAACTCCCAGTGACCGTAACCTGGACGTTCGCACCCGAAGACGCAGAGAAGAGCGTCGCCTTCGCCGGCGCCGAGCTATCGCTGAGGCATTTCGTCGCCGCGATTGAATCGCAAACCAGCCTCCGCCACCGCTTTGTCCACTGTGGCAACGGCTGGACCCTGCTCCGCGGAGGCGACTGCTGCTTTGGACTCTCGCTCCGCGACCCGGAGCTGGTTGAGTTCGGCCGCGGCGATCGTACGCTCTACGAGCCACATCCCTAGTCTGACACCTGCGGGTGGCAACTTTTTGCCACCTACCGCCGCTTCGCCTTCGGCGAGCGGGCCGCCGCGTACTCGACCGAGTCGATGTCGCCGTCGAAGACGGTCCAGATGCGGGCTGTGCTGCGGAGCTCGTCGAGCTTGTCGGCGAACGCGAGGTCGGTCCGCCGGCGGAGGATCTTGTCGCGGATCTCGTTTTGGACCTCCGTGAACGGCTTGCGGCCCGCCTGCTGCCGCTCGATCACACGCACGATGTGGAAGCCGCGGTCCGATTCGAGGATCGGGCTCATCTGGCCAACGGGGACAGTGAACAACGCCTCGTCGACCCGCTCGTCGGCGAGCGAGCCCTTCGTGGTCCAGTCGTTCAGGCCGCCCTCCGCGGCGTTGAAGCCCTGCGACCTGGCCTTGGCGATCGCCGCGAACGCCGGTTGGCTCTTGTCCGGCTGGGCGACCGCCGCGCGGTACGCCAGGTTGCCCATCTCCGCCATCGCCCGGTAGGCGGCCGACTTGGACGGGAAGTTGCTGAAGCGGACCATCAGCTCCTCCCACCTCGCCTGCGTCGGGAAGTCGTACTCCTCGGCGTGCTCGCGGTAGTAGGCAAGCAGGTCGTCGGGCAGCACCTCGCGGTTGATGTTGACCGACTCGTTGATCCAGCTCCGCGCGATCATCGTCTGGTAGAAGTCGGCCTGCTGCTCGCGGATCGACGTCCCCATCTCCGCCAGCCGGGCGGGCAACTCGTGCGCGTTCTCGACGCCGAACCGCTTCATCAGCTTCGGCACTTCCTTCTCTTCGAAGGTCTTCGACAGGTTCTCGTGGATCGCGTTCAAGTCGGCCGTCGGCGCTTTGCGGCGGAAGTCGCTGTAGAGGATCTTGATGTCCAGGGCGCTCATCAGGTGCCGCTTGAGGAGCTGCCGCTTGACCTCGGGCAACTGGTCGGGCGGGATCTGGTCGAGCTTGTCTTCTAGCAGCAGGTTGACCTGCCAGAGCACCTCGCACGCGGTCACCACCTGCCCGTTGACGCGAGCGATGACCTCGCACTCTTCCATCGGCTCGGGCTGTACAGGCGGCTCGGGCTGAACCGGCGGCCCGGACTGCGCGGCCGTGGGCGGTTGCGGTTGCGGTTGCGCGGAGAACCCTTGCGGCGCGCTTTGGCCCGCACACCGGCCGGGGCTGAACACGTCGAGCGGGGCCAGCAAGGCGAGGGCGGCGATAGCGGAGATGAGTCGAGGCACAGGCGGCGGGTCCGTCGTGAGCTGTCCGTCGTGAGCGACCAATGCTTCGCCATCCCAAGAGTATCCGGCGGGGGCCGGCAACTCCTAGCCGCGGCGCCGCGGCGGCACGAATTGCGGCGGGATACTACGCAGCGGCGTCGGCCGGCTGCAAGAGCGCTTTGGCCCGCTCAATCAGCCCCTCGCCGGAGGGCTCGCCGCGGGCCTCGGGCGGCAGCGGCAGGTAGGCGCTCACCCCGTCCGCGACGCGGAGCGTGCCGCCGGATTCGCGGACCAGTCGGCGGATGCGGTCGCGTGCGGTGTAGCCAAAAACGAGGTAATCATCCTCGCGGCGGATCGAGTTGACGCCCCAGGCGTGGGCCCACACGCGCAGCCGCGCTAGCTCCAGCAGCCGCTCCACCGGCGCCGGGATCGGGCCGAAGCGGTCCAGTAATTCGTCGCCGAAATCGTCCACCTGTTCGGTCGTCGTCATCCGTGCCAGCCGCCGGTAGAGGTCGATCTTGCCGCGGGCGTCCGGCACGTAGCTGGCCGGCAGGTGGGCCTTGATCGGCAGGTCGACGTTGACGTCCACCACCTCGCGGGGCGGGAGCTGCCGCATCCGCCGCACCGCGTTCTCGAGCATCGAGCAGTACATCTCGTAGCCGACCGTGGCGATGTGCCCGCTCTGCTGCGTGCCGAGCAGCGCGCCGGCGCCGCGGATCTCCAGGTCGCGCATCGACAGCGCGAAGCCTGCGCCCAGCTGGCTGAACTCCTCGATCGCCCGCAGCCGCCGGGCCGCCTCGGGTGAGAGGTGCTTGTCCTCGTCCACCAGCAGGTAGCAGTAGCTGCGCCGCTGGTCGCGCCCCACCCGTCCACGGAGTTGGTGCAGGTCGGCCAGGCCGTAGCGGTCGGCGTCGTCGATGAACATCGTGTTGGCGTTAGGGATGTCGAGCCCCGACTCGATGATGGTCGTCGCCAGCAGCAGGTCGAACTCGTGACGGACGAACCGGGTCATGACCTCCTCGAGCCGCCCCTCGGCCATCTGCCCGTGCCCGATGCCGATCCGCACTTCGGGCACGATCTCCGCCAGCCGCTGGGCGACCTCCTCGATGTCCTGAATCCGGTTGTGGACGAAGTAGACTTGCCCGTCGCGGTTCAGTTCACGCATGACCGCGTGGCGGATCATCTCGTCGTTGAAGCGGGTGACGCGCGTCTCGACCGCCAAGCGGCTGGGGGGCGGGGTCTCGAGGTTCGAGATGCTGCGGGCGCCCAGCAGCGCCATGTGAAGCGTGCGGGGGATCGGCGTGGCGGTCATCGTCAGCACGTCGACCATCGCACGCAGCGCCTTGAGCCGTTCCTTCACCGCCACGCCGAAGCGTTGCTCCTCGTCGATAATCACCAAGCCGAGGTTCTGGAACTCGATGTCGGCCGACGCCAAGCGGTGGGTGCCGATCAGGATGTCGACGGCGCCCTCCTTCGTCGCCGCGACGATCTCGCGCTGCTCCTTAGCGGTGCAGAAGCGGCTGATCGCGGCGATCTCGAACGGGAACTCCGCCATCCGCTTGGTGAAGGTCCGGCGGTGCTGCTCGGCCAGCACGGTGGTTGGCGCCAGCACCGCCACTTGGTAGCCGGCGTCGACCGCCTTGAACGCGGCGCGGATCGCCATCTCCGTCTTGCCGAAGCCGACGTCGCCGCAAAGCAGGCGGTCCATCGGCTTGGGGCTCTGCATGTCCGCCTTGATCTCCGAAATCGACGACAGCTGGTCGGGCGTCTCGTCGTGCGGGAAGCTGGCGTCGAACTCGCGTTGCCAGTCGGTGTCGTCGGGGAAGCGGATGCCGGGCCGGGCGTCGCGCTTCGCCTGAAGCTCCAGCATGTCGGCCGCCAGGTCGGTGACCGCCTTCTCGGCCGCCTGCTTCTGCTTGACCCAGCTCTGCCCGCCGATTCGCGCGAGGGGGACCTTGAGCTTCTTGCCGCCGACGTACTTCTGCACCAGCTCGATCCGCGAGCCGGGGACGAAGATCCGCGTGCCGCCGTGGTACTCGAGTTCCAGGTGCTCCTCGGCCCGGCCCTCCTTGTCGAGCAGCTTGAGGCCCCGGTAGCGGCCGATGCCGTGCGTGACGTGCACGACCAGGTCGCCCTCGCGGAGCTCGAGGAACGAGTCGATCGCCCGCCCCGCGGCGAGCCTCGCCGAGCCGCGGATGGCGTCACGCCGGTTGAACAGCTCGCCGCTGCTGAGCACCAGCGTCTGGCTGCCGACGACACGGAAGCCGTCACTCAAGTGGCCGACGGCGTAGCCGATGGACTCCTGCTCGCCAAACAGCTCACGGAGGCGATCGATCTCGGCCTCCGCCGGGCAGACGATGTAGGTCGTGTGTCCGCCGGCGACCGACTCCAGCTCGCCCCGCACCTTCTGAACGTCGCCGCTGAACCGCTCGACCGACTCGAAGCCGAGGTGCGCCGTCTCCTCCAGCGAACCACTTGGCACGCCCGCGGCCGTGACGGAAGGGTACTTGTAGACCTCGGCCAGCGTTGTGCGGACGCTGTGCATCTCGCGCGGCCGCTCGGCGCGCTCCAGGTAGAACCGTCCCTCCTCTTGTAAGTCGGTCGGCTCGACGAGCAAGAACCAAGTCCCCTCGGGCAGGTAGCCGGTGAGGTGCGCCCGGTCGGCGGTTGATGGGTTGAGCATCGTAACGTCGATCGACGCCGACGCCTCTCGGCTCCGCTGCGTGGCGACGTCGAACACGCGTATCGATTCCACCTCGTCACCGAACAGCTCAATCCGAGAGGGCCGCAACGCGTCGGGGGCGAAGATATCGACGATGCCGCCGCGGATGGCGAACTCGCCGGGCAGCTCCACCGCCGACGTGCGGTGGCAGCCGTGGTCGACCAACCAGCGGGCGAGGTCCTGTTCGTCGAGCGCCTCCCCGACCGCGATCCGCCGCGTCGCCTCGGCCAGCGTTTCGCGCGTCGGCACGGGTTGGAGCAAGCCGTGGATGCTGGTGACGACAACAACGGGCTGGTTGTTTCCTCCGGCAAGCGGCTTGAGCACCCTCAGCCGCTGGCCGTAAACCTCGTCGTGGATGACGCGTTCGCCACGCTCGGCTTGCCAGGCGGGGAACGCCGCGGCGGAGGCCTGCGAGAAGAGCCGGAAATCCGCCAGGAAGCGGTCGACGTCGGCCAGGTGGGGCACCACCACCACCAGCGGACCCGGCGCCCGCTCGGCGAGGCTCGCCGCCACGAGTGCGCACGACGCCCCCCAGACTCCGCCGAGCGTGCCGCTGTGGCCCGTTTCCAGGCTCTCAGCCACACGGGCGAAGTCGGCCCGCTCGACCAATTGGGCGGCCAACCGCCGCAGCCCCTGAGCCGCGTCGGCGGTCGCGGGGGTTCGCTCCGTCACGACACTAGTGTAGACGCGGCCCCCACGATGAGGAAGCGGAGCCGGTTACTGACGCTGCGCCCAATAATCGCGGAACGCGATCAACCTCGGCAGCGATTCCTTGTCTTTCGCGCGGCCAGCGGCTTGCTTGCTGGCGATGATGTCGTCGGGGTGGCAGACGGGGAACCCTTCGACTTCAACGCGCCGACGCCAAGCGTCTTCGAAGTGTTCGATCCCATCCGGGGCGTAGACTAAATCGAGGTCGAAGGGCCCGTTCTTTAGCTGGATGAAGTCCTTGCCGCGGGTAATTTCGGCGGCTTGTTGTTCCGTCAGTTCAAAACCGAGATCATCCAGCGCTGCGACAACTGCTCGCCCGTTCTCGAGCGACTTCTCGACGAATAGATCGGCGTCTTGCGTCGTGTCGGGGAAGCCGAGGAGGATTGCGCCGGACTTGCCAAGAAAGAGGTAGCGTGCACCCCGCCGCGAGAAGGCGTCGCGTACTTCTTCTGCCTGACGGTATTCAAAAGCGCCCATACCCGAGCCAAGAAGGGAGATTCGCCTCGCACCACTGGCGGTACGCGGCCGTGCTCTCGAACGACCGGTAAGGGGCGTCGTCCATCACCGGCTTGTAGGTCTTGATAAACGCGTACCGCCAGCGCTGGGCAAGCGGCCGCCGCGACGCGGCCTCGAACTCGGAAAGCCAGTCGGCGGGGATCGACGCTCTCTCGGACGGTTCCATACGCCCAGTCTAGCACGGCTACGGTCGCCTAGCGCGTTCGCCAGAAGCTGGGCAGCACCAGCACGAAGATGGCGAACAGCTCCAGCCGGCCGAGCATCATCAGGACGGTGAACAGCAGCTTCGACGCCGGGGTGAAGAGGGCGTAGTTCTGCGTCGGGCCGACGACGCCCAGGCCGGGACCGATATTGTGCAGCGTCGCGGCGACGGCCGACGCCGAGTCCATCAGCTTGTTGTCGACCGCGAAGCCGGCCCGCTCCCAGGTGCTGGCGGGCTCGATCGCGACGACCATGAGCCAGCTCGTGGTGAACACCATGGCGATCAACCCGACGTAGGTCAACACGCTGCGGACGAGGTTCGGGTCGGTGATGGTTTCGTCGCCGACACGGATGTGGCGCACCACCGACGGGTGGAACGAGAGTTCGAACTCGCGGCCGATGATCTTCACGAACAGGATGTGCCGGATCACCTTCATGCCGCCGCCGGTGCTGCCGGCGCAGGCGCCGACGAACATCAGGAAGATGAACATCGCCCGCGAGGCGCTAGACCATTGGTCGTAGTCAGCGGCGCCGAAACCGGTGGACGTCACTACCGACACCACGTGGAACAGCGACTGCCGGAACGCCAACTCGCCGGCGGCGAACCCCGCGGCCTCGCCGGTGGGGTCGAAGTCGCTCCGGCCCCAGAGGCCGAACAGCATGATCGCGGCCGTGGCGCCGCCGATCACGAGGAAGAAGACGCGGGCCTCGAGGTCGGCGAACAGCCGGCCGAACTTGCCGATGCAGAAGAGGTAGATCAGCGTGAAGTTCATGCCGGCGAAGACCATGAACGCGGTGACGGTGTACTCGACCAGCGGCGACTGGAATCCGCCGAGGCTGGAGTCCATCGTGCTGAAGCCGCCGGTGGCCATCGTGCCGAACGCGTGGCAGATCGCCTCGAACCAGGTAATCTCACCACGTGCGGTCGACGGCCCTTCGAGCTTGAGCGCGACGGCCATGACCAGGTTCAGCACGATGTAGACCGCCGCGAAGTTGCGCGCCGTGTGCTGCATCCGTTCGTGCGTGGTGTCTTTGCTGGGGCCCGGCACCTCGGCCCGCATCAGCGCCTTGCCGGCCGCCCCTTGGCCGAGGACGGCGACGAACAGGACGATGATGCCGAGGCCGCCCAAGAAGTGCGTGCTCGACCGCCAGAAGAGCAGGCAACGCGGC
This sequence comes from Planctomycetota bacterium, assembly GCA_039188275.1. Classification (GTDB taxonomy): domain Bacteria; phylum Planctomycetota; class Planctomycetia; order Pirellulales; family Lacipirellulaceae; genus JBCCQL01. Next base: position 9,090 of record JBCCZD010000110.1, read on the forward strand.
ACCCAGTCGTGGTTCTCGATCTGCGTGAGCACCGTGGCGCCGGTCGTGCTGAAGCCGGACTGCGACTCGAACAAGCACTCGGCGACGCCCATCGGCGCCGGCCCGCCGGCGGCGTCGGCGCGGTAGGCGACTTCGCCGAGGTAGAACGGGAGCCCGCCGAGCACCGTGGCCAGCACCCAGCTCAGACCGACAACCGCCATCGCCTCCTTGCGGAAGAGCGTGGCGTCTCGCAGCCCGCGGCCGAGGTAGCGGAGCAACCCGCCCGCGGCGCCGCAGATGGCCATCGACGCCAGCAAGGCGGAGAAGCCCCGGGTCTCGAAGGCCTGCTGCCCGGCGCCGGCTTCAGGGAACGCCCAAATCAGGCTGAACGCCATCGCCCCGCCGATCAGCCAGGCGATCGTCCCGAGCAGTCGAGCGACAAGGCGGAGGTTCATTGCGGAGGCGGCACGCGGGGCAGACGGACGGGAACAGACCGGGGACCCGATAAGCCTAGCTCTCGAAGAGCGTCACGGCCTCTTTCTCCGAATCCTCCGCTACAAGCGCCACGACCGTGTCGCCCGGCAGGAAGCGGTCCCCGGCGCCGGGCACGCTGGCGTAGCCCTCACGCACGCAAGCGACGATCAGGCACTGGTCGGGCAGCGGGAGGTCGGCCAGGACGTGGCGCGTCGCCGGCGACTCGGCCTGGACATCGAGTTCCAGGATCGCGAGCGTCGAAGATTCGCTCGGGCTAGTCCGCGAAACCACGGCGCCGGTCGTCAGGTAGCCGAGCACCTGCTTGGCGACCACCTCGCGCGGGCTAACGGCGAAGTCGATGCCCAACCGGCCGACCACCTGGGCGTAGTCGGGCCGCCCGACCAGCGACATCACCTGCCCGGCGCCGATGTCGCGGGCCTCGACCGCGGCGACGATGTTGTTCTCGTCGTCACCGGTGCAGGCGACAAACACGCTCGCCGAGCCGACGCGCTCTTCTTCGAGGTCGATCCGCCGAGTCGCGTCGCGGTGGACGACCGTCGACTCCGTCAGGTGGCTCGCGAGGAACTCGCACCGCGCGCGGTCGCTCTCCATCAGCGTCACCCGGCAGCGACGGCCCTCGAGCGCCATAGCGAGGTGGTAGCCGGTCTCGCCGCCGCCGGCGATCACGACGTTCTGCCGCTCGGGCGGTTCGGTGCGGAACAGCGCCTTGGCCTTGACCAACTCGTCCCCCTTGCCGATCAGCGTGATCCGGTCACCCGGCTGAAGCTGGTCGCCGGCGGTCGCGATGCGGGGCTGCTGGTCGCGGGTGATCGAGCCAACGCGGACGCCCTTCGGCAGCGCCAGGTCCTTTAGCGCGATGCCGATCCCTTTCATGCCGGCGCCGACCTCGATCGCGTGCACCTCGACGTTGCCGCCCGCCAGGTTCTCGACCGCGACGGAGCCCGGGTGGCGGATGCGGCGGGCGAGTTCCATCGCCGTGAGCTGCTCGACGCTCATCAGGCGGTCGATGCCGAAGTGGCGACGGTAGTCGAACGTGCTGAGGTCGCGGAACACGGGGGCGTAGACCCGCGCCACGCTGCGGTGGGCGCCCATCGCCGAGGCCATGCTGCCGCCGATGAGGTTCACCTCGTCGCTGCCGGTCATCGCCAGGCAGAGGTCGGCGCTGCCGATGCCGGCCTGGAACAGGATGCTCGCCTGCGAGGCGGAGCCCTCGATCGCACGGGCGTCGAGCGTCTCGTTGAGCTGCCGAACCCGGTCGGCGGAGGAGTCCACCACCGTCAGGCTGTGCCCGTATTGGCAGAGCAGGGCCGAGATCGATCGACCGACCGTCCCGGCGCCCAAGACTACGATTCGCATAGGTCGCGCGGCGCCCGTTCGGCGCCATCCCCTCGGGCGCCCAAGCCGGACGCGAGCGCGGGCAAACGCCCGCCAGCATGGTACGAATCGCCGCCGAGCGGCGGAACCCGCCGCCGGGCTTCAGTCGTCGTTGACGGCGTCCTCGTCGGCGTCAAACAAGAAACGGTCGACACAGGCCAACGCGCCCAACCCGACGGAAAACGCGACGAACGCCCCCGCCGCCTTCGCGGCGTCACGGATGAATTGGTGATCCGGCTCGCTGGTTTGAAGCGTGCCGAACCAGCGGAAGAGCCAGTACCCGGCGAGAAGAAGCGACACCCAAGCCACGAGCATCGCTACCCATGCCGCGCACTCGACGGTCCGCTCAAAGAGCCACGCCATAGCAATTTCCTCAACGGTGATTCGTCACGGTTCGATCGAGCAGCGCTAAGGCGCCTGTTTTTTAACAGGCGGCGCCCCGCGAGGCCGGGTTACGCCTCAGCCGGTCTATGTCGCCATTCGCTCGGTTAGAGCTTGGCTCCCACGACGCAAACCGACTTTATTGATAGTTGCGCTGTCCATGAAGCCCCGAGACGAGTTTTTGTCTCACGGAGCCAGGGCTCCCATTATTGACGCATGCGCAAGCAAAGCGACAGGTCGACCAACGGGAGTGCCGGTTTTTGCCGCTAAAGTTGCGCACCTGGGTCAAGTTGCTAGCGCAAACATCAATAGTCGGCCCGGGGTCTTGGTCTCCCCCCGAATCATGTACCAGTCTGTAGTGAGGTTATGGTCGATAATCGCTCGGCCCGCATCCTACGCCCCAAGTAATCGCCTACGGGCGGCCGAAAGTCGGCCAACGCCACGATTGATCCCTGCGCCGCCAATGAACCGAGCGCTACCAACGGGAGGCTGGCCAACGTAGAGCAAAGCTGATCCCGAGTGTTGATTTACCACGCAGCCATCAGTAGTTCGCTACCGCCGCTACAAACGATCAAGACGACAAGACACACGAAGTACCTGATGAGAATCTTTGCTATCTGGGTATACAGACTCAGCTAGGGTTTTTACACTGGTCGATCTGCTTAATCGTACGCGGCGGTTACTATTCTCTCGAGGAGTCACTATGGCGAAGGCAGTAACGAAGAAGCCACTTCCCAAAAAAGCCGTGCCAAAGAAAGCGGCCGTAAAGACAAAGAAGGTTAACAAGAGCCAAGCGATCCGCGACTACGCGGCGGCGCACCCTTCCGAGGGCCCTACGGCGGTCACCAAGGCGCTTGCTGCCAAGGGGATTGAGGTCTCGCCCCCGCAGGTTAGCAACGTGCTTTCGGCAGCGGGGCGGAAGAAG
>JBCCZD010000111.1:0-12239 GCA_039188275.1 Planctomycetota bacterium
AGCGGAACGTGTCCCCCTCGCTCACCACCAGACGCACCGCGTCCCGCTTGAATTCCTCGCTAAAACGACGACCGCTAGACTTCTGCTCGTTGGTTGAATCTCGCACCTCGGACCTCCTGTGGGGCTATTACCCAGAGCCCATCGGTGTCCGGAAGTGCTGGGATATCGCCGTGCTGCGAAGGGTTTCTGCGCGCGGGGTCCGTTTCTCACAACCTCGAGGTCGTCGCCGCCAGGTCCTTGTTCGCACGCCCCGGCGTCAGTAGCCGCGGTGGGCGGCGCCGTGGAGTTTGGCTTGCTCGCGGTCGTTGAGCCGGGCGACCTGTTCAATGGCGAAGCCGTGGTCGCGGGTTAGGTGTTCGGCGAACGTCATGCCTGAGACGTCAGCCCGCGGCGGATCGAACGACGCTAGCCACGCCCGGAGCTCGGCGGGGCTTAGATCGCGGGCCCAGCGGCTGGGCGGTCGGCCGTGCCGCGCCTTGCGTTGGGGCATCGGCATTGGGCCGGGGGCGGCGCCCTCGCGGACCAGGCAGTAGTCGGTTGGACCGCTCGTCAGGTCGGGGCGGAGCAGCGCGGCTTGCAGGCCGCTTGGCGCTGCACACGCCAGTACGTAGTCAGCGCAGTCGCGGCCGCTGATTGGGTGGCCGGTTCCTCGATGCACCGGGAGCGTCATGCCGGTCGCGCGCCAGACGCCGTCGGCGAGTTCGGCACGCTCAAGCCACCGCCAGGTGCTGTTCTCGACGGCCCGCCAGTGCTCGACCACGCGGGCGGGTTCTGGCCGATTGGGGACGTACCGCGCGCCGTCGCCGAGCGCGGCATTGATGACTCCTATCGATAGGTCGCCTAGCAGCGCGCCGCGGGCTGTGGAGGCGACGCTGGTCGTGGCGAGGGCGCCGAGGCCAAGAGCGAAGGACCGGCGGTCCATAACGAATACGAAGGGGCGGGAGTGGTGGGTGGGTGTCGCGTGATGCCTTTTTGCAACTCTACCTCGCCGGGCCGCGCCTTTCGGTTCGTCAGGCCCGCCTGGGCCTGCCCGCCTTGCACCCGAATCGATGCAACCCGCTCAACCGGCGCCACCCGCCTTGGCGACCCGATCGGCGATCGCCTCGGCTGTGCCATCGTCGGTTAACTCAACGAATCGGCACTCGCTCAGGCTGCGGAACCAGGTTCCTTGCCGCTTGGCGAATCGACGGGTGCGGGCCTTGGTCCGCTCGGCCGCGCGGGCCAGGTCGTGCTCGCCGGCCAGGTAGTCGAGCACCTCTTGGTAGCCGACCGCTTGGCGGGCGGTCCGGCCGAGCCCGTTGCCGTCGGCGACGAGCGCCTGGGTCTCTTCGACTAAGCCGCCGTCGATCATCGCGTCGACCCGCTGCTCGATCCGGCGGTGCTGCGTTGGCCGGTCGCGTTGCAAGACGAAGACGCGGCACTCCTCCGCGGGCCGGGCGTCTTCGAACTCCATCTGCTGGTGGCTAATCGGCTCGCCGGTCGCCCGGTAAACCTCAAGGGCGCGCAGGATGCGCCGGGTGTCGTTGCGATGAATCGCCGACGCCGCAACGGGATCGACCTGCTCCAAGCGGGCGTGCAGCGCTTCGGCGCCGTGGGCCTCGAGTTCAGCTTGGATCTCCTGACGCAGTTCCCAATCGGCTTGGGGGCCTTCGAAGAGCCCCCGCAAAAGGCACTTGAGGTAGAGCGGCGTTCCGCCGACGAAGAGCGGCAGCTTGCCCCGCCCACGGACTTCGTCAATCTTGGCTTGCGCGAGCTCGAGCCATTGGGCGACGCTAAACTCCTCGTCGGGGGCGATGAGGTTGATTAGGTGGTGCGGCACGGCGGCCTGCTGCTCGGGCGTCGGCGTGGCGGTGCCGATATTCATGCCTCGGTAGACCGCCATCGAATCGAGCGACAGCACCTCCGCGTCGAGCCGTTGGGCGAGGGCGACCGCGATAGCGCTTTTGCCGGTTGCGGTAACGCCGGTCAGGCACCAGTAGCTTTCGGGGTCGGGGGGGCTCATAGTGAGGTCGTTAGCGTTCCCGGGGCCAGCGGTGGATTCGCTTGGCCCGTCATTGATGATCGGTCGCCAGCCGCCTAGGCTAGTGCTCTTGCCTGGGTCGCGTTGGCGTCGGCATCGGGCCGTCGCTGCGCTGCCGCAACCGGGCCACCGCCGGGACTTGCCGTAACCGGTGCGGCTCTATTCTTGTCTTGGCCGCCCCCCTTGGGAACCGCACGCCGATGCCCGAAGCCGACCGCACCGCCCCGGGCGGCATTGACGCGGCTGCCCGTCCCTTGGACGCCCTCGAGGCGACCATCCGCGAACGCGCTGCGAGCCCCAGCGAAAAGTCGTATACGTCCAGGCTGCTCGAAGGCGAACTCCAGGTGCTTGCCGGCAAGGTCATTGAAGAGGCGTCCGAGCTGGTCGAGGCCGCCGACGAGCCGGAGGACTTCGGCCGACAGCACTTCCTCTACGAGGCGGGCGACTTGCTCTACCACGTGATGGTGCTGCTCCGTTGGCGGGGAGTTGACCTCGCCGAGGTCGAGGCGGAGCTCGCCCGCCGGTTTGGCGTCTCGGGGCTCGACGAGAAAGCATCTCGCAAGCAAGCGGAGGGAGGCGATGACTGACACGCTCCGGATCGGCGTCCCCAGCAAGGGCCGGCTGGCCGAACTGGCGGGAGAGCTCCTTAAGGACGGCGGCCTCCGCTTCCGCCGGCAGGACCGTGCCCTGTTCGCCCGCGTGAAGCCGCTCGGCGGGCCGGCGCCGGGCAGCGCCTCCGACGCGGAGCTGCCGATCGATATCACCTTCTTGCGCACCGACGATATCCCCGTCCTGTGCGCCGAGGGGGCTATCGACCTGGGCATCACCGGCAGCGACCTTGTCTCCGAGGCGCGGATCGACAACACCCCGGTCGACGTCACCACGCGGCTCAAACTGGGGATGGGCAACTGCCGGCTCGCGATCTGCGTGCCCGAGGCGAGCCCGGTCGTTACGCCCAAGGACCTCGCCGGCGACCGCATCGCCACGAGCTTTCCCAATGTTACGCGCGATTACCTCAACCAGCACGGCACGACCGCCCATGCCGTGGAACTGACCGGATCGGTCGAAGTGATGATCGACCTCGGCGTGGCCGACGCGATCGTTGACCTGGTCGAGACCGGCAGCACGCTCGCCGCCAACCGGCTACGTATCCTCGACACGATCGGCAGCTACGAAACCGTGCTGATCCAAAACCCACGCACGGCCCACGCGGCCGTCTGCGACCGCATCGTCCGCCGGCTCGAAGGCGTGGTGACTTCGCGTAGCTACTCGCTGCTTGAGTACAACGTCCCCGAGGCGAAACTCACCGACGCGGAGGGCATCACGCCCGGCTTCAGCAGCCCGACGGTCAACAAGCTCGAACGCCCCGGCTGGTACAGCATCCGAGCGATGGTCAAGCGGGGCGAAGTGATCGCCATCATGGAGCGGCTTGAGGCCCTCGGGGCCGAAGCAATCCTCGAGACCGGCATCGCCAACTGCCGGCTCTAGCCCGTACGCCACTCAACGGCGGGCGCCCTGCTGCTGAGTCGCAGACGCCGTCGCGACGCCGGGGGCGACCCACAGGTCTCCCCAAATCTTCACCTCGTCGGCGATCTTGATGGCGCCGAACGCCTTGGAGTACGGCTTCCGCCCGAAGTCGGTGTGCTTGACGGCGAACGCGCCGCGGACATTCCGCCAGCCGTTCTCGATTCGCGTCTCGACAACCACCTTCAGCGGTCGGGTCTGGCCGAAAAGCGTGAACGCGCCGACCAGCTCGTACTGCTCATACCCGTTGGCGCTCCGCTGGCTTAGCGGCAACGCGGAGTCGACACGGAACGACGCCGTCGGGTACTTCGCGACGTCGAGTCCTGTTTCTCCCCGCATGTGCTCGTTGACCTGCTTGCGCATCCACTCGGCCGTGGTCCCCTCAAGGCCAACGTAGCGGCGTGCCTGCTCGGTGTCTGCCTCGAAGCTGTTCATGTCGATCACGATCAGGCCGGCGTTCTGCGAGGCGCCGAGCAGTAGCCGGCCGCTGCGGAGGCCGCCGGTCACGGCGTGGGTGTGCCCCATCATGCTCCCCTTGTCGACAAACGCGTAAACGCGGCTCGACTCGCGGTGCACGTCGCCGACGGCGTAGGTCGGCTGGGCGGCCGGTTGGGTGTTGGAAGCCGTGGCCGACTGTGCCGATGCAGCACCCGAGGGCGCGAGCAAGAGGCCGGCGGCGAGAGTGAGCGTGGCGAGCAGGGTTTTCATCGGTTTTGGGGCTCCGGTTGGGCCGGCCCGCTCGGCGCTCGTCGCGGGCGGACCGGGGGCTGCTTAGGGGCTGTTTGGGGGACTAAGTGGTGGCGGAGGGTAGGAGATCCGCCGATCGCTCTCAAGGTTGGTTCGCCAATCACCGTTGCCGGCGGTGTTCACGCCGCCCCCCTCCGCACGTTTGTCTGCCCCGCCCGAGCCGTCTACGATGCGGCTACCCCGGTCTCGCCTCGCCCCCCGATTGCCCGCCCGCTGAGCGCCCCGATGCCCATGCCTACCGACCCGATCGAGTCGCTACGCGCCGCCCTAGCCGTCTCGCCCGACAACGCCCCGCTCCGCAGGCACCTGGCCGATTCCCTCTTCGCAGCGGGCCGCTATGGCGAGGCGGTCGCGGAGTACCGCACACTACTCGACGACGCCCCCGCCGACGCGGACGTGAAGTTACGCCTCGCGGACGCCTACTTCCAGGACAACCACCTCAGCGAGGCGGCGGTGATCCTCGAGTCGCTCCTCGACACGGGCGACCCTGCCGCCGAGGCGTGCGTGCTGTACGCCCGGCTCTGCCTGAGCGAGGGGCGGGTCGAAGACGCCGTGACCCGGTACAAGCAGGCGCTCGAGGCAGACCCGCAGGCGGCAGACTCTGAGCTCTCCGACCGGCTCGGCGTCACCGCGACGCCCGACGAGCCCTACGACCCGGAGCTGGGCGTGCGAGACGGCCGGCAGCTGAACCTCTCCGACGACGCGGCGGACGACTTCGACAACGAGGTGGAGGAGCCGGAGATCGCGTTCGGTGATGTCGGCGGCATGGCCGAATTGAAGGAAGAGATCCGCGTCAAGGTTATCTACCCGATGCAGCACCCGGAGGTCTACGCCGCGTACGACAAGAAGGTGGGCGGCGGCATCATGATGTACGGCCCGCCCGGCTGCGGAAAAACCTACCTGGCGCGGGCGACCGCCGGGACGATCAACGCCGGGTTCCTGTCGATCGGCATCAACGACGTGCTCGACATGTACATCGGGCAGAGCGAGAAGCAGCTGCACCAGGTCTTTCAGCAGGCGCGGGCCAATGCGCCGTGCGTGCTGTTTTTCGACGAGGTCGACGCCCTGGGCGCCAAGCGGAGCGACCTGCGGGGCGGCGGCCAGCGGCAGATGATCAACCAGTTCCTCGCCGAACTGGACGGGGTCGAGCACTCGAACGAGGGCGTGCTCATCCTCGCGGCGACGAACGCCCCCTGGCACGTCGACCCCGCCTTCCGCCGGCCCGGCCGGTTCGACCGCGTGCTGTTCGTCCCCCCGCCCGACGAGGGCGCCCGCGCCGACATTCTTTTCCTGCACCTCGACGGCAAACCGATCAAGGACATCGACTACGCTTACCTGGCGAAGAAGACCCCCAAGTACTCCGGCGCCGACCTCAAGGCGCTAGTCGACCTGGCGGTCGAGGCCAAGCTGACCGAGAGCATCAAGAAGGGCCTGCCCCCGCAGCCGATCACCGGCAAAGACCTGCTGCGGGCCAGCAAGAGCCACAAGCCGACCACCGGCGAGTGGTTCAGCTCCGCCAAAAACTACGCGTTGTACGCCAACGAAGGCGGGCTGTACGACGACGTGCTGAAGTGGATCGGGTGAAGGAGCCTCACCCCAGTGAGCCCAGCCGTGCAGGACGACCCCCTCTCGCAACGCGCCTGGCATCTGCTGGAACTCCGGCAGCATGAGCGGGCGGAGGCGATGGCCCGGCGGGCCGTGGCCGCCGATCCGGACGACCCGTGGGCGTGGCAGCTTGTTGCCCACGCCGCCTTCGGCCAAGGCAAACGGCAAGCGGCGCGGGACGCGTGCCTCGAGGCCTTGCGGGTCGATGCGTGTAACGATCGAGCGCTCAACCTGCTCGCCTGGGTTTACTACGCGGCCGATCAACACGCGGCGGCCGCCAAAGCGGCCGAGGCGGCGGTCGCCATCGCCCCGGACGACCCCGATCACCTCCAACTGTTGGCCGACATCCGCATTCAAACCGGCGAGCACGGCACGGCGCTCGCCCACGCCGACCATGCGCTCCGACTCTACCCGGAGCACGTCGGCGCGCTCAACGCTCGCGGCGATGCGCTCGCCCTGCTCGGCAAAAAAGACGAGGCCGAGCAGTGCTACCAGAGGGCGCTTGCGATCGAGCCGGAGAGCCGTCAGAGCCAACTGAACCTCGGTTGGCTGCAGCAGGTACGCGGGCGGCGTGCCGAGGCGGCGAAGCACTACCGCGAGGTGTTGCGGAGCGACGCCGGGCACCAAACCGCCCGCGAATTGCTCTTCCGGGTCAACCCGCGTGAGGCGATCCGCTACCACGGCGCCCGGCGGTGGGTCGCTCGCATCGTCCGGGGCGCGGGCCCGCTGCTGACGATTTTCCTGCTGCTGCCACTCGTGGCGCTCACCATCTTGCTGCCAGCGGCGGTTGTGGGATTCCTCTTGCTGCGTCTGTTCGGAGTCCTCGTTTGACCGCCCACTTGCAACGCGCCCAACTGCTCATCGAGCAGAACCGCTACGCCGACGCGGAGCGGGAGCTGGGGCAGTCGCTCGCGCACAGCCCCGACGACGCCTGGACCCACGCCCTGATGGCGCTCTGCCTTTCGCGGCGGGACGCCCACCGCGAGGCGAGTGAGCACGGGCGGCAGGCGATCGCCGCGGCGCCCGACTCGGCCCCGATCCGCCACCTGATTGGCCGGGTCGAGCTGGGCCGCAACGACCTCGACGCCGCGGAGCGGGTGCTGACCGAGGCGATCCAGCTCGACCCCGATAACGACGACGCGTTCTCCGCCCGCGCGGCGGTGCACGCTCAGCGGAAGCACTGGCGGAGGTCGCTGGAGGACGTCGACCGCGCCCTCGCAATCGACCCAGAAAACCTCGAGGCGATCAACCTCCGCTCGCTCGCCAACCGCGGGCTCGGCCGGTCGGGCGCCGGGCTCGACGACATGCGGGCGGCGTTGGAGGTCGACCCCAACGACGCCAGCTCGCACGCCAACCTCGGCTGGAGCCACCTCGAGCGCAACCAGCTCAACGAGGCGGAGCGGCACTTCCGCGAGGCGCTGCGGCTCGACCCGTCGCTCGAGTGGGCGCGGGTCGGCGTGCTCGAAACGATCAAGGCGAAGTTCCCCGTCTACCGGTGGGTGCTCGCCTACTTCTTGTGGATGGCCAAGCTGACCGGCCGGGCGCAAATGGCGATTATCGTCGGGCTGTTCTTCGTCAACCGCGCCGTCCGCGGCGCCGCCGAGGCCTACCCCGAATGGGCGCCGGTCCTGATGCCCGTCACCTACCTGTACGCGGCGTTCTGCGTCATGACGTGGTTCATCCAGCCGCTGGGCAACGCGACGCTGCTGGCGCACCCCTTCGCCCGGATGGCGCTCAACCGGCGCGAGAAGACCGAGGCGTTGGTCGTTGGCGGGTTGTTCACGCTGGTTGTCGGGCTGATCATCGCGAACGCCGTGACCGGCAGCTTCGCATTCCTGCTGCTCGCCGTCGCGATCGGCATCCCGGCGTTGCCGCTGGCGATGAGCTTCAAGTTTCAGCACCCCAAGCCGTGGCGGATCATGCTCGCGGTGACGGGCTTGGTGCTCTTGGCGGAGGTGGGTTTCATGGCGTCGTTCGCCATCGAGACCGGGTTGATCCCGCCGGTGGGGCCGCCGATCGAGGGGCTCCTCCGGTTGTCGGTGATGGTGTTCCCGCTGTCGCCGCTGGGTGTGCTGGTGCTCACCAACGTGCTGGCGGCCAAGAACTGGCGGAACGGCTGAGCGGGGCCCGCCACGGACCGCGCTCGACAAGCGGTGCCCCGCCCGCCAAAATGCCGCTCGCTAGGCGGCGCCCCACTTGTTCGACCGCGAGCCCAACCCCCGGGCCCCGCACGGGACCGCTGTGCAACTTCCGCTCAAACGCCTGCTCTCGACGGTTGCCTTCTTCTTGACGACCTGCGCCCTGGCCGCGGCGGTCTACGCCTCGCACGAGGAGTGGACCGTCTCGGACGCGGTTTACATGGTGGTGATCACGATCTTCGGCGTCGGCTACGGCGAGGTCGGCCCGGTCGATTCGATCGAACTCCGCACCATGACGATGATGCTGATCGTCGTCAGCTACGGGTGCGTCATTTACATCGCGGGAGGGTTCATACAGATGGTGATGGAAGGCGAGATCAACCGGGCGATCAACCAGCGGCGGATGACCCGCGGCATCGAAGAACTCGCGGGGCACACGATCCTGTGCGGGTTCGGCCGCGCGGGGCGGATCCTAGCGGCGGAGCTCAAGCGATCCGGGGCGGCGTTTGTCGTGGTCGACCAAGACGAGGAGAAGCTCAACGACGCCGAGGCGGCGGGCATGCTCGTCATCGAGGGCAACGCCGTGGAAGAAGACGTGCTCGAGCGGGCGGGCGTCGCGCGTGCACGGGTGCTGGCGACCGTCCTGCCCGACGACGCGGCGAACGTCTTCATCACGCTCACGGCGCGGGAGCTGAACCCGGACGTCCAGATCATCGCCCGAGCGGAAAACCCGTCGACCGAGAAGAAACTCATCCGCAGCGGGGCGAACAAGGTCGTCCTGCCCGCGGTCATCGGCGGGCAGCGGATGGCCCAGCTCATCACCCAGCCGGGCGCCGAGCAACTCTTGGGCGCCGCCGGCGGAACCAGCGAGATCCAGCACGAGATCGAGCAGATCGGCCTCAAGCTCGACGAGCTGGACGTCACGGCCGGCTCGCCCCTCGACGGGCAGAAGGTGAGCGACATCGAACTCAAGGGAAACCAGAGTTTCTTGATCGTCGCCGTCCGTCGGGGAAGTGGCGAGATCGTCATCGACCCACCGGCCGACTGCCCGCTCGCCGCCGGCGACGCCGTGATCGTGCTCGGCCACGCCGGCGACCTTCCTAAGCTTGCCAAGCGCTACGAGGGCGCGAAAGAGATCACCTACCGCGGAGCCAAGCTGAGGCTTCCCGATTGAACGACCGTGGGGGGCGTTAAGCTCCTCAACGCGTTTGGCGGATCGCCCACAGCAGCAGCACGCCGCGGGCGGTCCAGCCGAACGTCCGGACCCAGTTCCAGTCGACAAGCTGTCGGTGCAGCGTCGCATCGAAGCCGGCCGACAGCCGACCGTGCTGCGGCCCGAAGAACAACGCCGTCGAGCCATCGACCAGCAGCAGCAACGCCAGCCCCGCCCAAGGCGTCCAGGCGGGCACGCCTTCCGGTCGGAACCAAAACATCAGCACGGCGGTAAACAATTCCACCAACATCGGCGGCCCCACCGCCCACGTCGTGCGTGCCTGGTGGATACGCTCGTACTCCGTGAAGCTCTCAGCCGGAACGTCGCCAAACATGGGGTAGTGAACGAGCTGCACGAACCAGATCAGGCCCGTCATGTAGAGCGAGGCGAGCGCTTGGAGAAAGAGTAGAGAGGTATTCATTGAGCGACTCTTTCCCACGAAGTGACGCTCATCCACGGGGCGTCGGCGTCGTTTAGATCAGAGTGGCAGCCCGCCCAGCGTTAGCCGGAGCACTCAAGACAACATCCCGTGGTGCTGACTTGTTGACTACCATAAGGAACGTTTGTAACACGGCAGCTGGTCGAAAATACACCTACGGGCGGAAGTACGTGAAACAGGCAGTCTTGTCGGCGGCGGTCCTGCTGGCTACCGGCGCCCCGGTTGCAGCCCAGCTGCGTATCGTTACGTACAACACGCTAACGGCCACGCCTGACCCCGCGTTGGGCATCGTTCTCGAGGCGATAGGCGAAGAATCCGTAAACGGCATCGCCAAGCCGGTGGACATCTTGCTGTTGCAAGAGCAAGACGAGCCGACGACGACCACCCAGGCAATCGTTGACATTCTCAACGGCATGTACGGATCGGGCGCTTACTCTCGTACGTTGCTCGCAACGGGGCCTTCGTTCTCAAGCATCCGCCAGAGCGCCATCTATCGCACGGACACGGTTGAGCTGTTGCAGGAGGCGACCATCGCGCCGCTTTCCCAAGGCGGACTAACCCCTCCGCGAGAAGCACACCGCGCGAAGTTCAGCCCGGTCGGCTACGACAGCAGCGCCGAGTTCTACATCTACAACAGCCATTTCAAAGCGGGCACCGAGTCCGATGACCCCGGCAAGCGGGCTGCTGAAGCGATCAATCTTCGCGCTGACGCGGACGCACTTGGGGAGGGCGCCCACGTCATCTTCGCCGGGGATTTCAACCTCCGGAACGATGGCACCGCGGGCAACTCAGGCGATCCCGCCGAGCCCGCGTTTCAGACGCTCCTCGCGAGCGGCCCCGCGCAGGCCTTCGACCCCGTCGCGGACATTGCGCCCGCGATATGGAAGAACAACGCGGCCGCCGCCCCCGTCCACACGCACAGTGGCGATGACGTCGATGACCGGTTCGATTTTCAACTCCCGAGTGGCGAGTGGTTTGACGGGGAGGGGCTCGACTTTATCGCCGGCTCCTACCGCACGTTCGGAAACAATGGCACGACGTACAACCGCGTCATCAACAGCGGATTGAATACCGTGGAGTTCGACTTCGGCTCGGACCCGACTTACACCAAGAGCCAAGTGCTGTCCGCTCTCCGCAACGCGTCCGATCACCTGCCGGTGGTGGCTGACTACCAACTCCCCGCTGTCTTCTCGGCGTCACTGGTCGATGTGCCAACCGAGGTCGATTGGTTGAGCGACGCGTCGCTGACGCTCCGGATTGAGAACGCGGCCGGTGTCGTGGCGCCTAACGGCGCCGACGAACTCGACTACACCGTCACGGTGTTTGACGGGCAGTTCCAGACGTTCGCGGGGACCGATCTCGCTGACGGCGAGCCGATCGATATCCAGGTCTCTCTGAACACGCAGTCGCTCGGACAGCGTTTCCTCTCGATCTCTGTCGTCGGCAACGGCCAGGGCGTCGGCGGCAACACGTTCGAGCAAACGCTCGGCTACACCGTGGTCATCCCGGAAGTGCCAGGCGACTTTGACGGAAACGGCTTCGTCACCGCGGCCGACTACACGGTTTGGCGAGACGGCCTCGGGACCGACTACACGCCGGCGGACTACTTGGTCTGGCGGGACAACTTCAACCGCAACATCTTTTCGCCGCCGCTAGCGTCGGCCGCCTCGCCGGCGACCACACCGGAGCCACCGCAAGCTCTTCTCTTGGTCGCCGCGGTGGCGGTGGGGGCGATCCGGAGGAACCCCGCACGAGTCAACCACGGCGGATAAGCCCTTCCGACCACTCGTCGAGCCGCTGTTTCAGCTCGGCGGCGTCGCGAGTCAACAACACCTCGATGCGGGCCTTGCGGCCGTCGTCGCGTGCGAGTCCCAGCAGGGACAGCGGGTTCTTGTCTTGATCGAACGTGTCGACCTGAAACCGACGCACCTGCACCCATCCGGGGCGTTCGACCGCAACCAGCCGGACCCGCTTGGTCGTCGCGGCATGAGAAGCAAGACTAAGCCGGCGTAGTTCGCCCCGGATTGCCTGGTCGAGGCCCCGGTCGCCGGTCCAGTCAGCCCACCGCTTGAGCAGGTCACCTAGCATGCAAGAGTCTAGGCCCGCGTGCGGCGCCGGGTAGGAGGCTCGGCCGCCCTACTCGCCGATGACCTTCACCAGCACCCGCTTCCTCCGCCGGCCGTCGAACTCGCCGTAGAAGACCTGTTCCCAAGGGCCGAAGTCGAGTCGGCCGTCGGTGATCGCGACCACAACCTCGCGTCCCATGACCTGCCGCTTGTGGTGCGCGTCGGCGTTGTCTTCGCCGGTGCGGTTGTGGTGGTAGCCACCGCTGGCGGGGTCCGTCCCGGCGTCGAACGGCGCAAGCTGCTCTAGCCAGCGCTTGTAGTCGCTGTGCAGGCCGGGCTCGTCGTCGTTGATGAAGACGCTCGCGGTGATGTGCATCGCGTTGACCAACACCATCCCCTCGCGGACGCCGCTCTCCGCGACGCACTGCTCGACGTCGGGCGTGATGTTCGCAAAATCCATCCGCGCGTTGAGATTGAACCAGAGTTC
>JBCCZD010000112.1:0-12235 GCA_039188275.1 Planctomycetota bacterium
CCGCGGCGCGTCGGTTCGCGCGCGACCAACGGCATGACTGCGGCGTCGGCGCCCCCGCCGGGTAGGCGGGGTCGGGCCGCCCCGCCGCGGCCAATCACTCACGTTAGAAGGAGCACCTGCCCATGCCAGCCCGTCGTTACCCACGCCCGGCCAGCGGCCGCCGCGTTGACCGCCGCCGCGGCTTCACGCTTGTCGAGCTGTTGGTGGTGATCGCCATTATCGGCATCCTCGTCGCGCTGCTGCTGCCGGCGGTGCAAGCGGCACGCGAGGCGGCCCGGCGGATGAGTTGCTCCAACAAGCTCAAGCAGCTCGCGCTGGCAACGCTCACCTACCACGACGCCAACAAGCGGTTCCCGACCAGCGTTGGCCAGTGGGAGGAAGAGTTCGACATCCAAGGCGAGTGGATCGGCCCAACGGGCGGATCGCGGCAGACCTCCAACGGGGGCAACGGCTGGAGCGGCCGGGGCTGGGTCCCCGAGATCCTCCCTCAGATCGAAGAGCAGGCTCTACGCGACGCGCTCGAGCCCGGCTTCACAGGCGACTTCGCCATCAACGGCAACGGCCGCGGCATGGGCCGGCGTGACATCCGCGACTTTGTCGGTCGGCAGCTCGACGCGCTGTCGTGCCCCTCCGACGCCTCGGCGGCCCTTTCCAACGAGCAATGGCACTGGCCGAACATCTTCGTCGGCACCACCAGCTACAAGGGCTGCATCGGTGACTCGATCATCCCGTCCAACGAGACGCCCCCCGGGTCGACGGTCGGGCCGCTCGGCGACGCCGTCCTCAACGAGAACTACCCCTACGCGGCGATCGGTTCGGTCAACTGCCACAACTCGGCCGAGTGCAACGGCATCCTGTGGCGCAACACCTACTACAAGCCCGTCACGCTCCGCAAGGTGACCGACGGCACCAGCAAGACCTTCCTTATCGGCGAGTCGGTCATCTCGCAGGACTACCACTCCGCGGCGTTCTTCGCCGACGGCGACTGGGCCACCTGCGGCATCCCCCTCAACAACCTCGACTACGAGTCGAGCCCCGACGAGCTGCGCAACGAGCGCTGGGCGGAGCACCGCGGCTTCGCGAGCCTGCACCCGGGCGGAGCCCAGTTCGCCAACTGCGACGGATCGGTCCAGTTCATTACCGACGGCATCAGCGTCGCCGCTTACCGCGCCCGTGCAACCCGCAACGGCGACGAAGTATTCGGCGTCGACTGAACCCAACACCACCCGCAAGGAGCCGGAGCGGATTGCTATGGCAACAACCCCATATGCCCTGCCTGGTATCGCGTTGACGCTGCTAGCCGCGTGCGCGGGGTGCGGCCTGCCCGGCGGCGAGGTGGGCCGCGTCTCCGGGACGGTCATGATCGAAGGCGAGCTGGCCGAGCGCGGCACGATCACCTTCCACCCGGCCCGAGGGGGGCCCGCCGCCACCGGGCGCGTCGCGGGCAACGGCAGCTTTATCGTCAGCGTTGGCCAAGGGAATGCCGACAAGCCGGGCGGCGCCACCATCCCCGTCGGCGAGTACCGCGTGACGGTGGTGGTCCACGCCCCGTCGACCGCGACGCTCGGCGACGGGGGCCCGCCGGTCGCCGGCCCAAGGCTCACCGATGGCAAGTACGCCAGCGTTACGACGACCGACCTCAGCAAGACCGTTGTCGCAGGCGAGAACGTCTTCGCCTTCGACCTCGTCCGCGCCACATCCGAGCCGGAACCGGCCAGAGCGGAAACGCAAGAGACGGGAACGGAAGCGCTAGAGGCCGGCGACGAGCCGGCCGAAGACGTTGCGCTGGGCGACGCGGTCGACCAGCCGGCCGCCGACCTGATTGCCGAACCGGCTACTGGCCAGGCGGCCAGCAGCACAGCGGCCAGTAACCCAGGCGACGGCGACCCACCCCCAAGCAATGAAGCAGCCAGCAACGCGGCCGACGCTGACCTGGAGGACGACCAATGAAGACGGGAAGCCGGAACGCGTATGCGTCGCTCGCCCTCGGCGGCGTGCTGCTGGCCAGCGTTGGCTGCGGCGGGCCGTTTGACGCGACCGCGACGGGCGTCGTGACCCTCGACGGCGAGCCCATTACGCGTGGCACGGTCAGCTTCCAGCCGCAGTTCGAGGGCTCGCTGGCCGTTGCGCGGATTGACGACTCGGGTGGCTACCGGGCCCGCACGGGGCGCGAGTACGGACTTGCCGCGGGCGAGTACGTCGTGACCGTCGTCGCCCGTGAGCCGCCCGCCTCGGCGACCGGCCGTGACGGCGGGCCGCCGCCCGCCGGCCGGATGATCACCCCCGACTGGTACCGGTCGGGTCAGACCTCCGGCCTTAGCTTCACGGTCGAGCGGGGCTCCAACACGATCAACCTCGAGCTCTCTTCCGACCCGCCGCCGGGGTGGAAGCCGTCCCGCCGACGGCGGCGGTGATCAGGACCGATGAGCCGACATCAATCGGAGTGAACAACCGATCCCAACGCGACACGCCACCGACTGACCAGCAGCGACAAGCAACGCATGACGACGCCAGTAAACAACCCGAAGCCGACTCTTCGCTCCGCTTGGAGCGTCGCCTGGAAGACCTGCTGCTGGGCGGTAATTGCGGCCGGGCTGTGGTTCGTGGCAGGCGTCAGTGGTGCGCGAGCGGAAGACGTCTCGGCGGCCCCGTACCTGCAGGTCTTTGACGCCCGCTGGGACACGGTCGAAGACCGCATGGCGGATATTTTTGTCGCCGGCTATGGCCGGCTGTGGCTGCCGCCGCCCGCGCGGGCCGACTCGGGCGGCCAGTCCGTTGGCTACGACGTCTACGATCGCTTCGACCTCGGCTCGCCCCGCAACGAGACCGCCTACGGCACCGAGGTCGGCCTAAAGACGCTGGTCGACGAGGCCCACACCGCCGGCATCCGGGTGAACACCGACTTCATCGCCAACCACAACGGCTTCAGCGACTCCAGCACCTTCGACAATTTCGGCACGCCGGACGACCCGTCGGACGACGTCTCGTTTGTCGAGGCGGGGGGCTACCCCGGCTTCGTGCTGACGCTGCCCGACCAGGTCGACGGCGACTTCCACAGCGCCTTCGAGTCGGGCGAACAGACCTTCCGTCTCGCCGGGCTGATCGACATCAACCAGTCGACCAACAACCAGTTCATCCGCTCGCCGGTCAGCGCGGGCGACCCGCGGAACATCCCCGCCGGCACGACGGGCATCTTCGGCCGGCCGGCTGCCAACGTCCCCGACCCGAACAACGCCCGCTTCTACCCCGACGCCGGCCTGGGCAGCACGGTCGTCTTCGACCCGGCACGCAACCAGGACGTCACGCTGCTCGACTTCAACACCGACAACCCGCTTGCGGGCGACGCTTTTGAGGAGAACGCCCTCGGCCTGGTCATCCGCAACACGCGGTGGATGATCCAGGAGATCGGCGTCGACGGTTTCCGCTTCGACGCCGCGCGGCACTTCTCACGCGAGGTGCTGGAGTACCTCGACCACGGCATCTACCTCGCCAGCAAGCGGACGCACCTGGACGGCAGCCCCGACCACGCCTTCTCCTTCAGCGAGACGGGCGGCGATTCGTCGGACGACTTTATCGCCGGCTTCATCCGCAAGGACATCGACAACAACAACCCCGGGCAACTGGGGGGCAACCGAGACTCGCTCGACTTCAACCTCTTCTTCGACATCCGGGCGAACCTGTCGGGCAACGGGGCGGCCAACGACTGGCGGAACATCAAGAACAGCAGCGTCGACCGCGTCGACGACGGGTTTGCGAACAACGGCTCGCAGGGCGTCGCCTTCGCCCAGAGCCACGACGACGGCCCGGCGCACCTGAATAAC
The DNA here is from genome assembly GCA_039188275.1 of Planctomycetota bacterium. Taxonomy (GTDB): domain Bacteria; phylum Planctomycetota; class Planctomycetia; order Pirellulales; family Lacipirellulaceae; genus JBCCQL01. The sequence continues at coordinate 3,822 of JBCCZD010000112.1, forward strand.
GTCGCGAACGCCTACCTCGCGCTCCGCCCCGGCCAGTGGAACGTTTACCTCAACGCCGATGAGTTTGACAACGAGTTCCGCGACTTCCCCAAGCCGGGCCGGGAAGACGCCCTCGGCGGGCTCTACGGCGACGCGATGACGACGCTGGTCGGCATCCGCAACTCGCACGGCCGCGGCAACTACCTGGACCGCACGCCGACCAGCGACGAGAAGGAGCTGCTCATCTACGAGCGCGAGAAGTCGGCGCTCGTCGTGCTCAGCAACCGGCTCGATGGCGGGTTCGACTCGCGGACCGTGCAGACGAGTTTCGCCCCCGGGACGTACCTGATCGAGTTGACGGGCAACGCCGCCAGCAGTGTGGTCGACCCCTTCAACGACTTCCCCGAGCTGCTCGAAGTCAACGCGGACGGCACGGTCGACCTGCGGGCGCCGCGGAACGTCGCGCCGGGCGGAGGCGGCGTCGAGCACGGCAACGGCTACCTCATCTACGGGGTCGCGGCGCCGCAGGGCCTGATGCGCCTGACGGACGCCGCGGGCGCCGACCTGGCCGCCGCCCTGAGCGGCTCGACCCCCGTTGCCGGCGAGGGGGGCGATGACGGCCCCAGCGACAACTTCCTCAACGGGACCACGCGGCTGACCGACATCACGATCGTTCAAGACACCCAGTTCAAGATCCGCGTCGAGACCAACGCCGTGAACCTGCTGGGAACGTTCCGCGACCGGCACGCCGATGGCGACTTCGCCCAGTTCCGCATCGACGAAGGCCGCGGCAAAGACGGCGCCCCGCTCGACGCCAACGGAAACGGTTTCATCGACAACGCCTCGCCGGGCGACGTCGACTACGCGTTCGAGGACTTTACGGAGACGGTCTCGCCCGGCTTCTTCGACCCGACCGGGGCCGGCGTCTACGAGCAGACGATCGACGCAACGAACCTCGCCGAGGGTCGCCACTACCTGACAGGCCGCGTCTACCGCCACCGCAACCCTGACACGTTCACCGACGGCGACGAGTCGACCCGCGGCGACGGCGGCCCGGCCGTCTTCACCGAATTCCGCCAGGTGATCTACGTCGACCTGCTGCCGCCCGAGGCGGAGGTCGTCGCCTTCGAGCCCTTCGCCAGCGACCCCGCGAACCCCGACAACCGCGACCTGATCGTCCGCTCGGTCGACAAGACGGCCGACAATATGCATTTCTTGTTCGACGCGCCGGCCGGCTTGACCGATGCCGAAGCGCTGGCCCTGGCCCTCGGCGGTCAGGGCGCCGCGAGCGGCTACGACCGCGACAGCTTCATCGGCGGTTTCTTCGGCGTCACCAGCGGCAACCACGCGGTGACGGTCGTCACGTTCGAGCCGACGTTCGACGGCACTCGCGGTTTTAATGTCCAGCGGTTCGCTGGGCTGTCCACCACCACGACGATCGGCGCCGGCATCGGCGACCTCGACGCGGATGGGGTGTTTGAGGTGGGCGACCTCTTCGGAGTGAACGGTTTCGAGCAGGTCCTGTACGGCGACAACCAGGAGTTCAACGCCGCCGCCGACGCCAACGCCGACGGACTGGTAGACAACCGCGACCTGTTCGCGCTGGGCGACTTCTTGCTCGCCGGAGGCGCCAGCGAGGCGGTGCTCGACGAGTACGAGGCGACCCTCGACCGCCGCGGCGACTTCGACAACTCCGGCGACACCGACGCCGACGACCTGCTCGCCATCTACGCCGCGCTCGGGGCCGGTGGTGGGCAGGTCGATGTCGACGCGAACGGCGTCGTTGAGCTGGCCGACGCCGAGCGGTTTGTCACCGGCCTGCTCCGCACCGAGCCGGGCGACTTCAACCTGGACGGCGTCGTCGACGCGGCCGACTACACCGTCTGGCGCGACGCGGTCGCGAGCGGCTCGCTCCTGGCGGACCACAACTTCGACGGCCAGGTCACCGGCCTGGACTACCTGGTTTGGCGCGGGGCCTTCGGGTTCCGGCGTGTCCCGTTTTCGCAAACGCCCTCGCCCGGCTTGCTGAAGGCGGGCGTCCCCGAGCCGGTCGCGGGCGTGCTGCTCGCCCCGGCGTTGGTGTTGTTCTTGCTCCCGGCGTCCCGCCGGCGTCGGCCGGCGCCGCGACGCGGTTGATCCACTCTTCTCGATCGATGGAGGAAACCCGATGAAACCCCTGATGACTAGCCTGACGCTGCTCGGCGGCATAGCGGCGGCAGCCACGGCCCAGCCAACCCTCAACGGAACCGCCGTCGGCGACGAGGCGTTCTACGGCGCCGCGCTCTCGACCCAAAACACCCGCACCGGTTTTGGTGACGGCTCGGGCAACCCCGACGTGATCGTCACCGGCAACAACCTGGGCGACGCGGGCGGCTCGGAGATCGACCAGGTCTTCGGCACGGTCAGCAACGGCCGGCTGTACGTCCTGATCACCGGCAACCTCGAGGGCAACTTCAACAAGCTAAACCTGTTTATCGACTCCGGTCCGGTTGGCGGCGTGCCGACCGACGTCGGCGTCAACCAACTCGACGGCGCCAACCTCCCGACCGGGCTCGACGGGTTCTGCTGCGGCGTTAGCAACCCGGCCGACCCCAATCCGCCCGCCGACGGCGCCCTGCAGAAGATGTCGGGCCTGACCTTCGACACGAACTTCACCGCTGACTACGCGATGGTCTTCTCTCACGGCCGCGAGACCCTCAACAGCGGCCAGCCGGACCAGGTCGAGTTCTGGGCGGTCAACGCCCACTTCGCCGACCTGACGCAGGGCAGCGCCGGCGAAGTGGGCGCCCTCGGGATGCAGCTCGCGCCGCGCGGCGAGCCGCGCGTGCTGCGGTCGCCGGCCATCGGCGAGCAGCCCGGCGACTACAACGACGACAACGTCGTGGACGCCGCGGACTACACCGTCTGGCGCGACGCGCTGGGCGCCGAGATTGAGTTGGCGAACGACCCCATCGGCGGGACGATCGGCGCCGCCCAGTACACGCAGTGGCGTGAGAACTTCGGCGCCGAGGGCGACCTGCCGGGCGGGAACATCGATGAGTTTGCGTTCGTCCCGTTCGGCAACCCCGGGAATACCGAAGACCTGTTGAGCGATTTCACACTGCCGGGGCTCTCGCAAGGGGAACTGATCGACCGGACGTACGCGCTCGGCGCCGGCGGCTGCACCGACGACACCGGCGCCGGCTGCATGGCGCCCGAGCTCGAGTTCGCCCTCGCCGTCGACCCCAACGAACTGGCGGACAACGCCAGCAGCCACCGAGACTTCGACAACTTCGTTGACCTGGAGCTCGCCTTCGACAACAGCAACACGGCCGGCGTGCAGGGCAACGACTTCACCGCCAACCCGAACGGCGGCGGCGTCACCGGCGACGACAACCCTCAGGACGTCGTAACGGGGCTCGAGTTCAGCATCCCCCTTGCAGAGATCGGCAACCCGACCGGCGACATCAAGATCGCGGCGTTCGTGAACAACAACAGCTTTGAGTTCGTCGCGAACCAGTTCGCGGGCGATGGCCTGTTCACCGATATCGACCAGGGCAACTTCTTCCTGACCAACGCCAACAACCTAGGCGGGCAGCTCTATGGGCCAGTAGGCCCCGGCGAAGACCCGCCGCCGGTGACGCTCGACGGCGTCGCGGGAGACCAATTTGTGACGATCACGCAAACGCCACCGCTGGCGAGCGGCCAGACGTCCGCGCCGGAGCCGACCTCGGCGGCGTTGCTGCTGCTGGGGGGATTGCTGGCTGGCGGCCGGCGGCGCTGAGCAGGCCTTGCGCAACCTAGGAACCAGAAAACGCCGCTGCGTCGCGACAGGAGCCTGTTAAGTGATTATGCCGTTGGAAGCGATCGTTGCTTGGTCGAGTTGTCCCCGCCGCCAGCCGGCGTGCGGGGCCGCCGGCTGGGCGTTGGCGCTGCTCGCTTTGAGTGGGTGCGGGCAGTTACCCGGGGACACCGCCGGTCGGCCGCCGATAACGCTAGCGCAGGTTTCGTCAGACCCTGGCCTGCCGTCGGCCGCCGTCGAAGCGGTCCCTGGCGAGCCGTCTGTGCGTGTCGCGTCGGTTCAATCGGGAGCTCAGGCCGAGCCACAAGCCGAGGCGACGGCGCAAGACGCGGCCCGGTCGTGCGTGCCCTACTGGGCAGCCGACGCCGTCTTTTACCAGCTCTTCCCCGAGCGGTTCCGCAACGGCGACCCCACGAACGACCCGACGCGCGAGTCGCTTGAGTTCCCCGACAACGTGCCTGCGTCGTGGGCCATTACGCGCTGGACCAGCGACTGGTACGCGCGGGCGGATTGGGAAGAGCAACGCGGCGACAACTTCTTCGACGACGGTGTGTTCGACCGCCGCTACGGCGGCGACCTGCAGGGCGTGATCGACAAGCTGCCTTACCTCGACCGACTCGGCATCAACGCCCTCTACTTGAACCCCGTCTTCTACGCCCGCAGCCTGCACAAGTACGACGGGAACACCTACCACCACATCGACCCCTTCTTTGGGCCGGAGCCGACCGGCGACTTGGCGATGATGGCCGACGAGACCTCCGACCCCGCGACGTGGCAGTGGACGGCAGCGGACCGGCTGTTTCTGGAGCTTGTGGAGCAGGCCCACGCCCGGGGCATCCGCGTGGTGGTCGACGGCGTCTTTAACCACACGGGCCGCGACTTCTTCGCCTTCGAAGACCTCCGCCGCAGGCAGGCGGAGTCGCCTTACCGCGACTGGTATCTGGTCCAGTCGTTCGACGACCCCGCGACGCCGGACAACGAGTTCAAGTACAAGGGCTGGTGGGGCGTCCCGACGCTGCCCGAGTTCGCCGACAACGACGCGGGCGACGACCTGCACCCGGGGCCCAAGCAGTACATCTTTGACGCGACCCGGCGCTGGATGGACCCCGACGGCGACGGCGACCCGGCCGACGGCATCGATGGCTGGCGGCTGGACGTCGCGGCGGAGGTGCCCGTCGGGTTCTGGAAGTCTTGGAACGCACACTGCCGGGCGATCAACCCCGAATGCTACACCGTCGCCGAGCACTGGGACGACGCGGCCGGTTTCCTGGCCGGCGGCGGCTTCTCTGCGACGATGAACTACCACGGCTTCGCCTTCCCGGTGAAGGGCTTCCTCGTCGACGGGACGATGTCCGCCTCGGACGCGGGCAAGGAACTCGCAACGCGGATGGCGGAGTTCCCCCAGGCGAGGCAATACGCTCTGCAGAACCTGATCGACTCGCACGACACCGACCGGGTCGCGTCGATGATCGTCAACGCCCCGAACGACCGGCCCTACCTGCAGCCGCAACGGTCGGACTACGACGTGAACGAACGGGTGTCGCCGCGCTACTGGGACGGCTACGCCGTCCGCAAGCCAAACGAGCGTGAGCGGCGGGTGCAGCGGTTGGTGGCGCTCATGCAGGCGGCTTTTGTCGGTCCGCCGATGATCTACTACGGCACCGAAGCGGGCATGTGGGGCGGGGACGACCCGTGCGACCGCATGCCGATGGTCTGGCCGGACCTGCACCACGACCCGCAGCGCTCCGATCCGCTCGGCCGCGACCGCCCCGCCGACGCGGTCGCCTTCGACCACGACTTGTTCGCCTTCTATCAAGCCCTCTTCAAGCTACGGCACGATTGCCCGGCACTCCGGCGCGGGCGGTTTGAAGTGGTCGTTTCCGACGACCTCGCCGCTGTGCTCACGTTCAAGCGCGTCGGCGAGGGCGAGACCTGCTACGTGATCCTCAACCGCGGCGACAAGGCGATTGAGGTGTCTCTAACGGTCGGCGAGCCGGAGGTCCGCGAGGTCTTCACCGCCAGCGGCGATTCGTCCGAGGTGCGCCTGGAGCGGGACGGGTGCAACGCCTCGGTCCGGGTGCCGGCGCTGGACGGCGTCGTGCTCCGGCAAGAGGCCTCCAAACCGTGAGGGCGCCGGCGGCCACGCCCGCCAGAGAGAGCGCCGCCAACTTCAGCCGCCGCGCGCAGCGGCGGCTGCCGGCGGCGTTGCTGACGATGGCCCTTCTCGCCGCGGCGGGCTGCGGGCGAGATCGGGGCGACGTGATCACGCTCTGGCACCAGATGCGGCCCGGCGACCGTGCCGTGCTAGCCGACCGCCTCGCCGAGTACGAGCGGCGGCGCCCGGGCACGAAAGTCCGGTCCGTCTACAAGGAGACCGAAGAACTCCGCAGCGGGCTCGAGTCCGCGGTCTTGGTGGGGCACGGCCCCGACATCGTCTACGGCCCCTCGGACCCGGTTGGCATCTACCAAGAGATTGGCGCGTTGCGGGACCTGACGCCTTGGTTCCCAGCGAGCGAGCGCAAGGCGTTTGACGCACGCGCCCTCGTTGACCTTCCGGCGGCGGACGACCCGTCTCGCGATCAACTCGTCATGGTAGGCGACCGCTTCGGCAACCACCTGGCGCTGGTCTACAACAAGCGGCTGATCCCCACACCGCCGAAGACAACCGACGAACTGATCGCCCTCGCCAAAGCGAACACGCGGGACGACAACGGCGACGGCCGACCCGACCGCTACGGCCTGGTGTGGAACTACACCGAACCGTTTTTTGTGGTCCCGTTTCTTGTGGGGCACGGCGCTTGGGTTTTCGACGACGCCAGCGACCCGCGGTCGCCGACGCCAACGCTCGATACGGACGAAATGGTCGAGGCCTACCGGTTCGTCTACAGCCTGCGCGGCGAGCACGCGGTGCTGCCCGCGTCGGCCGACTACGAGGCGGCGGCGGGGCTGTTCAAGGCGGGCAAGGCGGCGATGCTGATCGACGGCGACTGGAGCTGGCAGGGCTTCGCCGACGAAGCTCGCCGGCAGCGGGCGTCGGCAGCGAGTAACGGCAGCGGCGCGATCGAGGTCGCCGTAGCCCCGCTGCCGGTGGTCTCCTCAACGGGTCTTCCGATGGGCAGCATGGTGGCGCCCAAGGGCTACAGCCTGAGCGTCGCAGCGACCGGCGACCGGGCCGACCAGGCGGCCAACCTCATCCGGTTCTTAACCAGCGAAGCGACCCAGCGCGTCTACCTCGACCGCCAGAAGGTTTACCCATCACGCGTGGCGCTGCGTGACCCAGCGGCGATCGCCGCGGACCCGACGCTGGCGGCCTCGGTCGAGCAGATCAACAACAGCCGGCTCATGCCAACCGCCACGGCGATGCGCGCGGTGTGGGACGCAATGCGCCCCCCGTATCAACGCCTGATGGCGGGCGACCTCGACGCGGAAGACGCCGCCCGCGCGATGCAGGCGGGCGCCGAGAAGAAGATCGCGACGCTGACCAGCTCCATCAAGCCCGACGCCACGGCGCCGATCGTCTCGCTGCTCGGCATCGTGCTGCTCGGGGGCCTGCTGGCGTGGCAGTGGCGGGGGCTGAAGCTTTTCCTCAGGGACTTCCCCGAGAACCGCCTCGCTTACCTGCTGGTCGCTCCGGCGCTTGTCTTGATCTTCGCGACCGTCCTGTTCCCGCTGGTGTTCAACGTCGTGCTCTCGTTCTCGAACATGTCGCTGCAGAACTTCCGCGACTGGCGGATCGTCGGCCTGCACAACTACGTGGCCTTGTTCACCGGTGGAGAATCCGCCAAGTTCTGGGGCGTGTTTCTCAAGACGGTTGTGTGGACCGTCGTGAACGTGGCTTTGCACGTCGCGATTGGCGTTTTCTTGGCCGTGCTGCTCAACGGCCCCGTACGCGGCAAGGGCTTCTACCGCGTCGCATTGATCATCCCCTGGGCCGTGCCCGCTTACATCACCGCCCTCACCTGGCGGGGGATGTTCGATCCCGAGTTTGGCTCGGTGAACAAGCTGCTAACCGCGGCCGGTCTTGGCTCGGTCAACTGGCTCACCGACGCGACCAACGCGTTCACCGCGTGCGTCGTCGCCAACGTGTGGCTGGGCTTCCCGTTTATGATGGTCATCGCGCTCGGGGGCCTGCAGGGCATCCCGCAGGACTTGTACGAGGCGGCCCGCATCGATCGGGCGACCCGCTGGCAGCAGTTCTGGAACATCACGGCCCCGATGCTTAAGCCCGTCTTGCTGCCGGCGATCACGCTCGGCACAGTCTGGACCTTCAACAACCTGAACGTCGTGTGGCTGGTCTCCAACGGTGGCGAACCGGCCGACCAGACTCACATCCTCGTGTCGTACGTCTACAAGGCGGTCTTCAACCTCTACCAATACGGATACGGCGCGGCGCTCTCGATGGTGATCTTCGCGATGCTGCTGGCGTTCAGCGCCGCGTTCCTCCGCCAGACCAAGGCCGCCGACGGGGTGTAGGCGTCGCTTACGAAGGGAGACGTGGGGATGCGGGGAGATAAGGGGATGATCGATCGTACTGCAGTCGACTTTCGCGGTGGTTAGTCGACAGACAGCTAACTCGAAGGTGAAGGCATCCGTTCGTTCGACCTTTCCGATCAACCCTTTGCTGACCGCGTTTTGAGCGCTCCCGCGTAGCCCC
>JBCCZD010000113.1:0-12075 GCA_039188275.1 Planctomycetota bacterium
GCGCCTCGAACTTGCCCAGCCGCAGGTCGCGGAGCAGCTCGACCCGCTCGAACGCGTCGAGCTCCGAGTGCAGCCACTTGCACAGCACGCCCTGCTCGGTGAGGTAGGCCGACAGGTCCTCGGCGAGCCGCTTGGTGAGCGTGGTGACCAGCACCCGCTCGCCGCGGGCGGCGCGTTCCTTGATCGCCCCGAGCAGGTGGGGCACCTGGCCGCGGGCCGGGCTGATCTCGATCTCCGGGTCGAGCAGGCCGGTGGGGCGGACGATCTGCTCGACCACCTCGCCGCCGGTCTGCTGCAACTCATAGTCGGCGGGCGTCGCGCTGACGTAGACGACCTGCCCCGTCCGCTGTTGCCACTCCTCGAACTTGAGGGGGCGGTTGTCGAGCGCGCTGGGCAGGCGGAAGCCGTGCTCGACCAGCGTCGTCTTCCGGGCCCGGTCGCCGTTGTACATGGCGCCGACCTGCGGCACCGTGGCGTGGCTCTCGTCGACGAACAGCAGGTAGTCGTCAGGGAAGAAGTCGAACAGCGTGTTGGGCGTTGACCCCGGCGGCCGCCCGGAGAGCGGCCCGCTGTAGTTCTCGATGCCCGGGCAGTAGCCCATCTCGAGCATCATCTCGATGTCGTACCGCGTGCGGGCGTTCAGCCGCTGCGCCTCGAGCATCTTGCCCTGCGTCTTGAACAGCTCCAGCCGGCCGGCAAGCTCTTTGCGGATGTTGCCGACGGCCGACTCGATCCGCTCCTCGGGCAGCACGAAGTGCTTGGCGGGGTAGATGTAGACCTCTTGCAGGTGGTCCACTACCTGGCCGGTGACCGGGTCGATGATCGAGAGCTTCTCGACGTCGTCCCCCCAGAACTCGAGGCGGTAAGCAAACTCCTCGTACGCGGGCCAGACCTCCACAGAGTCGCCCCGCACGCGGAATTTGCCCCGCGCGGGGTCGAGGTCGTTCCGCTCGTACTGGATGTCGATCAGCTTGCTCAGCACCTCGTCCCGGTCGACGGTGTCGCCGACGCACACGCCCACCATCATCTCCTTGTAGTCGTCGGGCGAGCCCAAGCCGTAGATGCACGAGACGCTCGCCACGACGATCACGTCCCGCCGGCTAACCAGGCTGCTGGTGGTCGCCAGCCGCATGCGGTCGATCTCTTCGTTGATCGACGCGTCCTTCTCGATGTAGATGTCCCGCTGCGGGATGTAGGCCTCCGGCTGGTAGTAGTCGTAGTAGCTGACGAAGTAGCTCACCGCGTTCTGCGGGAAGAACTCCTTGAACTCGGAGTAGAGCTGCGCGGCGAGGGTCTTGTTGTGCGAGAGGACCAACGCCGGCCGCTGAAGTTGTTGGACGATGTTGGCCATGGTGAACGTCTTGCCGCTGCCGGTGACGCCCATGAGCGTCTGGGACCGGCGGCCCGACTTGAGCCCGTCGACGAGTTGCTGGATCGCCGCGGGCTGGTCGCCGGCGGGCTGGAATTCGCTGGTGAGCTGGAACTGGGGCATGGCGTCGGGCGGGCTGGGGGGCGGGCGCAGGCCCGTATCGTAGGCCCGCCGGGGGGCGGCGAGAAGCGGTTCGGCCGGCCCGCAACGAGCGCCGTCGGCGGCTGTTACGGGGGGCGGGGCGAAATTTCGGCAATTTTCTCCGCCGGCGTTGCCCCTCGTGGATAGGGCTCACGCTTCGGATTGCGTGGCGTCACCACGGCGCCTCCCTTCGAACCAGGCACGCCCCTTCCCACCGCTATTTAGCAAGGATCCCCGCCATGTCCGCCATCCAAAGCCCCGTTGGCCCCGCCTCGCACAACCCGTTTGACGCCCCCGTCAATCCGACCGGGGCGAACCCACCCAATCCCGGCCGGGCGCCCTCCGCCAGGGCGGCCCGAGCCCCGCAGGCCGCGACGCTGTCGCACGCCGCCCGCGAGCAGATGGCCAAGCAGATCGCCGCGGTCGACGCCGGGCGGACCGCGTCGCGGGTCGGTTTCCTCTGCCTGTGGGTCGTGCTGCTCATGCTCTTGCCGCAGGTGGCGTTGGTAACCGCGCTCGCTTGCGGCGTGGGGCACATGATGCTGGGTCGGCACCGCCGCGCCGGCCGCGAGCGGGCGTTGCTGGCGTTGCCGGACGACGCCCTGCGGGTCCGCCAGGCGGAGTTCGAGCGGGCCGCTCTCGAGAAGCAGCGCAAGCGTGAAGCCACCGGCCTCGCGACCTGGCGTTTCCTCGCCTGCAGCGGCGCGTTGGTGGTCGCCATGTTCGTCACCAACCCCTCCGTCGAGAAGCACGAGGAGTTCATCATCTCCGCGATGGAAGAGAACGCGATCGAGGCGAGCTGGTTCGGCGCCTGGGCCGCGAAGTACGGCGGTATCCGGCGGGCCTACGAGTGGACGTGTAGCACCGGTCGCGTGAACCTCGGCGTCTGCTCGTTCGGCACCGTCAGCGTCATGCGGACGGAGCCCAAGGTCATCACGATGGGCGTCCTCGGTCAGGTCTTCCAGATCGCCGGCGAGGTGGAAGAGGGCGACGAGTAGCGTCGCGGCACCCCTCACAACCCCCTTGCAACGACCGAGGAGAAGACGATGGATACCGGAGCACGAGCCGCGGGCATCGCGAGGATTCAAGCAGCGTACTGCCCGCTTCACGACATGGTGCTGATCCAGTTGCTTGCGGTCACCGCCACGATCGCCTTCTGCGGCGAGTACTACGATAGCGTTCTGTTCTGTTTAGGTTTTCTTGTGGCGTGCGACTGGCTGCGGCGCTGGAACCACCTTCGCGTCTTGCGGTCGGCCAGTCAGGACGAGTTTGCCAAAGAGCTTGCCGAGGCCGAGGAGAGGCTGGCGGGGCGGCGGTCGTGGACGCCCTGGCTCGGCGCCGCGTTGCTGCTGGTCTTCGCCTGCACGAACCCCGACGTCGAGCAGCACCGCCAGCGGATTGCTCAGCAGTGCAAGCACGAGCGGGCGGTCATTAGCGAGTACGCCGGTTTGCCGTTTGATCCGAGCGAGTTCCGCCCCGGCGGCGTGAGCGAGCTGACGACGCAAGACGTCGAGCGTGCGAACTTCGGGTTGTTCTCGCTTGGCTACCGCGTCTACCCGAGCGACCGTGACGTGCCGCGCCGCCGGCTCACGCTCGGCGTCTTGGGGCGGGTCGTCCTGACGCCCGATCAGGCCGCCAGGGGCGCCAGCCAGATGGAGCGCGACAACGCCGAGGCGCCAAAGGGGCAGACCGGGGCGACGGTGCGGTTACGTGAGAACCTCCGTCGGGCGAAAGAGTGGATGGGGGACGATAGCGACCGTCTTTTCAAATGAAGCCGTGACGGGCGGCGCCGGCGGGGTGGTTCCTCGCCGGCGCCGTTCGGTTGACTCGTTGGTTGGCTCGTCGGTTGGCGGGGCCATTGCCTCTTGGGCAGCCATTGGCACGCGATTCGCTCGCATCCCAACCGGGTGCGGCGCCAGGACGGGCGCCGCTGGGATTCCCCCGGGCTGATGGGGGTTGAACGGATTCACGAAAGGTGGTGTGCCGTGTACTTGCTGGCCAGTTATGTCGCGTTTGCCGGGTGCTGGACGTTAGCGGCGGACATGGGGTTGGCGCCCCGGTTCCCTCTGGTGATCAACGGCGTGGGGGTCGGCGACAAGATCATCCACTTCGTGGTTGTCGGCGGGTTCGCGTTGGTCCTTTCTCGGGCCCTCTGCCGACACGGCTGGCGGCCCGCCCGCGGCGTCTTTGCCGGCATGGCGATCGCGGCAACTCTTGCAACGCTTGAAGAACTTACCAACCTGCTGACGCCCTACCGCGGCTTCTCGAGGCTCGACTTGGTCGCCAACTACAGCGGGATCGTCTGCCTAACAACGCTCGGCTGGTTGGCCGGTGCGATGCGTGAGCCGAGCCGGGGCGCCGCTGCCCCGCCCGCTTTATCGGCAGAGTTGCTGCTCCCTGCCCAGGCCCCGCCCGCCAGCTAACCCTACCCGGTGGGGTTGACCTGTTGTGCCAGGCTTGTGCCTCCCCAGTGATTATTCGGTCGTGGCCTGCTCGGCGGCGGGGGCGTCCTGGGCGTCTTCCGCCGGTAGTTCGTCGGCCGCTTCGTCAGTTTCTTCGTCCGCCGCGTCCTCGCTCCCTGTTTCGTCGGCTTCCTCTTCGGTCTCCTCGTCACTCACCAGCGGGTCGAGCCTGGCACGAGCGCCGTAGCGGTGGACGAGTTCCCCGCCGAGGTGGGCGGCTTCGGCCATCACCAGGTTGGCGTAGCCGAGGGCGGCCAGCAGCAGCAGGCCGAGCAGCATCCGCGGCGCCGGCTTGTTGAGCGCCGGCCGGGCGTACGCGAGCACCACCACAACGGCGTAAAATGCCGTGATGCCGGCAAAGATGTTGCGGGCGAGTTCGGTTCCGGCCAAGTGCTCCTCGGCCACGTCGTAGGGGTCCACCTCCCAAGGCTCATCTTCGGTTTCGAGGTCGTAGTTGGGCTCCATCACGTTGTAGGCGGCTTCGCCCGTGTTGGTCGCGACGAACGCCCCCGCGACGCCCATCACCAGCAGCAGCAACGCGGCGACCATCATCGAGCGGAACCCGGTTAGCGCCCCGAGCAGCACGAAGAGCGGCGCGACAAGCAGCAACGCCACGGGGAAGTGGACAACCAGCGGGTGCAGCGCGTCCCAGTTCTGAGGGATCGGAGGGGGCGTGGGCATCGAGGTAGGTCTCCGTCGAGTAAGGTCCGCCTGGACGGCATCGAGGGGTGAATCGTTCACTTCCAAGCGTAACAGCGCGAATTGCTGGTCGAAAGCGTGAAGGCGGCCGCTGGCCAGACCCGCCTGTCTTCGATTCGCGGCCACGCGGGCGCGGCGTCACGGGCCGGCGGTCATCTCTTCGCCCGGCAGCGGCAGCAGGTAGTTGCGGAAACGCTCGAGCGTCTTGTCGCCGATGCCGCGGACGGCGAGCAGGTCCGCGCGCCGCTTGAAGGGGCCGTTCCGGCCGCGGTGCTCGACGATCCGGCGGGCGAGCACCTCGCCCACTTCCGGCAGTTGGGCGAGCTCGGGCCACTCGGCTTGATTCACGTCGATGCGGAAGGCGTAGTTTAGCGGCGCCGCCCGCTCGATGTTGATCAACCGGCCCGAAGAGCCGCCGCGCACCAACCACCACGCCGCCATCGCGGCGAGCGCCGCCGCCACAAGCGTGGCGAGGGCGAGCTGGTCGAGTCGCTTAACGAGCGGCGCGGGCAACAAAGGGGTCTCCGAGGCGTGGGCGACGCCGGCGTGCCGCGGATTGCTCGGGGCGCCGGGCAGACTTCATACTTTACCAACCCGACCGCCGCATCGCCGCCAGCCCTGCAGCACCAGTCACAAGTCACAAGTCATCAACCGCCAGCCCTTCACCATGCCAGCTGATTTCCCAACCGTCGCCTGGGACGACGCGACCCAGGCCGACGCGGCCGAGCTCATCCGCTTGGCCAAGGCCGAAGACCTGGCGCGTGGCGAGGACTGGACGACCGTCGTCACGGTCGACCCCGATCGCCGCGGCGCCGCCCGGTTTGTGGCGCGCGAGCGGGGCGGGGTTGCCTGGCTGGCGATCGGGCCGCGTGTCGTCGAGTCGTTCGGCGCCGACGCGGAGTGGGAGCCGCTCGCCACGGACGGCGCCGCCGTAGCGCCGGGGCAGGCGATCGCCCGCATCGCCGGACGGGCCGCTGACTTGTTAACGTGCGAGCGGACGATCCTCAACTTCCTCGGACGGTTGTCGGGCATCGCCACCCTGACGCGGCAGTTCGTCCAGCGGGTGGACGCGACCGGCGCCCAGGTCTACGACACCCGCAAGACGACGCCCGGCTGGCGGCGGTTGGAGAAGTACGCGGTCGCGTGCGGCGGCGGCCGCAATCACCGGCTGGGGCTGAGCGAGGCGGTGCTGATCAAGGACAACCACCTGGCGTTGTCCGACGAGCAGGGCCTCACCCCCGGCGCCGCGGTGCGGAGGGCCCGCCGCTTGCTCGCCGAGCGGCTTGGGGGCCGCGCCCGCGAGGTCCCTGTCGAGGTCGAGGTCGATACGCTCGACCAACTCCGCGCTGTCCTTTCCGCAGAGCCCGACATCGTCCTGCTCGACAACATGACGCCCAATCGGCTATCGCAGGCCGTCGAACTGCGAGACGCCCAAGCCGGGGCCGCCGACCTCGGCCAACGTGCCATTCTCGAAGCGTCGGGCGGCGTCACGCTCGACACAATCGGAAAGATCGCCGCGAGCGGTGTGGACCGCATTAGCGTTGGCGCCCTGACGCACTCCGCCTCGACGCTAGACATCGGCCTGGACTGGGGCGAATAAGCCCAACCACCCCCGGCGCCGAGCCCCGGGCCGGCCCGATGCGGGACGCCCCGAGGCTGCTTGAAGCGCGCCGCGGCCGTTTGACCGTCCGCCGAGGCATCCTACGTTTGCTTGGCTCAAGCGGCCTTGGGGAGGGGCGCTCGAGCCCAGGGGCGCGGCGGGAATAGCTGGAAGCTGGAGGGGACCCCGCCGCGTCCTACTTTTTGCCGCTCAGGCGGCCTCGTCGGGGAGTTGAGGCGGATTATTCGGTGCCTGCCCTAGTTTTTTCGTTGACAGCACAACCGGCACGCTTTACTTTATGTAAAAGACGCTTGGGCTATCGCCCCGTTGAGAACTTTGGTTCATGCGATTGGCGGGCTCTGCGGAGCCGGTCGATTGATTCAGCAGTCAGCTTAAGGGAGTCGAACTCATGAGTGTCAATCCGGCGGCGGCGAATCATCTCGCCGTGCAGCCACGACATTCAAGAGTTACCGACTGAACCTTCCTGACTGCCCCTCTTGGGGCCGCCTGCTAGGTCCGAGTTCCCCCGCCACTTGTCGTGTCATGACAGTGTGGCTTCCGAGTGAACGCAAGCCTGAGGTGTTCAGCCGCGTCGTAGGGGTAACCTGCGTTCAACGCAGCATCCCTTCACTACCCGGAGACGCGAGTCGTCGCGGGGAGGCGCCGCCGCATGTCACGGGATGATTCGAGTCGCACGGTCCTCTCAGTCAAGGTCCGCTGCGTCACGCCTGTTCCGCCGGTGACCTTGGGCGCCGCGGCTGCGCGCTGAGCGACGCAACTGCGTCGACGCACGCCACCCACGCGCCCGGTCGGTCGTCTAGGACCGCCACCGGGAGAGCTTGGAGGCGTCGATAGGTTTCTGCCCCGCTGGGTTTCTCACCGCACGTTCCTTGTGCGGGCTTTCCAAGCTGCGAACGCCGGCGGCCTGAGCGTAGGCCGGCGGCACTGCGGAAACCAATCACCTTACTTCCCCGCTCCGCGCGACCAATCCGGGGGCGCCGCCCAGCACCGCTGGGCAATCGAGCGGCAACAGGGAATCGACCTATGAACCTTACCTACCCGAAACCAGCAAGGCCCAGCTTCTTCGTGGCCGCGGTGCTGACCGCCCTGGCGGTGTGCCTCGGCGCCCGTTCGGCCGACGCCCAGCAGGCGTTCTCTTTCGCTGCGTCGTCGGAAGAAATGTTGCTGGCCTACCCGGACGACATGATGGTCCAGAAGATCGTTGAGTGGCAGTCGCCGCTCGTGCGGGCCATCAACCAAAGCCGGCCTTTCCTTCAGGTGACGAACTCGACCGGCGGCAGCGTCATGCCGGCCAACATCGAGACCTTCACCATCACGATCGGCGACACCGCCTTCAACTTCGGCGACGCCGTGTTGGGCGATTTCGCGGTGCTGGGCGACACCAGCACCGACGGCGTGATCATCGAGTCGGTGACGCCCTTAAACAACGGCGACGCCATCCAGGTGAAGTTCGGCAACGGCGGCCTGGCCCCCGGGGAAGTCGCCCGCTTCCAGGTCGACATCGACCACGACGACCCCGGCGCCGGTGGGTTCGTTTATCCGGACTTCCGCTCGGTGTTCTACGACGTCGTGGAGGAGGGAAGCCCGACAAGCACCGCGGACAACTCGCAGATCACCGCTGTGTTCGTCGAAGGCGCCGACACCCTCGACCTCTCGACGACGTTGCCGGACCAGACGGTCCCGGTCGGCTCGATCGGGTCGTCCGTCATCGTGAACTCGTTCTTCTCGTACGGCACTGAGGTCCCGCTCGACAACTTCGAGATCCCGCCGGTCGAGATCCCCGAGCCCGCGACCATGGTGCTTAGCGTGCTGGGGCTGCTGGGCTGCATTAGCGGCTTCACGCGGCGGCGGCTTAGCTGACCAGTGGCCGCGCTGGTTCGTTCACCACAGCGGTCACTCCTGCGACAGGCGAGACGAGCGTTTCGGGCGCCGGCGGGGCACGGCCCAGCCGGTGACGGAACGGATTGAAGGAGGCAACGGTGAAGACACGCCTGTTGATCGAGGCTTGCGTCGGCGAACGGTACACGCAGCGGCGATGCGGGCCCCTGTCTGCCCACAAGCCCCCGTCGCCCCGTTGCCGGACCGCGCTGGCGGCCCGCTGCGTGACGGCCGCGTCGCGGCGTTGCCGCCCGCCGGCAAAGTCGCCCCGCAAGACCTAGACTGCCTGTCCGGACCGGACGCGCTAACCCGACCGACCCGTCTCCCCGCGGGTCCGCCTGTAACGGTTGTGGCGAAAATCGGCAAAGTGCCGCTTCTCGCAGTACCGATCCTTGGAAGCGTCGCGACGGTTGTGCCGGCTGAAACGCCGGCGCCCGCAACCGTCGCGGCTGAAGCTCGACTCACGCCTGGCCGCGTCCTAGTTCTCCGAGAGGTGTCTCGGAGGAGCGGCCCGGGAGCATTCCAAGGGGGGGATTCGGATGAGATGCTATCGGTACGCGCAGCTTGCGCTCGCCGCCAGCTTGATGCTGGCGCCCGTCGCGATGGCGGCGGATGGCGGCAAGTCGGCCAGCCAGGCCGTGTTTGTCGGGGATCAGACCGGCGAGGTCGCGTTCGTTGACGAGTCGGGCGACGTCGCCGCGGCGGCGGTCCTGAAGGAACTCGACGAGAATGTCGAACTCGCCCAGTTCAGCTCGAGCCTGGGCGGCGGCAACGCGTTGCCGCTGGGGCTGGCGTCGGGTTGCACCGGCCAGTGGTTCGTCGGCGCCGACTACCTGAACGTCCGCGCCACGTTCAGCCAGGCAACCGCCTACCTGTTGCAGGAAACGCCGCCCGGCGCGGTGACCGCCGCCGACACGTCGTTCACCTACGTTCAGACGGAGTTCGACTACGAGCCGAACTACCGCGTCTACGGCGGCTACCGCATCTGCGATTGCGGCTGCGAGATCCGGTTCACCTACACGAGCATCGACAGCAGCGGCTCATTCACCAGCCCCGTCACGCAGGGCGACTCGTCGGTGATCGTCACCGCCCCGTTTGAGGTGATCGCCCCCGGCCAGGACGACTTTGTCACCGGCGGCGGAACCGTGTCGATCGACGACTACGACCTGGGCGTCTCGCGGACCATCCCGCTCGGCTCGCCGCTGGGCGCCTGCGGGTGTGCCGACCCCTGCGGTTGCTGGTGCCCCGCCTGGGACATCACCTGGACCGGCGCCGTACGCGTGTCGGACGTGTCGTCGTCGCTCAACTACCAGTCGGTCATTAACAGCACCGGCGCCCCGCTCGCCCGGACCGCGACTAGCACCGTCAACTTCCAAGGCGTTGGCCTGCGGACCGGCATGCTCGGCCGGCGGTACTTCGGCCGTGAGGGCATCGCCAGCATCTACCTGAAGGGTGACATCTCGCTCCTGCTCGGCGACGTCGAGAACGTCGCGGTCGGCGACGCCTTCTCGCGGCACTCGCTCACCTCGACGCAGATCGTGCCGGTCACGGAGCTCGAGGTCGGGGGTTCGGTCTTCCTGACCAGGAACGCATCGGTCACGGGCGGCTACCTGTTCGCCGCTTGGCACGACCTGGGCCACCGCCCCGAGTACGACTTCGGCTCCGGCAGCGCCGTCCAGCTTGAGAGCTTTGACGACGCGAACATCCTGGGCGTCGACGGCTGGTTCGTCCGCGCCGAGGTGACCTACTGAGCGCACCCCACGCCGCGAGTTCCTCGACGCCGCGGCGCAAGCGGAAGCGTACCGAAGTGAACCCCTGGGCCGGCCCGCGCGAGAGGGCCGGCCGCTTTGCGTAGACGTGCTTGCGGGAGTAGCGCGGGCCGCCTTATGCTTGGGCCCCTTCGCGTGTTCACCTCGATGTCAAACCAAGCGGTCGCCGCCGATGACCAGACTGCTCTTCCTCTGCACCGGGAACTCGTGCCGAAGCCAGATGGCCGAGGGGTGGGCCCGGAGCCTCAAAGGCGATCAGATCGACGCCTACTCGGCCGGCATCCAGACGCACGGCCTGAACCCGTACGCCGTGAAGGCGATGGCCGAAGCGGGGGTCGACATCACCTCGCAGCAGTCGCAGACGGTTAGCGACATCGCCGACGCGGGCGGGCCGACCGAGTTTGACATCGTCGTGACCGTCTGCGGTCACGCGGACGAGAACTGCCCGGTCTTTGCCGGGGCGCCGAAGATCGTCCACGTGCCGTTTGACGACCCGCCCAAGCTGGCGGCGGAGATCGAGGGCGAGGAGGAAAAGATGGCGCCCTACCGGCGCGTGCGTGACGAGATCCGGGCCTTCGTCGCTGGCCTGCCGGCTTCGCTCGAAACCCCGGCGGCCAACTAGCCAAGCAGCCTTGGCGACGCCGCCACAACGCGTGCGGTGGTAGTTTGCGTGCGGTGGTAGTTTACTTACCGGCGGCCCGTCATCATTCGGTCGCGGCGGTTCCGGCGTGCGGCGCGGAGACGCGCCCGACGCTTGGTCTCGCTCGGCTTCTCGTAGAACTCGCGGATCCGCATCTCCTTCTTGATGCCGCTGCGCTCGACCAGCTTGCGGAAACGGCGGACCGCTTCTTGCGCGGTTTCTCGATCTCGTAGGGTGAGTTTGACCACGGGGGCTCGTTATTGGGGTGGGCTGTTGAACGGCACTCGCCGAAGCGTACGGACGCGCTCCGAAGGGGCACGAGAATCTCACAACATAGCCGCGGCTGGGCCTCGGTGTCCAGCCGTCCGCCGGCGTGCCTGAGCCGGCTTGGGCTACTCAGCCCTCAGGGTCGCCACGACCGGACTGACCGCCAACGGCGCTAACCCTTGCCAACTTTGCGGTTTCTGGCGCCCGCCGATTCGCGGAACGCCTGCTTTGGGCCGCCGCCGGCCGCCGATGCTACCGGTGCCCCGGGTGGTTTCCCCCACCGCCCGGGGCTCCCCCCTCCGCCGAAGCCGCTCCTCCTGCGGCAGCCCCCCTCGATCGGCACGCTTGCCACCTATGTCGAGCCCTGCCTCAGAACCCACGTCGCCCGCTGCTCAGTCTGCTGGTCCCCGATCGGCCACCCGCGAGACGCTCCGCCGGCTCGACGATCGGCACACGGAACTGCTGGCGAAGATTGATGATCTGAACGAGCAGATCCTGTCAGCGCTCCAGTCGGCGAGCCCACGGGCGGCCAACGGCACGGAGTGAGCGACGCGGCTAGCGCAAGCCCTAGCGGCGTTCGAGCCGCCCCGACTTGCTGATCGCCCGCAGCAGCCGCAGGCCCAGCAGGCCGCTCAGCGCGAGCCCGCCAAAGCCCGGCAGCGAGACGCCGTCCAGCAGGCCGAGGCCGACCCACTTCATCCCCGCGATCGGCCAGACGTCGCGGCTGATCATTAGCGACGAGCCTAGGAACAGCGCGCTGGTGAGCATGCCGAGCACCAGCCGATTGACCGAGGGCTCCAGGCCACGGTGGTCGAGGTGGACGTCGAACTTGCCGCTCTGCACTTGTTGGAGGATGTCGCGGACCCGACCGGGGAGGACTTCGGCGAGGCCCTCGAGTTCAGCGTAGATCCGCTGAACCTTCTTCGCCTGCCTGAGCGGCGAGTACCGGCGGAGCATCATCTTGCGTTGGTGGGGCTCCAACACTTCCAGCAGCGAGAAGTCCGGCGACAGCAGCCGGGCGGTCCCCTCCAACTGCACGAGCATCTTCAGCAGCATGCCGACCGACGCCGGCAGCATAATCTGCCGGCGCTGGATGATCTCGATCAACTCGTTGAGTGCGCCGGACACATCCAGACCGCCGACCGATTGGTGGCCGTAGTGCTGGACGAAGTCCGTGATGTCCGACGCGAGTTCGGGCTCGTCCAGGTCGGGGGGCGTTTGCCCGACGC
>JBCCZD010000114.1:0-12066 GCA_039188275.1 Planctomycetota bacterium
GCGCGCGGGCCTCGCGGGCGTCGCCGCCGCTGGTGGTCTGGCGGAGCTCCAGGCGTCCGAGCGTCGACGACGCGAGGGCGATCATTGCCACGATCAGCGTCACCCCGAGCGTCGCGACGTAGAGTGTTCCCGAGCGGCTCCGGCGCGGCGATCCACCCGCGCGTCTCCACGCCTGTCGGCCGGCGGCCCGTGTTCGTTCTTGTCTCATGGCCCGCCCGCATGGTTCATGATCGCCGCGGCGTCAGACGCCGAGGCCGTGGCGGTCTGCACCTCGACGACCACGCCGGCGACGCAGAGCATGTCGATCGCCGGCGGCTGCTCGAGGGCGCCACCGGCGGTGCGGATGGCTTTCAGCGTGGTGGCCTCGCCGTCTGGCGAGACAACCGTGACCGTGATGAGTCGGGCGCCGCGGTCGTAGGCGTTGTCTCCGCGGACGTGCGTCGGGTCGTGCCGGCTGGTCTTCTCGACTTCTACCGAACGCTGCCAGTTGGCCGTGTCGAGCCTCGCGGCGCCGTTGCGCCAAGCGAGAGCCGACGGCTCGATCCAGCCGTCGTAGTCGTCGACGTCGTCGAACGCGAGCCGGTTGGGCGGGGGGTTGGGTTCGTCGGCCTCGATGCCGAAGTTCTGTTGGGCGTTGCCCGATTCAGGGTCGTGGTACGCCGCGGCCATGACCTCGGCAAGCATCTCCAACGCGTAGACGCGGCCGCCCATCAAGGTGTCGTTCACCCTAGACGCCTGCGCCGCCCCGCCCGCTGTGTTTAGCGCGGCGACCAGAACCAAGCCGACCAGCAGCGAGCTGATGGCGACCTCGATCAGGCTGAGCCCCGATCGCGGAGCGTGTTGGTCGTGCTTCGTGCGTTGCATTGCTATCTGTCCGGTTTGATGGCGATGGTCACGGTTAGGTAGTCCTCGGACTTCGTCAGCGAGAAACTCGCCCCGGGGACGGTCGTGTCCGCGGGGTGGATCGTGTACGCGGCGCCGCCGGTTACGTGGTTGTTGCCGTCCATCAAGATCGGCGTGTGGCCCGTGACGCCGGGGTCGTCGTGGGTGATCTCGTCTTTGTCGAACGCTCCAACACGCAGCACCAAGGCGTCCTCAACGCCGGGCTCGACCGACGGAGCGGGCGGCGCGTCGTCTTTCCCCTCCTGGTTGGCGAAGTCGGCGATCGGCTCGGCGAGGTCCTGGCCCGAGAAACGCATCATCCAGGCGAACGACTGCGCGCCCGACGACCACGTGAACGTGTGCGTCGCCGGTTCGTTGGCGTCGACGGTCCTCCTCCAAACGCCGATCGTGGCGCCGCTGGAGCCGTTCTCGTCGCGGACGACCTCGACCCACCCCGGGGGCGTCGACAGCCCCGCCATGTGGGCCCCGTCGAGCGCCAACACGGCGATCAGCAGCTCGTCCTCGCTGGCGCCCGCCGGCGTGGCGACGTCGATGCTTGTTTGGTTCGTGTCGCGGCTGTTGTGGGTGAAGCCTTCGTAGATCACCCCGCGAGAAGTGATGAGCGGGTCGGCGAGCAGCTGCCGCTCGAGGAAGTCGAAGTTGAGGCCGGTGACATTGCCGGCGACAACAATCGGCGTAGCGCCGTTAAACTCCAGCGTCAGCGGGTCGCCCGCGACGCCGCTCCAGGCGTAGCGCAGCGTGTCGTCCTCGCCGTCGCCGGTGCGGTCGGGCACGGTGAACGTCATCGCCGTGGCGGTCCGTTCGGTGAAGCCCTTGGCGTGGCGCACGTCGCCGGTGAGGCGGTCGAGCGCCCGGTGAAGGTCCGCCTCGCGCGTGACGCCGCCGGAGTTCAGCTCCAGCGACTGCGACGCGATCATCAGCGTCGACGCCATGCCCACCATCAGCACGCCCGCCGAGACCGAGGCGACCAGCATCTCGATCAGCGTGTAGCCGGGGCGGCGGGGGGCGGGCGTCGGCATCCGGGGCTCGCGTCGGGCGTTTGGCTTCTGGCGCTTGGCTTGTGGCGGGGCTTACAGCATGTCCGCGACGATCTGCCCGAGTGTCGCCGCGGGGTCAACGCTTACGCTGCCTTCGTCATTGTCTTTCCTAATGGTGATCTCGCCCGGCGGCGTCACCACCACGTACCGCGCCTGGCCCCCGGCGATGACGACAACCCCGCCCGACGCGTTGCAGTCGCCCCGGTGGTCGAAGGTGATCGTCGCCGACCCGTCGAAGTCGGCTACTTGCAGGTCCGATTCGTACCCCTCGTCGGCGAGGGCGACGCCGTAGCTGTCGCCGCCGTGCGTCAGGTCGGCGACCCCCGCCAGCCAGTACGCGTCGTCCGCAAGGTCGAACGCCACGGACTGGTTCGACGCCCGGCGGGCGGCGATAGCGCGGGCGTACCGCAGGTCCGCGGCGACGCGCTTGGACGCCGACTCGACGCGGAAGTAATCCATCGATTCGGTGTACTTCGGCGCAGCCACGCCCGCCAGGATGCCCATCGCGAGCACCACGATCGCGATCTCGACGAAGGTGTAGGCGTGGCGTCGCCGCACAGAAGCACCGGGGGGAGTTAGGGCTGAGGGGCCTGGGCTACCAGAGAAAAGGTAGCTCACGCCCCGCCGCAGAAACCCGCCGCAGAAACCCACCGCGTCGCCCGCAGAACCGGTGCAGAACGCAAAGCCGGTTGAGAACGCAGAGCCGGTTGAGAACGCAGAGCCGGGAGTAAGAAACGACAAAGCGAGAGTGACGACCGCAAGCGATCCCGTTTCGCTCTTCGTCCTTCAGTCTTCGGCATCCCCGTCGTCGTCCGCGCTACCGCCCCTTCTTCTTGAGCTGCTTGAGCTTCTTAGCGCGTTGCTTCCGCGCGTCGGCCTTCTGCTTAGCCGAGAGCCGCTTGCCGGTGCCCTTCTTCTTGACGCTGAGCTGGCCGGTCGGGTTGTTGGCCATGCCCTGCTGCATCTGCTGGAACATCTTCATCTTTTCCATCTGGCTCTTGCCGGCCATCCCCTTCATGAGGGCGGCCATCGGCTCGAACTGCTTGACGAGGTCGTTCACCTCGTGCGGCTCGACGCCCGCGCCGGCGGCGATCCGCTTCCGGCGGCTCTGGTCGAGGATCTTCGGGTCGCGCTTCTCGGCGGGCGTCATCGAGTCGATCATGCCGAACAGGCGCTTCATGTCCTGCTCGGCGTCCATGTCGTCGAGCCCATCGAGCATGGCGCCCATGCCGGGGATCATGCCCATGATCTTCCGCATCGACCCGAGCTTGGTGACCTGCTTGAGCTGCTTCTTGAAGTCGTCGAGCGTGAATTCGCCCTTGGCGAGCTTCTCTTCTTGCTTGCGCAGCTCTTCTTGGTCGAACTCCTGCTGCGCCCGCTCGACGAGCGAGAGGATGTCGCCTTGCCCCAGGATGCGGCCCGCCATCCGGTCGGGGTGGAACTCCTCGAGCGCGTCGAGGTGCTCGCCGGTGCCCATGAACTTGAGCGGCACGCCGGTCACTTCCTTGACGCTGATCGCGGCGCCGCCCCGGCTGTCGCCGTCGAGCTTCGTCATGATGACGCCGTCCAGCTCCAGCGCCTCGTTGAACGCCTTGGCGCTGTTCACCGCGTCCTGGCCCGTCATGCCGTCGACCACCAGGTAGACTTGCTGCGGCGAGCAACGCTTGTCGATCCGCTCGAGCTGGCCCATCAGCTCGTCGTCGATGTGCAGCCGGCCGGCCGTGTCGAGGATCACGGTGTCGGCGCCCAGCTTCTTCGCCTGCTGCACCGCGGCGTTGCAGACCTTGACCGGGTCCTGCGTGTCGCGGTCGCTGAAGACGGGGATGTCGAGCTGCTCGCCGAGGACGTGCAGCTGGTCGATCGCCGCGGGCCGCTGCAGGTCGGCCGCCACAAGCAGCGGCTTGCGGTCGCGCGACTTCAGCATCCGCCCCAGCTTGCCGCACGTAGTCGTCTTGCCGGAGCCCTGCAGTCCGCACATCATCAGGACCGAGACGTCGTCCTTGCCCTTCAGGTGAAGCGAGTGGTCGACCGGGCCCATCAGTTCGATGAGCTCTTGGTGGACGATGCCGACGACCTGCTGGCTGGGGTCGAGCGACTTGAGGACCTTCTCGCCGATCGCCTGCTCGGTGACCCGCCTCATGAAGGTGCGGACCACCTCGAAGCTGACGTCCGCTTCGAGCAGCGACCGCTCGACGAGCTTCAGCCCGTCACGCATGTTCGACTCACTCAGCTTCGCCTTGCCGCGGAGCGACTTGAGGGCGGAGCCGAGGCCTTCTTGCAGCGAATCGAACATGAGGCGGCGAGCGGGGTCGGGATTCTTCGGCGAAAGGAATCCCGGATTCTAAGCCAGCCCGCCGCGGAGGGGCAATCCACGCCGCCCTGGCGGCGTGGGCTGTGGCCGCTCGGCGCAAACACGGGGAACGCTCTACAACACCGGTGCCCAGAGCACCGGCGCCGCCCCGCGTCTTCCGATCTGAAATCAGCTTGGCCTGCGTCTCAGCAGCGCCGGCGACGGGGGAGGGCCGCTAGGGCCGCGGCGGCTACCAGGGCGATGCCCGTCGGCTCGGGCGCCGGCGGCGCGGTGGCTTGCGAAGCGAGGACAGCGGTGTTGAGGGTCCCCTCGCCGAAGTTGTCCCGCCACGTCAGGTAGTCGGCCGCACCGAAGTCGCCCACTTCGAAGCCGTCCCGCCAAACGGTGTAGTCCGCGGCGTCGACCATGCCGTCCCCGTTGAAGTCGCCCGGCGTGCCGGTCTGCACGAGCGAGTCGTAGTTGGCGTCAACCCATGCCGCCGCGACGTCGCGGGGCTCATTCGACAGCCCGGGGGTGCGGTGAACGAAGAAGAAGGGCTCGGAGTCTTCATAGCCGGCGGCCCGCGCAACGAGGGACACGACGTAGATCCCCTCCGGCGGCAGCCCGTCGGGCCCCTCGGGCACGAGGGCCAGGTGCTCGTGGACGGACCCCGACGGGAACGACTCTTGAATCAAGGCGCCGGCGAGGACCGTGTCGGAGCCGTCCGCGGTAAATTGGTTGACGTTCTGGTCGGTTAGAGTCCAATCCACACCCTCGGGTGGAAGGTCAAACGCGACGTCGCCGGTGGTAAACCCATCCTCGGTCGGGTCGACGCCGTCCCAGTACCACAGGTTGGACCGCACGCCGTCGATGGTGCTGGGGACGATGTCGAGCAAGACGTCGATCCCCGGCGCAAAACCAAACACGTCCGGCTCGAGGTCAGTATTGCCCGTTGCGAGGGTGGTGAAGCCCGGGTCGTTTGTACGCCACGTGATGGGTGAAAACGAGAAGGGCTGAAAAACCGCGAACTGCCGCTTGTAGACCCTTTGCCCGACCAGCCAAGTATTGGTGTCGTAGTTGGCTTCTCCGGTCACGATTTTCTGATCAACAACCTGGAGCAGCACGTCCAGGTGCTGAGCCTGCGCCGAAGCGGCCAAGAGCACGAGAAGCAAGGCGGGCAAGAGACGACGAGTCGTGGTGGGCATTGTTGTTCCCAATCGGATGGCGGCCGGGCCGCCAAGGAGCTAAAGGCGACCAGCGGAAGCCCGGGACACACGGGACAAAAACAGAGTCGCGGCGACCGATTCGTCAACCGGACGCCAACGAAAACAAGGGCAGACCCGCGGGGAAAGCCCCGCGGGTCTGCCGCAAAGTCGCAAACTAGCTTACCGCATTGAAGCGGCGCCGACCCATCAGGCCGAGCCCGCCGACCAGAGCGAGCACCGCGGCGCCCGGCTCAGGGATGACGGAGGTTTCAACGTACTCGACGGCGAGCTCAATCACCTCTTCAAGCTCCTCGTCGACCTGTTCGTCGGTCAGCATATCGAAGTCCATCTGGCTAATGCCTAGGAACTCGGGCGTGATCAGCCCGTCGGTGCCCATCACCAAGAACAGCGGATCGGTCGGGTCCAGCAGACCGGCTTGGGCCTCGAGTGACCCCAGGTAAATTCCGGGCGTCGGGAGCGTAACGGCGCCGACGAAGAAGTCGGGGTGGTCGTCAAACCCGCCACCGGTGCCGGCGGTGCCGATCGAGTTACCCATGAACTCCGTGACGATCGAGAAGTCAACGCCGACGGGCGCCGGCGCGAAGCTGACGGGGCCGGTGCCGTCCCAGAAGAACAGGTCGGCGGTCACGCCGTCGACGGTGAGCGAGAGCTCGTTGACAACAATGTTGTCGCCGGGGCTCAGGCTCGTGACGCCGGGCGGCAAGTCGCCGTCGTCTTCGGGGTGGTTGAAGCCGGGGGCGTCGGCCGAGTAGCTGTTCGGGAAGGTGCCGTCGACGGGCATCTCGACTTCGAAGACCCGGAGGTCGGGGGTGACGTCGCCGTCGTCGACATCAATACCGCCGTAGGCGGTCTGGCCACCGGCGGCGCCGATGAAGATATCGAAGTGCCCATCGCCGGCGAGGGCGCTGCCTGAGGTGACGGCCAGCGCCACCACAGCAGAAAGGAAAGTAAATCGACTCATTACACTACCTCAAAGAAAGGGAAGGGAAACAGGCAACGTTTCGTTGCACGGGTGCACGTCCTTGAAAGGGTGGTTACTTCGCCGGCTTGGCGAAGTTGAAATCGTCGTAGACCCATTCGCTGATTTGATCCGCGGCGATCACCGCGACGTGGCCATCGGCGTACAGGTAATTGGCGACCGCGCCCCGGTGGCGGTCGATCGCGACGTCAACGCGGATCTGGGCCATGCGGTCCTCGGGCGTCGGGTTCTCGAAGGAAAACCACTCCCACGTGTGGATGTGGTCGTACGAGCTGCCGACCGAGTTGCCCGCTTCAAACATCACGATCGTCTTGTGGGTTGCCGTGACGGCTTGGAGCTTGGGGGCGAACTCGTCAAGCAAAGGGGAGCCTTGGTAGAAAAACTTCTCGAGCTTGGTTGGGGTGCGGAGGTAGCCGTTGACGGCGTAGCTCGTCACGCGGCCGCTGTTCCTCTCAACCCGAGCCAAGTCGTCGGGGCAGAGCCGGACCTCGTCAACGTTCTCCATGTACGGCGCCAGCGAACTGATCCACGACACGGGTTGCCCTGATCCATGAAGCATGCCGGGGAACTCGCCGACATGGACATCAAAGTACTGGTGCAGCCCTAAGCCGATTTGCCGGAGTCCGTTCGCGCACTGCGTCCGCCTGGCCGAGCCCCGCGCCGACTGAACCGCCGGCAGGAGCAACGCGACCAGGACGCCGATGATGGCGATCACCACCAGCAGCTCAACGAGGGTGAACCCGCTGGAGCGACGCATGCACGATTCGCTTTCAACGCCGCTGCCGTGGGACAACGGCCTCGGCGTCTAGCGCGGAACGGTTGCCGTTGAGAGGAACCCCTCGCGGTGTTTTCGACGTCGATCGTCGAGATCTCCCGCGAGGGACTAGAAGGTCAGCCCAAGCCACACCGCGGCGGGCCGCGCGCGTCGAACGCAGAGAGCTGGACGCAGGAGCGGAAGGCCTCCCGAGTGCACGCGACGAAGGCCAGCGGCGCCGGTGTGTGCGGCGTGGGCTTCGCGCTTGTTCGGCTCAGCTTGAGCTGAGCGAGCACCGAGCAGGCGAGGCAGTCGTGCGAGCAGCCGGCGTGCTGGTCGCGTTCGACAGCGGACGCGTTGTCAGCCTCGCCGATCGGATCGGGTGGCAAACAGACGCCGCAGTGGCAGGTAGCCGCGACCTCATTGACGAACTGCCCGGATGCCAGCTCCGAGGCGTTCGCTTCGTGCTCGTGCGAGTGGAGCAGCGGACCGACGGTCGCGAACACCACGTAAATCGCCGCGAGACTCAACGCCAGGAGGCGAGTGGGCACGGGCGGGCGGGCGGTGGATGGATCGCGGCGTCGCATAGCACCCTTGACCGTACCAGCCGCGAGTGGACCCGTCTAGCGCGTTGGCCAGCAGTTCTGGGGTTGGTAGTGTGAGGGATTGCACCGAACCCAGTTGCCAGCACTCGAGGGCTGCTTTCCGCCAATGGCTACGGTTTCCAGCACCGCCGACGCCCCGGAGGCTCAAACGACAAGCGCAGCGGGTGAAATGCGTGGCGGGGTTATCCGCATCCGTGGGGCTCGGACGCACAACCTGCGTGGCGTCGACATCGACCTGCCCCGCAACCGGTTGGTGGTCATCACCGGCGTCTCGGGGAGCGGGAAGAGTTCGCTGGCCTTCGATACGCTCTTCGCGGAGGGGCAGCGGCAGTATGTCGATTCGCTGAGCGTTTACGCCCGGCAGTTCTTCGAGCAGATGCAGCGGCCCGACGTCGACGCCGTGGAGGGGTTGCAGCCCGCCATCGCGATCGACCAGAGCCAGGGGAGCCACAGCCCGCGGAGTACCGTCGGGACCATAACGGAGGTTTATGACCACCTGCGGCTGCTGTACGCCCGGGCCGGAGATGTCGCCTGCGCCGAGTGCGGGGCCGCCATCAGCCAGCAGTCGCCGGAGGAGATTGGGCAGGCGATCCACGCCCTGCCGCCCGAGTCGCGGGTGATGATCCTCGCCCCGCTGGTCCGCGGCCGCAAAGGGCGCCACGCCGAGGTCTTCGAGCGGGCACGCAAGGCGGGGTTCGTGCGGGTACGGATCGACGGCGTCACGTACCCGATCGAGGACGCTCCCTCGCCGCAACCGAGCAAGGCCCACGACATCGAGGCGGTGATCGATCGCGTCGTGCTCCGCGATGGCATCGAAGCCCGCCTCGCCGAATCGGTGCGGCTAGCGCTCAAGCACGGCGATGGCGTGCTAAGGGCCGTCTACCAGACACCCGAGGAGAAGGCGAAACACAACGGCGCCGGCGCCCGCGGCAACGGTTCGGGCGCCGCGTACAACGCTCAGAACGGTTGGACCGAGCGGCTCTTCAACACGCGATACGCCTGCCCCGACTGCCGGGGCAGCGTCGCGGAGGTCGAGCCGCGGACGTTCAGCTTCAACAGCCCCTACGGCGCGTGCCCCGGCTGCGACGGGCTGGGGTTGAACTTCGGCTTCGACCCCGAGTTGGTGCTGCCCGACCGGTCGCTGTCGATCGACGGGGGGGCGATCGCTCCTTACCGGGGCGCCACGGCCGCGGCGTCGAAGCAGCACCGGGCGTGGCTGGCCGACTTCCTCGCCGATCACGGCGCCGCGTCCGACACGCCGCTCGACGCGTGGCCCGAGGGCGTCGTGCAGCGGCTGCTGACGGGCGACGGAGCCGGCTTCCTCGGCCTGCTGCTCACGCTCGAGGGCGATTACGCCACCGCGACGCGTGAGTCGGCACGCGAGAAGCTCGAGGCGTTCCGCGGCAGCGTGGTCTGCCCCGACTGCGGCGGGGCGCGGCTCCGGCCGGAGGCCCGCGCTTGCACGGTCGCCGGCTTGCCGATTCACCAACTGACCGCGTTACCGCTCGGCGACGCCCGCCGGCTGCTGGCGGCCGCCTCGTTCGACGAAGACAAGCTGCCGATCGCCGAGCCCGTGGTGCGTGAAGTGGTCCGCCGGCTGGAGTTTCTCGAACTGACCGGCGCCGGTTACTTGTCGCTCGATCGGCCGGCGGACACGCTCAGCGGCGGCGAGCTGCAGCGCGTCCGCCTCGCCACGGGCATCGGCTCCGGCTTGGTCGGCGTGATGTACCTGCTGGACGAGCCTTCGATCGGGCTCCACCCGCGCGACAACGAACGGCTGATCCAGTCGCTGCGTGACCTCCAGCGTCGCGGGAACACCGTGATCGTGGTCGAGCACGACGAGGCGGTCATGCGTGCCGCGGACTGGCTCGTCGACGTCGGGCCCGGCGCCGGTTCGCGCGGCGGCCGGGTCGTCGCCGCGGGGACCGTTGAGCAGGTCGCCGGTTGCGAGCCGTCGATCACCGGCGGCTACCTGTCGGGGGCGCGCGGGATAGCCGTCCCGGCAAAACGCCGCCGGGTCGCCAAGAGCCGGTCGCTCAAGCTCGAGGGCGCCTCGCTGCACAACCTCCGCGGCGTCAGCGTCGACTTCCCGTTGGGGGCGCTGGTCGGGGTGACCGGCGTCTCCGGGAGCGGCAAGAGCTCGCTGGTCGCGGGGACGTTGGCCCCGGAGCTCGCCCGCCGCCTGCACGGCGCGGCCCGCAAACCGGGGCCGTTCCGCGGCCTGCAGGGCGTCGCGCAGCTCGACCGCTGCGTTACGGTCGACCAGTCGCCCATCGGCCGGTCGCCGCGCAGCAACGCCGCGACCTTCACCGGTTTGTTCGACGAGGTCCGCAAGGTCTTCGCCAAGACGAAGCTGGCCCGCGCCCGCGGCTACAAGACCGGCAGGTTCAGCTTCAACGTCAAAGGGGGGCGTTGCGAGGAGTGCCAGGGCCAGGGGCTCAAGAAGATCGAGATGAACTTCCTGCCCGACTTGTTCGTGACGTGCGACGCGTGCGCGGGCGCACGTTTTAATCGGCAGACGCTCGCCGTGCGTTTCAAAGACCACTCGATCGCCGACGTCTTGGCGATGCCCGTCGACGCCGCGCGGGACTTGCTGGCCGACCAGCCCGCGCTCCGCCGGCTGCTCGACGCGTTGCACGACGTCGGCCTGGGCTACCTGCCGATCGGCCAGCCGTCGACCACGATCTCCGGCGGCGAGGCTCAGCGGATCAAGCTCGCCGCGGAGCTGGGCGCCCCCAAGCCGGGGCATACCCTCTACCTGCTTGACGAGCCGACCACCGGCCTGCACTCGGACGACGTCCGGCGGCTGCTCGGCGTGCTGGGCCAGCTCGTCGACGCCGGCAACACGGTGCTGGTGATCGAGCACCACTTGGACGTCATGAAGTCGGCCGACTGGCTCATCGACCTCGGCCCCGACGGTGGCGCCGGCGGCGGGCAGGTCGTCGCCACGGGCACGCCGGAAGAGGTCGCCCGCTGCGAGGCAAGCCACACGGGGCGGTGGCTGCGCGGGGTGCTCTAGCCGTACCAGAGCAGCGCGATCACTTCCAGCGCGAGCACCGCGGTGGCGGGCAGCGAGAGCGCGCCGAGCAGCCCCGTGGCGAGTCCCGTGGCCGAACGGGCGACGCCTGCCCGCCAGAGCAAGAAGCTCCCAACAAAGAAGCTCACGGCGCCAATCAAGACGAGGTTCAAGAGGTAGACGAGCAACAGCTTCGACGCGCGGTGATCGGGCGGCAGGCTGGTCGACACGACCCACGAACCGGCGAAGCGCGTGAGGTACAGGTAAAGTGGCAGCGCAACGGCTAACGGGACGGCGAAAGCCGCGAGGGCCCCGTGCACGGCAGGCTTGTGTGCGGCCTGACTCACGCCGTCCGCCGCTGCGCCGGGCGCCTCGTACGGGTTGGCCTCTTCCATCAGACGGCACAGCCTGGTTGGGACGGCCTGGTTGGTACGGCTCGGGGGGGCCTACTCGCCGGCTTCTGGCGACGGAGGCGCCTCCGCCTGAGCCCCGGCGCCGACACCCGAGCTCCAGTCGATCTCGACGTCCCATTCGACTAGGCCGTACATCTTCTCCAGCAGCAGCTCCGTGTTTTGTCGGGCGACGCTGGTGTACTCGTCTCTTGACGCGGCGCGTTCGATCAGGCCCTGGGCTTCTTTCATCGACTCGTCCCGCAGCCGGCTCTGGTCGCCCGTGCCAGGGATCCAGGTTGTGCGCTCGACGGCGTAGGTGAGCGTCTTGTTGTGGTCGACGCGCGGCTGGAGGAGCGAGGGCTGCGGCAGCCGGATCGTAGCGGTGCGGGCCGCGTCGTCGCGAGAGGTGATCTCCGCCCGCCGCATGTCGACCGCGTAGAGCGCGTCGCCGCGGATGAGCCACGCACCCTTGTACCCGTAGCCGTTGCCCTCGAGCACGTCGGCCAGCGACAGCTTCAAGACGGTGAGGTGCCCGAGCGATTCGAGCTGCTGCACCGTGGGGCCGGTGCTGCGGAACCGCGTCGCCGGGCGGGCCCGAGTGCCGTACCAGTACGCGGCGAGCACGGCGCCGGCTAGCAAGAGCAAGACGAGCAGCGTGGCCAGCACGCGTCCGTGCCGGGGGCGGCCTGGCCGGGGGGTCATTCGGGGGCCCCCGACGCGGGCGGCGGGTCGGTCGTCAAGCCACGCCACTGCGAGGGCTCCTCAGGGGGTTGGCAGCCGCGGACGACGGCCGCCCAGGCGATAACGCCCACCGCGAGCGGCGCACCGAACCAGAGGCCAATCCTTCGCAAGCTCGAACGCCGA
>JBCCZD010000115.1:0-12054 GCA_039188275.1 Planctomycetota bacterium
GATGATGACGACACGGTCCGTCTTTGTTGGTGATGCCCGAGGGAGCGGCTCGCAAGCTAACGGAAGAACCTAAAGGTTTCGCCTGAAGGCGAGGGTTTTAGACCCATCGTTAGGACAATAAACGACGCGACCAGATCGCGAATTCACGCGTCCTGACAATTAGGGGTCGTTCGCCGAGTTTGGGTGATCACGGGTGTTATTGATGGCTGCGCGGATAACGAGCCCTCGGGGCAGGGCTCTCTTGTACGTGGCCCGGGCTCCCGTTGGTCAACCTCGGCTCATTAGCGGCGCGCGGATCCATAGCTGCACATGAGACTTCGCCCGGGACACCGACGCACGTTCGCCCTCGGCTTACCGCTCTTGAGTGACCTTCAATGTATTGAGTTCGATGGCGACAGCGTTGCCTAACGCCCTCCGCCCGGCGTTTCGTTGTGCTGTTGGTTGCCCTCGCAGAAGAGCAAACCGTCCAAGAATTCTCCAGCGTGGCACAATCTGGCGGCCCAAAACCGATTGCTGAAGTTTGGTGTCTCGCGGGTTACAACGACAATCGCCCCGCTCTCGCGCTACGCCGGTCTCTGCCGTGTGTCGGGGTAAGTCGTTGCTGATCGGCCGGCGGCGGCTGGGATCGCTCTTCAT
Source organism: Planctomycetota bacterium (assembly GCA_039188275.1). Classification (GTDB taxonomy): domain Bacteria; phylum Planctomycetota; class Planctomycetia; order Pirellulales; family Lacipirellulaceae; genus JBCCQL01. The sequence goes on from JBCCZD010000115.1 coordinate 637, forward strand.
CGGCTGCGAAAAACGAAAACGCCCGCCATTTCTGGCGGGCGTTTGTGATTTATTGAGCCAACTTTCTGAGTCGCTACCGCGGGCCCCCCTCTCGCGATCACGGGATCGCAAACACGCCGCCCGTCCAGGCGCCCAGCCCGAAGCCGACCGCCCGGCACGTAATGCCCGGCTGCTCGATCATGTACGGCGCGCAGCTGCCGGGGCGGTAGTCGCCCAGCGTGTAGACGCATTCGTTGGGCGTCTTCAGGCCCATGCAGTACGGCAACGCCGGCAGCCGGGTGAAGAAGTGGGCGCCCGCCACGACCGGATCAAGGTACGGCCCCCACGAGTGCCCGTACCGCTCGAGGTGCTTCTGCTCGAAGTAGAGCGGCTTGTGGCACAACGCCGACGCCTTCCACATGTAGATCACCTGCTCCCAGCAGCGGGGCTGGTAGGGCGTGCCGTCGTCGACCGAGCAGGTGAACGGGTAGTCCATGCCCTCCTCGCCCGAGACGCCGATGTAGAGGTCGATCATGCTCAGCCGGCTCGCCTTGAGCTCGGCACGCTCTTCGGCGCAGCTCTTGGCCGACTCCCGCCGCCGCTTGGCGGTCGCCTCGTCGTCGCCCCCGTCGGCGCCCCCGTCGGCGCCCTCGCCGGGCGGGATCGACTCGTTGTCCATCGAGCCGCCGTCGAACGCGTCGTCGAAGCCGCCATCGTCGAACCCGCCGCTGTCGAGACCGTCATGACCGAACGAATCGGCAGAGGGAGGGTCGAATGCTTCCGGCGCCGGCTGCATCGGCAGGTCGCCGAACTGGTCCCCCGCCGGCGGGCCGCTCTGAGCCTCGGCCCCCGGCGCCGACGGGGCCTCGATAGCGGGCGTGTCGATCGTCGGCACGTCAAAGCCACCCGCGGGGCCCTCATCCGACAGGTCGCCCATCAGGTCATCCAGCGGATCGGGCTCCGGTGCGGCGTCTTGCGAGCCGTCCTGGATCGGCGGCAACTCCTCCGCCGTGCCGCCGAACGGTGTTTCGAGCTGGCGTTGCAACTCGGCGCCGAAGTCGGCGTCCGGCTCGTCGCTCTGGGCAATCTGGTAGCTCTGGCCCGTTTCCGTCACCACAATGCTCTGCATCGAGGCGGCGCCCCGCCCGGCGTTGCCGTAGCCGCCCCGCTCGTCGTAAACGACCGGCACGACCCGGCCGCCGGAGACGGCCGGCCAGTTCCACTCCCCGCTGGCCGAGGCCACGGCGATCGGCGACGCCGTGTGCCGGGCCGGTTGGCCCACGAACCGCACGTCGATCTTCGCCGGCGTCGCCCGTCCGGCCGCCGGCGCCACGTCGATGGTCGCTGCGCCAGTGCCACCGGATGTGGCTTGGCTCGTCGTTCCCCACCGAACACGTGTGGCGGACGCTTTCTCGCCAGGAGCCGCGGCGGTGGTGGTCCGCGCCGGTCGCCACGCGCCCTTCGAGGGCGTTGGCCTTGCCGCCTCGGCCGAACTGATAGTCCCCGTCGAACTATTAGGCCTCGTCAAACTGATGAGCCCTGTCGAGCGGATGGGCCCTGTCGAGCGGATGGGATTGTGCCCCGTCTGCCAGCCGCCGCTGTGCGAGGCATCTGCAGTCGCTAGATCGGCGCCAGCAGCGCCGACGGCCATCGTCAGCGTGAGCAAGACCGCCAGCAACCCGGCCGGCAGCCAGAGGGCCTCTTGCCGGCCACGGGCGTCAGCCGTCGGAAGCCTCAGCGGGGCATCGACAACGAGGTTGAGCGTGTGCAATCCCCCCCGCCGCGTTCCCGCGCACACCTCCGTCAGGCGTCTCCGCCGGAGTACTCGGCGGTGTAGTTGGGTGCTTCCTGTGTGATGGCGATGTCATGAGGGTGGCTCTCCCTAACCGAAGCCGGTGTGACGCGGATGAACCGCGTCTCGGTCCGTAGTTCGTCGATCGTCCGTGCGCCGCAGTAGCCCATCCCGGCCCGCAGCCCTCCGACGAGTTGGTACACGAACGGGCCGAGCGGCCCCTTGTACGGAACACGCCCTTCAACCCCCTCGGGCACCAGCTTGCCGGCCCCGCCGCTGTCGTACGCGGCGCCGTTGTCTCCGCCGCTGTCTCCGCCGCCCTTGTTCGCGGGCCCCTGCCGGTAACGCTCGCTCGAGCCCTTCACCATCGCGCCCAGCGACCCCATGCCGCGGTACGCCTTATAGCTCCGACCCTGATAGAGCACGCGCTCGCCGGGGCTCTCATCGAGCCCGGCCAGCAGGCCGCCGACCATCACGAGGTTGGCCCCCGCGGCGATCGCCTTGGTGATATCCCCCGAATAGCGGATGCCCCCATCCGCTATGACAGTTGTGTCGGTCCCCTTCGCCGCCTCCGCCGCCGCGTGCACTGCGGTAATCTGGGGCACCCCGATGCCCGAGATGACCCGCGTCGTGCAGATCGACCCCGGCCCGATGCCCACCTTCACCGCGTCGGCGCCCGCCTTGATCAGGTCGCGGGCCCCCTCGGCCGTGGCGACGTTGCCCGCCACGACGTCGATGTCCCACCGGCGTTTGATCTGGGCGACGGTCTCGATCACGTTCGACGAGTGGCCGTGGGCGCTGTCGACAACGAGGAAATCGACCTCCTTGGCGATCAGGCTCTCAGCCCGCTCGTAGTCCAGCACTCCGACCGCCGCGCCGACTCGCAACCGGCCAAGCGGATCCTTGGCCGCCTGCGGGTACCGACGCATCATGTCGATGTCCTTGATCGTGATCAGGCCCGTCAGTTTGTAGTCTTCGTCAACCAGCAGAAGCTTCTCGACCTTTTTTTCCATCAGGACCTTCTCAGCTTCCGCAAGCGTCACGGTCCCCGTCGCCGTCACAAGGTCGCCGCTGGTCATCACCTCGCCGATGGGCAGGTCGCTCCGCTCCAGGAACCGCAGGTCCCGGCGGGTTAGGATGCCCACGAGCCTGCCGCTGGCATCGGTGATCGGTACGCCCGACACCCGCGAGGCGGCCATTTTCTCCCGCGCGGCGGCAACGCTAGCTTCGGGCGGCAGGGTGACCGGGTTGGTGATGATGCCGTTGGCCGAGCGTTTGACCTTCTGCACCTCCTGGCTCTGGGCGTCGATCGATAGGTTCTTGTGGATGACGCCCAGGCCGCCCTCCTGCGCCAGAGCGATCGCCATCCGGTGCTCGGTGACCGTGTCCATCGGTGAGCTCAGCACCGGCAGGTTCATGCCGATCCGTTTGGTCAGCCGGGTACGGACGTCGACCTCCGACGGGACGACCTCGCTGTAGCGGGGCTCAAGCAGCACATCGTCGAAGGTTAGGCCGGTGGTCGCCAGCTTGGCGGCAAGAGAATCGCTCATGGGGGGCGGCTCCCATCGAGGGCGGGTCGTGGGCAGAGAATCCCGCATTGTGCCACAACTGAGGGGTCTGGCAAGCCGCCTGGGCGGGGTCTGCGGTACGAACGGTCACGCATCGACACGAAAAAAGGGCCCCCGGCGAACCGGGGGCCCCTGAGTGTTACAACAAGTCGTGACGGGTTTTCACCCGCGACCTATCAACCGCGGCGACGCAGACCCGCGAGACCAACGAGGGCGAGGCTAAACAAGCCAACCGTCGACGGTTCGGGGACCGTAACCGACAGCGTGTAGAGCAGGTCGCCGTCACCGTCGTTCGCTGCCGCGACATTCAGCGTGGACGTAAACGTTGTGTTCGGGAGAATCGACGACAAGTTCAAGCTTGAAAGATCGAGCCCGATGTCGATGTTCAACCCGTCAAGCGTCGGCACGAACAGCTCAGGATTATCGCCACCTTCGGTTAGCGTAATCGCGCCAAGCTCTCCCGTTCCACCATTGGACAATACGATGGCGTCATCGCGAAAGTTCGAGAAGTCATTGAATTCAGGGGTGAGGTCAATCGGGCCGGGAGCATCGGGCGTGCCGACGAGCATGGGATCGTCCGTCATCGACGGGAAGACCACCGTACCAGTGAAGCTACCGGCTTCGCCTGCCGCGTTGCCAACGTTGAACGCAAAGTCGACCGCCTCCATCGGATCGAAGACGATCCTCGCGAAGTCAACCATCTCTACAGCACCGCCAGCGTTCGTAAAGGAGTATCCTCCGGTTAGCTGGCCCCCGAAATTGCCGGCCGACTGAGGAGAGACAAGAGAAACTCCAGACGGATTGGCGCCGGCGGTTTCCACTGGGGTTTGACCAGGCAGGTCGAGCGACGACGGCTGAATGAAGTGAGTGTCAAACCCGCCGTCACCGGCGTCAAAAGGTGCTGAATTGAACGACTGCAGGAACGGCGTCGTAGCGAAACCGCCGAAAGCGTCAATGTTATGCGCATTTCCGTTCGAGCCGATCACCACATTCGAGAATCCGATGATATCGAGGCCAGAGTCACCGGAAACATTGGAGACAGAAAGCGTCGTTGCTACAAGCCCACCGCCAATATCGACAGCCGGCGTAGCTGCTATCTCGTAGTTACTATCGCTGCTTGTGGTGTCACCAACAATCGCAGCCAAAACGACCGAATTCGCAAAGAAGAGAGACGCTGCGCCCGCAACTAAAAACTTGTTCATAAGTGAATTCTCACAGAATCTGGTTTGGAAAGTCAAAACTAAGCAAACGGCATGGCTACTGCCGTATTCCCTACCTAACTTTGCAGCTTACATCATTAGCGGCTTAGTTCCTCTTTATTCGAGCATACCAGATGCGAGGATTCCAATTATGTCGTTCTACCAAGCGGAGCTAGCTGCGGCGTCGACGCAGGCTGGCACCGCACAGCACGGTGGTGAACAGCAATGCAGAAACAGGTTCTGGCGTGGTCACAACGGTCGCAAGCCCAGGGCCGTTGTTGGCTACGTCGAGGTTGAAGTTGCCCGCGAGAATGAAGAAGTCAGTGTTGTCGACATCTGTATCACCGTCGAAGTTTCCGTCGGTGTCAGGAGTAACCCCCATTGCCATGAAGTTACCCGCGAACACAAAGAAGTCTGTATTGTCCACATCGCCATCTAGATCGAAGTCGCCATTAATGCCAAAGGTGCCGTCGATCGGCGTAATCGCTCCGCTTTCTGCGATCAGTGACGAGCCGGTTAGCTCGAAAACGCCAATGTCATCAGCAATGGTGAACGAGAAGGCGAGCGTCTCACCTGTCAGTGGCTCGCTACCCTCGGCGGCGAAGAGTTGGTCCGCATCCAGCCCCGTAGCTTGCGGATCAAGCGTGCCGGCAATCGTCGCGGTCACCGTTGTGGTGAAAGGATTGTTGCCCACGTTGTCAACCACAACGCCGCCAACGGTTTCGCCAAAAGGACCCGAGGCATCACCACCGTCATTGAGGGTGTAGGAGGCGATGCTCGTCATGCTGTCGACGCCGCCTGCGGGACTGAAGTCGGCGCCGAATTCGATAGCAACTGAATTGCCGTCTGTCGCCGGTGTGACATATACCTCGAATACCCGCTCTCCGCTGCTCAACCCAGCGTCAGCCACGCGGAAGGTTTGGGCTTGGGCGGTGGTGGCCGACAGCACGGCTACCGCGACGATGCTAAAGATGCTTTTCCGGGTCATTGCTTTTTCACTCCACCCACTTTGGAAATGCCAATCAGCTTGGCGTGTTAAACCGAGTTGCCGTGAATCGTTGTGCTGTCGCCAATTGACCGGAACTGCTTTTCGCCCTCGCGACCCGGTGCCGCTCGCTAGAAAAAAGGGCAGTTCCCGCCCGCTGCTCAATGCTCTCCAGCCCAACGCCTTGCGGCGGACCCTAAACAATAAATTGCTAATCCCTGATTCGCTCGAATACGAGACTTGCACGCTGGTGCGGCTGAATCGGCGGGAGAGCCCGATGCATGGTTGGCTGGCGATTGATTCAGCGAGACGCGACGGTTCGTCGGACTGCTGATTGAATTTCCAGTGGATCCAAGCACCCGGGCAAAAGGATAAGGTTTTGGTAAGCCTGTCCGCGTACGCAATATGCAGCGAGCCGCACGGGCGGATCACTTGGACGCATTATGCGAAGGGGTTTCTGGGGTGTCAAGCAGTTTCTCTTCGTATTCTAGCTTTTCGGGCATACGCACCGCTCGATCAAAAACACCTGGTTTTCTAGTCCTGACCAGCCCCAATACGCCGCCGAGCAAACCTAGTAACGCGGCGGTTCCGGGCTCGGGTACGACGGCTGTCAAGGTCAATGTGGCGGGGCTTGAGGGATTCCCAAAGTTCGCCCGCCAGAGGGTGTAATCCGCGGCGTCGATGACGCCGTTCCCGCTCCCGTCGGCGCCGGTGCCGGCGAGGACCTGCTGTCCCAGCGTGTCACGCCAAATGGTGTAGTCCGCCGCGTCAACGAAGCCGTTGGCGTTGTAGTCAGGCGTGGTTGTGACGGTCAGGTTCCGACGAACGGTCATGGTGATCGTCGCCGCATCGCTCAAAGGCACGGCGTTGCTGGTGCCGACGCTCGGGAAGACGGCGCCGAGCGTCAGTTCGGGGTTGGTGGTATCGAACGCTGGGGTCTCCATCGGATCGAAAGAGCCGGTCGCGATAGAGGCTGCTGAGTTGAACAACGGGTTGCCCAGCGGGTCGTCGCCCACGGACCACGGGGTGTTTACCGGATTGGTGAGCGTGGTGAAGGTGGGGCCGAGCGTCATGACGCCGGGTTCCTGGTCGGCGAATGCGGGGGAGCCGTTGTCGAGCGTGCCGACGCCGTAGAACGCGCCGGCTTCGTCGCCTTCGATGCCGCCTTGGGCCTGGGCGCCGGTGACACGGAGGACGCTGCCGTCGCTTACCGCCGAGAAGACCTGAAACCCAGCGGTGGCGGCGCCCGACCCGGCGGCGATGGCGCCGGTGGGCAAGGCCGAAGTCGCGTTCCCGTCGGTTCCTGTGAGGGCAAAACTAACCAAGTCGATGCCAAAGCCGTCGGAGAGAGCGACGACCTCCCAGGTCCCGCCGGAGTTTGCATCCGTTGGGTCGGCGTAGTAGAGGTTGAGGCTGAGGTCAATCTGCTGGGCGTGGCATTGGCCTAGCGTCGCCAGGAGGGCCGCCATCGCGGTGGCGGCGGTCAAGAACTGGCGAGAGAACGTGCCCATTTGCGTAGAGCCTGGGAGGTCGGATCGATGCGTAAGCGATGCATGCCGCGGCCGCGTGCCGTTGCCGTTTGCGCCGGGCGTCGACAGCCGCCGCCTCTTGCGCTAGGGCGCCTCTTTCACGAGAAACGCCCTGCCACATGGAACGAAGTGCGGCGTAAGAAGCCCTTTCTCAAGACGCCCGCTCGGCGTGTTCCGGCGCCGTGGTTCGGGGTGCGGGGCGTCGCGCATGTGGCATTTCCCGCCTGCATCCAAGCGGGTTTTCCGGCCGACGCCTCTAGTTTACCCACCGTCTCCGTTGCCACAACTTTTTTATCGCTGCTCGTCTTCTGCTGTTGATGCGCCCGCCCCGGAGTGAGTCGCTCGCCCCGGGCACGTCAGCGGGTGGCGACGGAGAACCCCTTCGACCGGCGCCACTGGAACGCCGGAGGGGAAGAAATCTTCGTCGCCGACGATTTTTTGCCAGATTGCTTTTGGGATCCCGCAGCGGTTTGCTAAATCCGGGGGCGTCGCGAGCCGCTGAGCCGTCGCTCGGCGGCGGGCGTGCTTCGAGGGGCGCCGGGCCTTTCCGAGCGTTTCCGCAGAACCCCGAGGAACCCGAGACCGCTCGTTTCTTCGCTTCCGTTTGCCTCCTTTTATTGATGGGCACGCGGGCAAGCCACGGGCCGCCAAGAGCCGCACCGGTTTCGTCTCTCCCGTAGATCGGCGAGGCGGAACGAGGACCGCCCGGGTGACGCCGGGCCGCGAGATAAGAAGCAAACCCGAGTGCCGACGCCGCTTTCCACCCACAGCGCGCTAACCAGCAAAGCGCAGAGCCGTGCGTCGTCTTACAAAGGTTGGGTTTCTCGCCACGCCTCGCTCCGCGATCGCCTCGCCTCGCCAGGCCAGGGACCCGAGCGCAACCGCCGTGGCAATGGTGGACGGAGCCTGCCGCGTGCAGGGCCAACCCAATCCCCTGCCGACCGGAGCACCACCGGCAACCGACGCCCGCCCCGCACACGCCGTGCGGGGCGGGCTTTTTTGATGAAGCGGGCTACTGGAGTGGCGGATGTCCGGCGTGCTCGCGGCGGGAGCCGGTCGTGCCCCTCGCGGTGGGGCGGCGTCTGCTATAAATGGCGGTTCGCGAAGGACTGACCCGCCGACCGGCGCCTGCTATGTCTGAGATGAAAACGTTCGTCTTCACCGACATCGTGCGGTCGGTCGACCTGAAGGGTCAGATGAGTGGCCGCAACGACGCGGAGCGAGACGAGGCGTTTGTCAGCACCATTCTTACCCCGCACCGCGAGCGGATCGAGCACGCGCTGGAGGAACACGGGGGGCGGGTCGTCTCGACGGCGGGCGACGGGCACTTCCTGGTCTTCGCCAACACGATCAAGGCCGCCAGCTGGGCGGTACAGGTCCAGCAGCGGCACCGAGAGGAGCCGGTCGCCACGCCAACGGGCGAAGCGGTCGCCGTGCGGATGAGCCTGCACGTCGGCTTCCCCCAGGCCGACCCGAACGACCCGAGCAACTTCATCGGCCGGGTGGTCGACTACGCCGCCCGGTTGAACGACTACGCCTCGAGCGGGCAGATCCTCATCTCTTCGGCGGCGCTGGGGCTGCTGAAGGACGCCGGTCTGGACGGCATCGCCTTCCACGCGCAGGGGGCCCGCGAGCTGAAGGGGATTGGATCGGTCGAGGTCCACGAGTTGCTGTACGGCGGCGGCGACCCTAAGCCGACGCGCAACCAACCGGCCGACACCAACCGGCGGGAATGGACGGTGTTGCCCGCCACGATGGGCCTGACCGAGTACGCCAAGCAAGGGTCGTCGGGCGGCGTCGTGGCGCCGGTCGCTCCGGCCCGGCGGCTAGGGAATTACGAGCTGGGAGAGCTGCTTGGCTCGGGCGGGATGGGCGCTGTTTATCGTGCCCGGCACACGCAGTTCGATCGCGACCGCGCGGTGAAGGTGATCAAGCCGCACCTGTTGCCCCACGGTACAGAGAAGGACGCCACGCACGAGGACATCATCCGGCGGTTCTATCGCGAGATCAAAGCGATGGGGGCGCTCGATCACCCGAACATCGTTGTCGCGATCGACTCCTCGGCGCCGACAGACGACACGCACTACCTGGTCATGGAGTATGTCGACGGCGTCGGGGCCGACGCGCTGGTGCAGCAGCACGGGCCGCTGCCGGTCGCCGCCGCATGCGAGGTCGCCCGCCAGGCGGCCGTCGGGCTGGAGTACCTGCACCGTAAGGGGTTGGTGCACCGCGACATCAAACCCTCGAACCTGATGCTCACACTGGTCGACCGCTCGACGCTGCCGGGGTTTGTTCTCGCCGACGCGGCCGATGCCTCGTCCCCCGCCGCGGCGTCGCTAGCTGCGGCAACCCAGGCGCCGGTGGTCAAGATCCTCGACTTGGGGCTCGCGCTACTTGTGGCGGACGACCAGCCGCGGCTCACGCAGCTGGGGCACGGCGCCATGGGCACGGCGATGTACATGTCGCCCGAGCAATGGTCGACGACCAGCGTGGACATCCGCTCGGACATCTACAGCCTGGGCTGCACGCTGTTCCACCTGATCTCGGGTCGGCCCCCGTTCTTCGACTCCGACCTCCGGCCCCAACGCGCTCACGAACGAGCGCCGGTGCCCGAGGAGTTCGGCCGCGATGGGTTCCCCAAGCCGCTGGCCGGGGTCGTCAAAAAGATGATGGCCAAGCGGCCGGAGGACCGCTTCGCGAGTCCGTCGAAAGTCGCCGAGGCGTTGGCCGAGCTCGCCGACGCGCAGGAATTGGGGGAAGCGGTCGCGCGCGGCCGGCGCGCGGCGGCCCACGCAAAGACACGCCCCGGCGGCGGTGGCGAGACGCTCGCCGACGCGGGACCGGCGGTCGAAACCCAGACGCTGGGCGGCGCCGGCGCGACCTCGGCGCCGCTGTCGTGGCAGCCGCCCGCCGTACCGAAACCCGCTTGGCGGCGGTGGCTCACGCCGGTTGCGATCTTCGCCGCGGTCGCGGCGTCCCTCTGGCTGGGCTCGATCGCTCGCCAGCAACGGGAATCGCTCCGCCAGCAGCAGCGCGACAGCCTGAAGGGCTTCGCCGGTTTGGCGGCTTCGCTGTTGGCCGACGAGATCGGCAACCGCTTCGAGGTCCTCAAGCAGGCCCGGCGAGACGCCGCGCTGCGTGACGCGATGCGGGCGGTCGACCCGGCCGATCGCTCAACGTGGCGGGCGGCCCAGGCGTGGATCGAACGGCGCAAGCAAGACGCCGATCCGCGGGTGCCGGCCAGCAGCTGGTTTCTGGTCGCCCCGAACGGGACGCAGATCGCCCGCGCAAAGCCGTCGCGTAGTATCGGTAAGTCGTATGCCGAGCGTGACTACTTCAACGGCCAAGCGGGCCAACTCGTCGCCGACGAGCCGATCCGCCCGATCCGGGCGCCGCACCAGTCTTCGGTTTATCGGAGCACCAGCACGAAGGAACTGAAAGTCGCTTTCTCGACGCCGGTCTGGGCCGGCCCCGACGACGTTGGCGAGCCGATCGGCGTGCTCGGCATGTCGGTCGGCCTCGGCAAGTTTCGCGTGTTTGAAGAGGTCGAGGCGTTGCCCGATACGCTGGAAGTCGTGCTGGTCGACCTACGGCTGGACGACGTTGGCATCGACCCGCCGGGCGACGCCGCTCGCCGCGGCTTGTTGCTGCACCACCCTGAACTGGCCGACTACGAGGACCCCCAGCGGCCGTTCCGGCTGCCGGCCGCCCTGCTCACGCAGATCGACAGCGCCACGCGCAAGCGGTCGCAAAGCCTCCGCGATCCGATCATCGACGGCTACGGCGACCTGCTGGCACGCCCCAGCCGCGGGCCCTACACCGGGGCGTTCCAGCCGGTTATCGACTCGACCTCCGAGGGCCAGCGCAACTCGCAATGGCTGGTCATTGTGCAGGAGGAAGCCGAGTAGGCCGTCACTCCCGTCGACGCTCCTCAGCGTTGCGCCGGCGGGCGCGGAGGGCGTCTAACCCCGCCGCAACCAGGTGCTGGGCCGGCGTTGCCGTGACGATCACCAGCATCGCCTCGGGGCGGTCGGACAGGCTCGCCGTGGTCGCAAGGGCAAACGCCAAGCCGGTGTGCTTCATGCCCAACCCGAACCGCAGGGCGTCCTCGGTCGGGTCCTCAAGCCTCAACGCGACGGCCAGCAGCGTGGCCAGAACGACACCAACCGCCGCTAGTCCAAAGCCGGCGATCAGAGCGCCGGCGAGCTCGCCCAATGCCGGTTCGCTAGCGTTGCGGGAGCAACCGACATTGGGCGAGCTCGCCGGCGCTCTGATCGCCGGCGTTGGACTAGCGGCGGTTGGTGTCGTTCTGGCCACCCTGCTGGCCGGCGCGTTGTGGCGTGATGACCCGACCCAAGATCCGAAC
>JBCCZD010000116.1:0-11963 GCA_039188275.1 Planctomycetota bacterium
CCAAGAAGGGCGCCGGGGTGACGTTCGCCGACTACTCGGAGTACTACTACGGCGCCGACTTCCGGGCGATCGACTGGCGCGTCTTCGCGCGGTTCGAGTCGCTGGTCGTCAAGCTGTTCGAGCTGGAAGAGGACGCCACGATCTACCTGCTGGTCGACACGAGTCGATCGATGGGCGGTTCTGACTCGTCGAAGAAGTTCCTCTACGCCCGGCAGCTCGCGGCGGCGCTGGGGTACATCGGGCTCAACTCGCTCGACCGGGTGGCCGTCTACGCGCTGGGCGAGACCCTCACGCCGATCATGGACGCCTGCCGGGGGCGCGGCAACGTGCTGCCGCTGCTGCGTGGCCTGGAAGAGGCCCCGACCCAGCCGGGCGACACGCGTTTCAACGCCTGCTGCCGGGTCTTCCAGGCCCGGCACACCCGGCGGGGGCTGGTGGTCGTGCTCTCGGACTTCTTGTTCCCCGAGGGCTTCGACGACGGGCTAAAGTTCCTCGGCTTCCACGGGCACGACGTCTTCGCCCTGCAGGTGCAGGACGACCTCGACACCAAGTGCGACCTCAAGGGGGACGTCGACCTCGAGTGCGTCGAGACCGGCCAACGCCAGCGCGTAACCGTCTCGCCGAAGGAGGCCAGGCAGTACGAGCAGGCGGTGGCCGACTGGAACGAGTCGCTGCGGCGTTCGTGCGCGCGGCTCCGCGTCGGCTTGGCCAGCACCACCCCCGAGGCGCCCTTCGAGCGGGTCGTGCAAGACATCCTCCGACGCGGGGGCTTGGTCGCGTAATGCCGGGGCCCCTCACCTTCGCCGCGCCGTGGATGCTGTGGTCGCTGCTAGCGCTCGCGCCGCTGCTGGCCGTCTACTTCCTGAAGGTCCGCCCCCGCCGGCGCCCGGCCACGGCGTACTTCCTGTGGGAGAAGGTCTTCCACGAGCGGAAGTCGAACCGCCTGTGGCATCGGCTCCGCAACCTCTGGTCGCTGCTGATCATGGCCGCCGCGGTCGTGGCAATCGCCCTGGCGCTCGCCGAGCCCCGCTGGGCCGACGACGAGCGCCAGGACCTGCTCATCCTGATCGACAACAGCGCATCGATGCGGGCACGCGGCGCGGGCGGCTCGCGGCTCGAACTGGCAAAACAGAAAGCCCGCGGCCTCGCCCGCGCGCTAGACGGCGTGCAGCGGGCCGCCGTCGCGACCGTCGCCGACCGGCTGCGTTATCAGTCGCACCTGACCGACAACCCGCGCGAGCTGCTCGCGGCGATCGATCAGGTCGAGCCGACCTACGAACGGTTCCGCGTCGGGGCGTTGCCGGTGAGCCACGAAGGTGGCGCTGAACAGGAGGCCGCCGAGGCGACGGGCGTCGAGCCGGGCGTGGCGGATGAAGTCGGGCAAGAAGACGGCGTTGAGCCGGGCGGCGGCGGTGAGACGAACCAGGCTGTCGCGCGGCGGGTTCTGCTGGTTACCGACGGCGTGCTCGACGGCAAAGAAGACCAGCCGGAGGGGGTCGAGCTAATCCTCGTCGGGGCCGAGCAGACGAACCTTGGCATCGTCGCCGCGGACCTGCAATTCGTGCCGGGGTCGGCCGACCAGATGAGCTTCTACTACCAAGTCGCGTCCACCGCTGACGAGCCGCTGGAGGTCGACTTGCTGCTGTCGAGCGAGGAAGCATCGGGCACGCGGCGGATCGCCAAGGTGATCCCGCTGGTGGTTGAACCGGGGGTGAACCGCCCGCAGACGCTGACCGTCGAGGGCGCCGGTCCCGGCCGGTGGGTCGCCGAACTCGACGGCGAAGCGATGGCCGACGACGCGCTCGACGCCGACGACACGGCGTGGCTTGTTGCCCGGCGGCCGCCGCCGATCCCGGTGGCCGTTGCCGCGGACGACCGGTACTTCTTCGAGCAGAGCGTCCGCGCGTTCAGCAGCATCACCGGCGTGCTCCAGCTGGCGGGCGCCGAGGAGACGCCGGGCGGGGTGACGCTTGCCAAAGGGGGGTCGTCGTCGCCGCGGTCGATCATCTTTCAACCCGCGGGCGAGTCGCCGTGGTGGAGCGACGGGAGCGACGGGAGCGACGGGAGCGACGCGGCGGCCGATAGCGGCGGCGACAACGCACCGTACGAGGTCGGCGCCGTGAGGGTCGTCGTCGAAGACCACCCGGTGCTTCGGCACCTCGACCCGTTGTCAATCGCGTTCGTCGGCGCCCGGCGGTTGAAGGCGCCGGCGGGGGCTCAGGTCCTGGTCGAGGCGGACGACGGCACGCCGCTGCTCTACGTCGCCAGCCGAGCCGACGCGGCCGCCGTCGTCGTGAACCTCGACCCGGTCGCCTCGGAGTTCTACTTCAGCGCGTGGTTCCCGGTGCTGGTCCACTCGGCGGCCAAGCACCTGGCAGGCCGGGAGGAGCCGCTGCCGGCCGTTTATCGGCCGGGGGATACGCCGCGGCTGGCTGGGGATTCTCCGGCGGGCGCGGCCCGCCGGCTGGGGGCGCCGGGGTTCAGCGAGGTCGAGGCGTCGGGCGGCGTGCAGGTGATCGCCACGAGCCTGCTGTCCGCCCAAGAGACGTTGCTCGCCACGGATCGCGACGCGCCCGACCCCACGGCGCTCGCCACGGGCGGCCCGCCCGGCGGTTGGTTCGTCATCCTGGCGATCGTCGCCGCGACCGCTGAATCGATCCTCTACCACCGCCGCAAAGTAGGATGAGCCGAATGCGCGAGTGGGAATCCAGTAGGCGGAGCGCCCCGCAAGCGTGCTTCTCATCGTTTCCACCGGCGTGCGCGTCATCCCGCATTCCGAAACCCGCACTCCACACGTCATAGATGGAATTCCTCTCCCTCGAACCACTGGCTTGGCTCGCCGCGATCGTCGCGATCGGCGTCGGCCTGCGCTACAGCCTGGTCGACCAGCCGGCGTGGCGGCAGCGGCTGGCGGCCGGGTTTCGGGTAGCGGCGATCGGGGCCCTCGTTTTCGGGCTCTGCCGGCCCTATGTCCTGTCGCCTAGCGAAGACCTGCACGTGGTCTTCCTGGTGGACGTCAGCGACTCGGTCGACCTCGACGCCATCGCCGAAGCGGGGGCGACCGTCGCCGAAGCGATCGAAGCGCTCGCGCCGGGCGACTCTTGGAGCCTGTTCGCCGTCGGCGGCGAGGCCCGCTCGCTCGACGACCCGGCGGAGCTGCCCGCCATGGCCGAGCAGTGGCGGACCGGCGTCGCCGACTCACGCCTGCGCGGCGAGAGCCGGCTGGCCGAGGCGCTGCTCGAGACGCGGCTCGCCTTCCCGGCCGGCAAGACGCGCCGCGTCGTGCTGCTGAGTGACGGCCGACCGACCTCCGGCGGCGCCAGGGCCTCCGGCGGCGCCAGGGCCTCCGGCGGCGCCAGGGCCTCCGGCGGCGCCAGGGCCTCCGGCGGCGCCGGGACGTCCGACAGCTTGGCCGACGCGGTTGAGCAGCTTGCCGAAGAGCGGATCGACCTGCGCACGCTGCCGCTCGAGTCGCTGCAAGCAGCCGAGGCGGGCGTTGTGAGCGTCACGCCGACGACGCCCAGTGCGTTCCAGGGGGAACTCGTCCGGATGCGGGTCGTCGTCCGTGCCAACCGCGACATGCAGGCCGAGGTCCGGATCACGCACCGCGGCGTCGCCGAACAAGCCAAGGCGGTCACCCTCACCGCGGGCGAGAGCAACCTCGTCGCGTTCGACGTCGAGATGCGTACCGCCGGCGCCGCCCGCTACACGGCGGAGGTCGTGCCGGCCGAGGACTACTTCCCCCTCAACAACCAGGCGGGCTGCACCGTCAACGTCCGCGGTCAGCCCCGCGTGCTGGTCCTGCACGAAGACCCGCGTGAGATGCGGCCCTTCTACCGCTCGATGAAGGAGCAGGGCATCGAGCTCGACGTCCGCGGCCGGCTCGGCCTGCCCGGCTCGCTCGAAGAGGTGCTGGCGTTCGACGCGGTGATGCTCGCCGACTTGCCCGCCACGGACCTGCGCCCGCGGCAGATGCAGATGCTCAAGCGGTACGTCGTCGACTACGGCGGCGGGCTGGTGATGCTCGGCTCGGAGAACAGCTTCGGCCTGGGCGGCTACTTCAAGACGCCGGTCGAGGAGGTGCTGCCGCTCGTCTCGCGGTTCGAGAAGGAGAAGGAGAAGCCGTCGCTCGCCATGGTGCTGGTGATCGATAAATCGGGCTCGATGAACGGGGCGCCGATCGCGCTGGCGCGCCAGGCGGCCAAGGCGGCGGCCGAGCTGCTGAGCCTGCGGGACCTGATCGCCGTGGTCGGGTTCGACAGCCAGCCCCGCGTCGTCAGCGAGCTCCGCAGCGCGGCCGACGCCGACGCCATCCAGGCCTCGATCGATTCGCTCCAGGCCGGCGGCGGCACCAACATGTTCCCCGCCATGGTCGTCGCCCGCGACATGCTGGAGCAGGCGCCCGCCAAGATCCGGCACATGATCGTCCTCTCTGATGGCCAGACCCCAGCGGCCGACCACCAGGGCCTCGCCCAAGAGGCGGTCGACTCCGGCATCACCGTCTCGACGATCGCGCTGGGCAGCGCCGACAAGGCGCTGCTCAACTCGATCGCCGAGATCGGCCGCGGCCGCTACTACGAAACCGACGACCCCTCCAACGTGCCGCAGATCTTCACCAAGGAGACCATGCAGGCCAGCAAGTCGGCGATCAAGGAGGACCTGTACGGCGCCGTCCAGACGGCCGACCACCCGGTGCTGGCGGGCTTCACCGACGCGGACCTGCCGTTCTCGCTCGGCTACGTCATGACCGAGGCGAAGCCGACCGCCCAGCAGCTGCTCGCCGCGGAGACGGGCGACCCGCTCCTGGCCGTCGGCCGCTACGGGCTGGGGACCGGGCTCGCCTACACCAGCGACCTGACCGAACGCTGGGGCGGCGAGTGGCTCGCCTGGGACGGCTGCGGGAAGTTCTGGGCCCAGGTCCTCCGCGGCGTGCTCCGCAAGGCGGACGCCGAGGGGCTGGCGGTCGCCGGTGAGGTGCGAGACCCGTCGTCGCCCGCCGGCGAGTGGCGGCTGGCGATCACCCGCCGCGACGACGCCCTGCTGCCGGTCGGCGGCGTTGCGTGGGACGCCGCTGCCACCGATGGGCTCGGCCGGCAGACGCCGGTCGCCGTCGAAGAGGTCGGCCTCGGCCGCTACGAGGCGGTCGTCCCCCTCGCCGGCGCCGACCGGCTGAGCCTCCGCCTGCTCGACCAAGACTACGACAAGCTCAAGGTCCTGCACTGGCAACGCCCCTACCCGGCCGAGTACTCCCTGGCGTCGACGCCCGACCCCGCGCTGGCCCGCCTCGCCGAGTTCTCGCCCGCCACGATCCGCGACGGCCTCACGCCGGAGCCGCGCCGCAAGCCGATCGCCCACTGGGCTTACTTCACAGCACTCGGGCTGCTGCTGGCCGGCTTGGTGATGCGGCGTGTTTAACGTGCTCGGGGCAAGCCCCTGACGCGCTGCCCGCGTGAAGTCTTGAACCGATTGCTTGATACACGCCAAGCGGGCTCAAGCGTGGGACTGCGCTAGCTTTGCCGCGGGCCGCCTACTCGAACAAGAAAATCGGCGGGTCGCGGCGTTTGTTCCGGAGGGCTTCGAATCGCGTCTCGTCGAGCCCTTGCCGGTCATCAATCAAGAGCGCCTGGGCAGTTGGCGGCCGCTGGGGCGATTCGCTCCAACGCCTCCGCACCGCGTCGCGGACGCTCGCCTGCGACCGCTTGGAACCGACAAAGTCGTAGTCCACGCCCGAGAACTCGGGCGACTCTTTCAGCGAGTGGTACCCGATGAAGCGGACCACGTCGTACGGGTCGGTCAGCAATTCCGCCAGGTAGGGGGCCATCCAACGGGTTCCGGAAGCCTCCCGTGCGGGGCCCCAACCGTAGTGCCAGCCGGCGATGGCGCGCTGGCCGGCGTCGCCCTGGAGGACCCAACGCACCGAGGAGGCTACCTCACGTTGCTGCCGGCTCAGCTCGGGCGCCGGCGTCTCGTACCACTGCTCCAGGTAGTCGGCCGTCCAGGCGAGGGTCTTGTCGAGGTGGCAGAGGTTGCACGCGTTCGGCCGCCCGGTCGCGACCGTTGTCGCAACGTCGGGGCTGTCGACCGTGTGGCTGCGCATCGCTTTCATCAGCCCCAGCGTCGTGTGTGGCATGTGGCAGTTGTAGCAGAGGCTCCCGGCGGAATCGGTCGGGTGATGCGTGTGCGCCGCCAACCGGTCTTCCGATTCGTACTCCTCGTGGCACTGCAAACAAGCTCGGTTGCTGCGCATATCGGGGCCCATCTGATCGTCGGCCCACTGCTCCTGGGAGGCGTGGTCGCCTTTGCCCGGGTGCATGTCGTGGCAAGACAGGCACGACATGGCGCCACGCTGATAGCAAGGCGTCTCGAGCAGGCCGTTGTACTCGCGGCCGCTGACCCGGGCCATGCCGTCCACCCAGAACCGGCGGTCGTAGAAACCCGGGTCGCGTTTGAGCGCCTGTTTCACGACGGGCAGGTCCTGGTCTTCGCCAACGCGGAAGACGTGCCGCGTTGCTGTCAGGTCCCCACCGGGCCGGTAGGCGAACCCGTTCTCGTCGAAATCGCGTTTGTCCTCCGCGTTGTAGAAATCGAAGACCGCGTGGCACTGACCGCAGACCTGCGACGACCGGACGTGCGTCATTTTCGCCGGGTTCGCGATCGGCGCGTCGGGGTCTGGGACGCCGTAGAAGTCGGGGTCCAGCCGCTCGCCCTCGGCCGTGGCGTGGGCAAGCCCGGGGCCGTGGCACGCTTCGCACGAGATGCCGAACTCGGCCACGCGCGAGTCGACGCCGTGCTCCGCGCCGAGCCGGGGCCGCCCGCCGACCACGTGGCACTTGATGCAGGTGCGGTTCCACAGGCCGCCGTGCATGCTCAGCCCCGCCGAGGAAGGGGCGCCAACGAAGATCGAGCGGTAGGGGACCCAGCGCTGTTCCTTGTTGATCCAGATGAACGGCAGCGTGGCGACCGTGCGTCCCTGCCCCGTCTCGCACCAAAACGCCTGCTGATGATGGGCCCCGGTGGAGAGAGCCACCTTGAAGGTCTTGCTCGGCCTCGGCGTGTCGGCGGGAGACGACCGGTCGCCGGCAGCCCGCCCGGCCGTCACCCGCATGAAGTAGTCGTCGCCCTCGTGGTAGAACCGGAATTCCCTCCCGTCGCGGACGATGACCTTGTTGTCGAAGTCGGCGATCACCGACTCCCGCGTCGGCGTCTGGGTCATGGTCCGGTGGTGAGACGCGTGCCAGGTGTCGTACTCGTAGACGTGACACGCACGGCAGTTTTCCGAGGTAACGTACCCGCCACCCGGCGCCTGGATGGGACGAGCCGCGTTCTCCTGCTCCACGTTAGCCGGCTCGGGCCGAGCAGAGCCTTCGTCGCCGGCCGCGGAGTAGCCCAAGGCGCTGAGAGCAGCGGCAGCCAAGAGCGCGAAGAACCCCAGGTAGCTTGGGAGAACCCAGTTACCGCCGCGTCTCGCCATCATGACCCCGACGTTGTCCTTAAGGTATGCAAAGGCAAGTCTTGCGTTTACGGGGACGGATTGGATGGCGACGATTGACCCATGCGCAAGCAAAGCGACAGGTCGACCAATGGGAGTGCCGGTTTTTGCCGCTGAAGTCGCGCACCCGGGTCAAGTTGCTAGCGCAAACATCAATAAAGGTGTGGCGGTGTTGGCCAAAGCAAGTGGTTCGGGCCTGCGGGCGAGAGTTCCCGGGCCGTGACAGACCGCCTGAAGGAAAAACTCACAGCGAAGCGACGGCCGACACGCAGCTGCCATGGATAGCTCCACGCCTACGCCGCGGCGGAATGGAGCACCAGTAGGCGTCGGCCTGAACCCCAATCTAAGTCAGGCCCGGGTCGCGTACAAGTTTTGGTTCGCAAGCCGGCAGCAACTACGAATAAGTCGATATCAGCCGCGGTGCATTGTGCAAGAAGCCGAATCAGAATCGCAACGAAAGACTTCGCCAGCATGCGGTTTATCGGTGAAGGTGCGTTTGGCTATCCGCGGTTGGAACACCGCAAAAGCGAGGCGATCCGCCACCGCGCATCGGCCTGTTCAGCGGCCGCGAAGCTGTCGCGGGTCCCAGACGGCGTCGCAGCGGCTGCTAGATGGGCAGTTCCCATTGCAGGCGGAACCGCGTCAGCGACGCGTCGCGCGCCTGCGAGTCAAAGTTGAGCCAACTCACGTCGGCGGTCAGCTTGTTTCGGTGGCCGACAACGAACCAGCTAGCGCCCATAGTCCACTCGCGGAGTGTGTTCCGCTCCACGGACCTGCCGGGGTCGACCAGCGACACCCGGGCGACGAGTTCAAGCGGTCGCGGGACGGCGGCGCACCACTCGCTGAGAAATGTGCCCAGTTGGGCGTAACCGCCGACAAGCCGCGTGGCCTCGCCCGTCACGCGGTCTTCGAGTTCGTTCCACTGGAGCTCTTGCTGCCAGGCGATTCTGCGGTAGTGCCACGCCGTCTCGATCCAGAACTGCCGGAGGTCGTAGTCGCGTTGGCCGAGGCCGGGCAGTTCGCCCCCTTTGTTTCCCTATAACCTCGAGGTCGTCGGCCTGAGCGGATGACGGCGTCGTTGGGGATGTCGGGACCCGGTGGGATGTTCAGAACGGTGCTGACCTGCCCGTCGGCGCGTGGCGATGCTACAGCGGCGAGTGTCGCGGTCAAGGCGAAGGGCAAGACTTTCATGGGGTGGCTAATCCAGGTGCGAGCGGAGGACTTCCTGGGTCGCGGTCAGCCCGCAGACTCATCGCAACTCCACCTGAGCAGTGCAGACGCGGCGGATATCTGACTAGCGGCGGATATCTGACTAACCGACGCCCCGCCGTGCGGCCCTTTCAGGAAAGCCAAAGAAAAGTCTGATTTCGTGGTCTGGGAATCGCGGAAGAGCGCGCGTACGAACCTTTATCTCCTCCGCAGCAGAGACCTCACGTATACTGGCTATCATGCCTGCGACGACGCGCCTCAGCCTGATCGCACGGATTGCTGACTCGGAAGACTCCGAGTCGTGGGTTGAGTTCGTGAGCTTGTACGGCCCCTTTGTCTACTCACTCGCCCGGGCGCGCGGGCTGCAGGACGCCGACGCCTGCGACGTCGTCCAAGAGGTGATGCGCGAAATCGCCAAGTCGGTGTCGCGGTTCGACGCCGACCCCGATCTCGGAAAGTTTCGGAGCTGGGTTAGCGTTATCGCGCGTCGCACGCTGGCGCGTTTCTCGGACCGCAACCGTCGCCAAGCGAACGGAACGGGGGACACCTCGAACCTTGTAGCGCTCGCAAGCGTGGCCGATCGCGAAGAGGAAGACTTTTGGGAGCGGGAGCACCAACGGCACCTCTTCCAGTGGGCGGCCAAGCAGGTGCGGGGCGACTTCGCCGAGACGACGTGGCGGGCGTTTTGGCGAACAGCCGTCGACGGCGCCCCCGCTTCGGAGGTAGCCGAGGAGTGCGGCATCTCGGTTGGGGCGGTCTACATCGCGAAGAGTCGTGTCGCAAGCCGCTTGCGGGAGCGGCTGTCGGAGGCCGCGGAATCGGAGCAGGCATGACGGACGCCGATTGCCCGACCGAAGACGAACTGCGCCGCGTGGCGTTCTCTCCCGAGTCGACGACGCTCGACGGGCCGCTCGTCGCGCACCTGGACCGGTGCGACCGGTGCCGATCACGCCTAGAAGGGCTGACGGGTGACCCGGGGATTGCCGACGCGACTTGGAGCGAACTCGCGAGCCCACCGCCAAGCTCCGCCAACCTAATCGCAACGATCGACCAGCTATCGAGCCGGGCGGTAGCCGCGGAGCTCCGGGGTTCGACTCGATTCGGTGACCTCGACCGTTGGGTCACGCCGTCAACCGCTAGAGACCCGCCAAGGCTGGACGGTTATGTCTTGCTCGAGTGTGTCGGCCGGGGCGGCATGGGGGTCGTCTTCCGCGCACTCGATCCGACGCACGGGCGAGTCGTCGCCCTGAAGGCTATGGCGCCCGACCTCGCCCAAGACGATCGGGCCCGAGCCCTCTTTCTACGCGAAGCGAGAGCCATCGCCGCCGTGCGGCACCCAAACGTGGTCGCCTTGCATGCGGTGAGTGAGGTCGATGGCTTGCCCTACCTGACGATGGACTTCGTCGAAGGCGAGTCCCTCGAAGCGCGGTTGAGGGGCGGCGCGGTCACGCCGCCCGCCGAGATCGTGCAAATCGGCGCGGCCGTCGCCGCGGGGCTTGCCGCCTGTCACGAGCAGGGTGTTATCCATCGCGACATCAAGCCGAGCAACGTTCTGCTGAGCAGCTCCGACGGGTCCGTAAAGATTACGGACTTCGGCCTCGCGGCAGTCGCGAGCACGCCCACCTTGACCCAGAACGGGTTCCTCTCTGGAACGCCCGACTACGTGGCGCCCGAGCGGCTGGCAATTGGGTCCGAAGCCGACGAACGCAGCGACTTGTTCAGTCTGGGTTGTCTGCTCTACACGATGGCCACCGGGGAAGAGCCGTTCGGGGGCGAGACGCCGCTGATCACGCTGCACCGGATCGCCACCGAGAAGCCGGCGGCGCTGCGACAGAAAAACCCGTCGATCCCCGCCAACCTCGCGCGGACGATCGCCTCGCTGATGGCGAAGCGCCCTCAGGATCGTCCCGAGTCAGCCGAGCAGGCCCGCGCGATGCTGCTGGGTGAGCAGACGCGCCGTCGACGCGGTCAATCGATCGCGGGTTCGCGGAACATGCTGTACGCGATCGCGTTGTTAGGAGCGCTGCTGTCGGTCTACGGCTGGTCGCAATCCCGCGACGGCAAGGCGGGAACGCAGCGTGTGACGAACGCCGACGCGTTGCTCGATGCGATACGGTCGACCCCCGACGGCGGCACGATCGAGGTCGACACCGATGAGACGCTGGCCATTCGCCCCTGTGAGATTATCAGCAAGTCGATTTCCATCGTCGCGGCTGAAGGGAAGAACCCCGGGCTGGAACTGCTTATCGAGCGGGGCGACCGCCCGCCCGACTTCCTGTTCAGGGTGGCGAACGGCGGGCTCCGCCTCGTCGGGCTTCACCTGCGCGACGATCTCGCCGGGGGGCGGTACTCGGATCTCGCACCCGAGGAGCTGCTCGAACTCGAGGCGTACGGCCTGCTCACCGTCGAACAGTCGGTTGTTTCGGCGGACCGGTGCCGCTTCAGCACTCGGTCGCACGGGTGTTGCCTAGAGTTGGCATCGGCGGCGAACGTCGAACTGAAGGATTGCTTCTTGGTCGCACCGTCGGGAACGGCCGTCAACTGGGCCGCCGCCCACGGCGACCGTCTTGTCCTCGAAGGCTGCGCATCGGCGAGCGTCGCGGCGATCATGGTGGTAGCTCGGGGGGACGCGGACCTGACCTGGAAGCGATCGACGGCGCTGACGGAGATCGCTGTGATCGAAATGACGCACGCGACGGGTACGCTCTCAGCCAACGTCGCCGACTGCGTGATTCAGTCCAGAGGAAGCCTCGTTATGACTTCCCTCCACCCGCCGTCGGAGCCAGCGTTCAAGAGGCTGCTTCGGTGGCGTGGCTCGCGCAATCGCATCCGGGGTGAGGCGGTGCAGTTCGTGGAAGACGAGCGAACACCCGATTGGGCTCAAGCGGTATCGCGGTGGGCCGAGGCCGACAACGGCTCGGTGTACGGCGCTACGCTATTCCGTCTCTCACACGGAGCTGTCGTGGAGCGAATCGCTAGAGGCGAGTCGGTCGAGGCGCTCTAGGGGGCTAGCGCCGCGCGTTGAGCATGGCGTTCGGTCGTTTGGCGGGCAGCCCGTCTCCGCGTCAGTTCGTCGAGGGAGACGGCCACCTTCTCCGGGCGGGTCGAGACCTGGCGCGCCTGAACCACGTCGCCGTTCGCGTTTCGCTGAGCGACACCCGCGCCAAGGGCGTGGTTGAGCTGATCGAACTGGCTGCCCGCGGTGAGTCCGCCCAGCTCGATCTTGATTCTTCCCAGGTAGCGTACGCTGCCACGGGCTGCGGCC
>JBCCZD010000117.1:0-11952 GCA_039188275.1 Planctomycetota bacterium
CGGCGGCGCTCACCTCGGCCTGCTCCAGTTCCTCTTGCAGGCGTTGGACCTCCAGCTGGTAGTCACGCGGGTCGACTTGGATCAGCACTTCGCCGGCCGACACGACGCGGCCGACACGGCAGCTCGGCGACTTGACCGTGACCCGGCCGCTCGACTCGGCGGCGACCGGCAAATCGCGGAAGGGACGCACCACCCCGTCAACGGTGAACGTGAGCCCCTCGGCGCGTGGCGTTGCCGGCACGACGGAGACAGCGGGGATCGCCCGCTCCGGCGGCTCGAGCGGGGGCGCCGGCGCCTTGCCGAGCCAGAGGAAGACCCCGGCGGCCACGCCGAGCAGGGCGAGCGAGGCGACGGTCTGGCCAACAACGTGCCCAATCGAGGGGCCCGACGCCGGTTCCGTCAACCCGGGCGGTGGCGTGGCGGCGGCGGCGCGTGGCGCTGATGGCAGAGGGCCTGATCGCGCGGGCCCGATGTTGACGCTGTCGGGCGGCGTTGTGCTCGGCGCCGGTGGCGGATCGGCGGTCGGCGCCAGTTGGTGGTCCATGGTCGGTTTCGCCTCGGCGGGGTGCTTGCCGCGGTACGCACGTTCGATAGAATGTAACAATCGTTTCAAAATATGGTATCGACGATTCTGCCGCTGGCAAGCAAGAAAATGGACGATTCCCGCTCCGCGACGGCCGACCGACTCCTCGACGCCGCGGTCGAGGCCTTTGCCGAGTCGGGCTACAAGGGCGCCACGGTCCGCGACATCTGCCAGCGGGCGGGCGCCAGCCTCAACGCGGTCAACTACCACTTCGGCGATAAACAGCAGCTCTACGTCCAGGCGGTGAAGGCCTCGCACCGGCGGATCCGCACCGCCCCCGGCATCGACGTGGTGGACCAGATCGCCGAGCGCTTTGACGGCGACCCCGAGCAGCGGCTGCGGGCGTTCGTCCACGGCATGGTCGCCATGGCGATGGCGGTCGAGCAGCGCACCGACGCGTGCCACCAACTGATGTTCCGCGAGATCGGCAAGCCGACGATCGCGACCGAACAAATCGTCCGCGAGTTCATCAAGCCGCAGTTCGAGCGGCTGACGCACATCCTCCAGGCGTTGCTCCCGCCCGACGCCGACCGGCTACGTATTCGCCTGCTGGCGCTGAGCGTCATCGGCCAGTGCCTGCACTACAAGTTTGCCGCCCCGATCCTGCCGCTCCTGCTGAGCAAGAGCGAACAGCGGCAGCTCACCGTCGAGCGGGTGGCCGAACACATCACCGGCGTTGTCCTCGCGGCGGTCGCAACGCCCCCCGAGTCGGAAGCCGACTAACCGTCCGAACCGCCGGCGGAAAAAATCCGCGGTGGCCAAGAATCGCTACGCGTGGCACAAAACGGCGTGTTCAAGAAGCTGGCTGGAATTTGGTGATCGCGCGGTTACAAAGACAATCAGCACGCTGCGCCTTCGTAGCAGAGCCGGGCGTCTTGCGTCGTAAGTCGTTGATCGACGTGTCGCGTTGGCAGGCGGTGGGTCGATTCGGTTCGGAATCTGGCTGAGAAAAACGTCGCGGCGACTCGGCTGGGTGAACCGCCGAATTTCTTTTGTCACGCCCGGCTTCTTCATCGCCCGGTCTGCCCGAAGGCGGCGTGGTTGAGCTCCGGCGGGCGGCGCGTCACACTCGGCGGGGTCCCGTTACTCGACCGCCGACGCAGCACCGGCCGCAGCAAGGGTTCAACGCCATGCCCGACGCACGCTACGACGCGCCGGACGCGCGGCTGCTGGTGACCGACCTCGACGGGACGCTGATCCCGCGGCCCGGCGCCGCCGAAGACCGTGCCGCGCTCGCGACGCTGGCAGAAGGGCTCGCCGAGCGGGGGGCGCCGCTGGTCTTCGCCACGGGCCGCCACTTGAGCGGCGTCCGCGAGGCGATCGAGCGGTTCGGCCTGCCCCAGCCGGCGTGGGCGATCGCCGAAGTCGGCACGGCGATCTACCGCCGCGAGCCCGGCGGGGCATACCAACGCCTGGAGGGCTTCGCCGAAGGGCTCCGCCGGATCACCGCCGCGATGCCGGTCGAAGAACTCCGGGCGCACCTCGCCGGCGTGCCCGGCTTGGTCTTGCAAGACGAAGAGAAGCAAGGACCGTTCAAGCTGAGCTTCTACTGCGAGATGGCACGGGTCGATTCGCTGGTCGAAGCGGCTCAGGCGCGGCTTCGTGAGCTCGACGCGCCCTACTCGGTCATCTCGAGCGTCGACGTTGCGAAGGGCCGGG
The DNA here is from genome assembly GCA_039188275.1 of Planctomycetota bacterium. Lineage (GTDB taxonomy): Bacteria > Planctomycetota > Planctomycetia > Pirellulales > Lacipirellulaceae > JBCCQL01. Next base: position 2,243 of record JBCCZD010000117.1, read on the forward strand.
CGATGATCGACCTGCTCGCGGCGGACGTTTCGAAGGCGTACGCCGTCCGCTGGCTGCTCGAGCACGCCGGGCACGCCGTCGAGGAGACCCTCTACGCCGGCGACTCCGGCAACGACCTGGCGGCGCTTTCCGACGACTGGCGGGCGGTCGTGGTGGGCAACGCCGACGCCGGGATCGCCCGGCAAGCCCACGACGCCCACCGCCGAGAGGGCCGGTCGCACCACGTCTACACGGCCCGCGGCGGCGCCACGACGGGCGTGCTGGAAGGCTGCCGCTGGTTCGGGCTTGTCGACAGCGCGCACGAAGCGGCGCCGCCCGATCGGCTGGGGGCGACGCCGATCACGCACCGCCGGACCGCCTTCCGCGTGTGGGCGCCAGCGCACTGGAGCGTTGAGGTCGTCATCGAAGGCGACGGCAACGAGGCCCAGCGGCACGTGCTCGAGCGCGACGGCGAGGGCTGCTACGCCGACATTGTCGACAACGCCCCGCCCGGCGCCCGCTACCGCTACGCGCTCGGCGACCACGGCGCCTTCCCCGACCCCGCCTCACGGCGCCAGCCCGAGGGCGTTCACGGGCCGTCCGAAGTGGTCCGACCGGGCGGTTTCCCATGGACCGACGACGGCTGGCGCGGCGTCGCGAAACGCGACCTGATCATCTACGAGCTGCACGTGGGGGCCTTCACGGCTGAGGGGACCTTCCGCGCGGCGATCGACCGTCTGCCCGAACTGGTAGAGCTCGGCGTCACGGCGGTCGAGCTGCTGCCGATCAACCAGACGCCCGGCCGCTGGAACTGGGGCTACGACGGCGTCCAGTGGTTCGCCCCCCGCAGCAGCTACGGCGAGCCAGACGACTTGCGGGCGCTGGTCGACGCGTGCCACGCCCACGGCCTGGCGGTGCTGCTGGACGTCGTCTACAACCACGTCGGCCCGGAGGGTAACTACCTCGACCGGTTCGGGCCGTACTTCTCACCGCACAAGCAGACGCCCTGGGGCGACGCGCTCAACTACGACGGGCGCCGGTCGGAAGGGGCCCGGCGGTTGGTGATCGAGAACGCGTTGCACTGGCTCGACGAGTACCGCCTCGACGGCTTGCGGCTCGACGCGGTGCACTACTTCTACGACGACAGCCGGCCGTCGGTGCTGGACGAGCTGCGCGGCGTGGTCGCGGAGTTCGGCGCCGGCAACAGGCCCGGCGCGGGGCGCGCGGTCCACCTCATCGCCGAGTCGAACGTCCACGACCGCCAGCTCCTCCGGCCCCGCGACGGGGCGCCCCCCTTCGACGCGTTGTGGTCCGACTGCCTGATGCACGCCGTCTACGCGGTCGGGGCGCCCGGCGTGCGGCTCACCACCCGCGGCTACCAAGCTGGCGACCTGGTGCAAGCGCTCCGCGACGGCTTCCTCTACCACGGCCCCGAGTACGTGCGGAGCCGCGGCGCCGCGCCCGACGACCGGCCGCTGGAGGCGTTCGTCACCGGCCTGCAGACACACGACGGCGTCGGCAACCACCCGATCGGCAGCCGGCTGCACCACCTCGTCGGCGCCGATTTCCAGCGGGCCGCCGCGGCGCTCACGCTGCTGCACCCGAGCATCCCGCTGCTGTTCATGGGCGAAGAACGCTCGGCCGACGCGCCGTTCCCGTTCTTCGCCGACTTCCAGGACCGCCGGCTCCGGCGGGCGGTCGACAAGGGCCGGGCGAGAGAGTACCCACACGCCAACCGCGACGAGGTGATCCGCCCCTCCTCCGAAGCGGCGTTCACCCGCGCCAAGTGCCACGACCCCAACCGGGGCGACCCGCGAACGTTCGCCTGGTACCGCGAGCTGATCGCGCTGCGGAAGCGGGGGCTGGCGGAGGGCTGGCTCGCGACCGACCGGATGGAGGTCGGCGCCGACCCGGCGAGGCAGCTCACCTGGGTGCGTTACCGGGACGGCGACGGCTGGGTGACGATCGAGGCCCGGCTGGTCGGCGCCGAGGCGTCACCGGCCTACGCCGCGGCCGCGGAGTCGGTCGCCGGCCGCTTTGACCCCGCGCAGGTCCTGGCCTGCTCCAACGGCGTTGGCGGAGCGGGCGCTAGCGGGCTAACGCTCGCCCGCAACCACGCCGTGGTCCATCGGGCGTAGCGGCCGGGCACGGCCCATCGGAAACGGCCGCCCGCCTCAAAGGTCGGCGTAGCGGATCGTCACACTCATGACCGGCTTCCCGCTGGCGGTGAAGGGCACCTTCCTGATGCCCACACTGCTGCTTGCCGACTGGTTCGGCACGAGTAACCCCCCCCGGCTTCGGTACAGGCTGCGCTTCGCCAGCTTCATTAGTCCTTCGGTAAACGCCGATGGCGAGGTGGGCAGCGTCTTCGGCAGCTTCGCCGACTGAACAGCGTAGGCGTCGAGGGTGGTCTGCGGCTTCTGCGTGCTCCGGACTTCGCTGAAGACCGCGACGCCGATCGTCCCGATGTCTTTGCCGAAGCTGAAGGCCGCGGCGGCGCCGCTGTTGCTGTCGACAACGCCGAACGGCACCAGTTGGCCGCCGACAAGGTAGCCTTGGATCGAGCGCGACTCGCCGGGCGACTTGAGCACGTGCCCCCGGCAGTCCCTCATCGGCAAGCGGTCCCGCCCGACGACGCTCTCGCCGTTGATCTTCACGCGCACGGCGTAGCGGGCCGAGGTGTTGTCTTTGGTGATGCGGATGCCGACCCGCTGACCCGCGCCCGGGGGCGGGACGCGGGCGACACCGTTCTCGATGGTCGGCTGGACCGGGACGCCGTCGTAGACCACCTCGACTTTCACCGGCGCCTGGCCGTCGTTCAGCGGGTGCTTGCCGGCGTCGCCCTGGGCCTCGAGCGTGGCGGTGATCGCCTGCGTGTCCGCGTCGGCGAGGTCGGCCGCAACCTCATCGGGAAGATCGTCGGGGTCGGCGCTCTGCCCGTGGAACCCTCCCCCGCTGAAGATCGACCGCGTCCGCGAGAAGCTCTCGCCGAGCTCTTGCAGCAGCCCGGAATCGACCCGGAACCGCTTGGTCGCGCCGACGGCCGCGAAGTCGACCGCGTCTTTCGAGAACGCCATCAAGTCGACGGCCGCCGAGGAGAGGTCGGGCTCAACCCGCACGCTGCCGACGAAGAAGGCGTCGGCCTTCACCGGGAACGCCCGCCAGTGCAGCGGGTACTCGGCGGTGAACAGTTCGGCTTTGCCGGCTGTTGTCAGCAGATCGGCGCCGGGCACGCGCTCGGCGACCGCCGACGCGTCGCGGATCAGGTTCAGCGGCTCGTCTTCGGGGTTGGCCAGGCCGAGGGCGATCTCCATCCGGCGGGCGAGCATCGCGTTGATGTCGCCGAGGCTGCGTGCGTACTGCTCCTCGGTGATCGCCTCGCCGGCGGCCGCTTTGACGACGACGAACTTCGTCACGCCGACGTTGCGGAAGCCCTGCTGCTGGCTGTAGGCGATCGCGTCGGCCGCCAACTCATTCAGCACGTCGGCGAGCTCCGGCGGTCGCTCTTCTGCCCGCAGCGGCGCAGCGCAAAGCAAGACGACGGCGGACAGGGTAATCGGCAAGAGTCGCATAGCGGGAGCCCTCTGAATGGGAAGCTGGCTTACTTGGTTTCGAGCACCAGGCTCTTCTTGACGATGTTCTCGGCGTCGGACGCAACGCGCGGCGCCGATGACGACGACCCCGACTCGAGCACGTAGGACGTGTGCACCACGCGGTCCGCCCGGTTCTTGCCGCGGAAGACGACGCTCGCCGGCAGCGGGTCGACGCTGGCGTAGAGCGTAAAGACGTCGTTGCCGCGGCCCGATTGGACCGTGAACGGGTCGCGGCCCTTCGGCGGAAACTGGAACGTCTCGCCGGCGGCGATCTTCGTGCCCGACTCGCCGAGCCGGGCCGTTTTGCCGTCAGGACCCGTGCCGAACAGGTCGATGTGGATCGCCTTGCGGCTGTTGTTTTCGACAAAGACACGGACCTTGTCCCCCGCCTCGAGCTGCCCATTTTTCTTGCTCGAACGCAGCACGATCTCGGACGCCAGCGGGTCGTTCAGGTACTCCGCCCGCAGCACGCCGTTGACGGGAACGATGGGGGTGCCGAGGCCGAGCTCGCGGACCGCGGCGTCGAAGTTGTCTTCCCACGCGTCGCGGCGGATCGCCCCGCCGGCGGCGAACGCGGCCAGGCCGAGCCGCGTCAGGCGTGGCGACCGGCCGACGAGCGCCAGCTGCTCGGACGCCGAGCGGAGCAGCCGCCCGTCGGTTGATCGCTCGTCGCGTAGCCCGATCTCCGCGGCCGCCAGTTGCTTGCTAATGGTTTGTTCGAGGTAGGCGGACGTGGCGGCGGTGACGGGCTCGCGGATCCTCCCGGAGACCAAGACGCCGAGCTCCTCCATCGCCTCGGCGAAGAGCCGCTTGTCCGCTTCAACGGCCCGCTCGAGCGCGTCGTTGCCCGGGTACTGCCGGCGGGCGAGCAGCTTGTCAAAGCCGGGTCGCGCGGGGAGCACGTCCAGCACCGCCCGCACGCTGTCGTAGAAGGGCTTAATGCCTTCACGGTGGCAACGGATGCAGCCCAGGCCGTTCCGCACGACCCGGTCCGAGGCGTGCTTGTCGGTGACGATCGACGTCGGCGCCGCGTCGATGCGGTTCCCCTTGGCGTCGCTGACGTAATAGCCCTGGGCGCCGTTTGGCAGGCGGAAGATCATCTCGCCGCCGCTGGGGACGAAGTCAACCGGGTCGACCAGGATGTTCTCGCTGCCCGTGTTGCTGGCGAAGTCGTGGCTCTTCCAGTAATAGCCACCCGACTGGGGGTGCCGCTCGACGATCCGGTTGTTGCGGCTCACGCCCGACACGGTAATGCCCGCCCGCTTGGCGATCGCGTCCCGCAGGTTGCCCTCGGCCGGCACGTCGAGCTCGTCTTCCAGCTCGCCGAGCGTTTGCGGCAGCCCCAGCAGGTCGTGGTACAGCGGGGGCTGCAACGCGACGCTGCAAAACCAGTCGATCCGCAGGAAGGGGATCGGCCGCACCTGGTCGGCCAGCCGGAGGAACTGGTCGGCCACTTCGCGGCTTGTCTCGTCGTCGTCGCTGAAGACGGAGTAGGGGTACTCCAGCAGCACGATGTCGAACAGCGAAAGGGCCTGGTCGTCGGCCACCTTGCCTGCCGGCTTGGGGTCGACGGGGCGCAGCTTGCGGCGGTGCCAGCCGAGTTGGCGGATGTCGACGGCGAAGACCGTGCCGCCGGGGCCCTCGTCCACCTGCGTCGGGTTGACCATCTTCGCCTCGCGCGAGAGGTGGTTGATCGCCTTGGCCAGCGCCAGCCGCTGCTGCTCGAGCACGTCGACCGTGGCGCCGCTGCGCAGCAGGTGGCGTGAGGAGAAGTACCTATAAAACGGCCGGTCGTCGGCCGGCAGCGATTGGACGTGCTTCAAGAGGATGGCCAGCACACCGCGGTCGTCGACCGCCACGCCGGCGGATTGGGCCGTGTCGGGCGCCGCGGCGGCGCCGGCGGCCGGCTCCCCGTCGCCTTCGCCAGACGTCGCCGGCGGATTGGGAACAACGGCGTCGCTGGGCGACGCGTCCGGCGTTGGCACGTCGGCCGGGAACTCCGCGGCCCCGGCGGTGATCCACTGCTCGACCGTCGCGATGTCTTCGCTGGAGAGGGGCGGGCGGCTCTCGGGCGGCATGGCGTCGCCCCCGACGGAGGTCATCACCTCGTACAGCCGCGATGCGTCGGGCTGCCCGGCCTCGACCCAGCCGTCGTCGATAAGGCTCTGGTAGTTCAGGACCTCGACGCCCGCGTTCACCGAATCGCCGCCGTGGCACTCCCAGCAACGGGCACGCAGGATTTCCTTGGCCCGCGAGGCGAGGCCGCCCGACGGCGACGACGCCTCTTCCGACGACGCGGCGCGGGCCGATTGCTGGGCCGTAAACGTCAGCAAGAGGCAGGCGAGAGCGAGGCAGTAGCGGTTCATCGGGGACTCCGTCGCCGGGCACGCCGGTCGGTCAAGTTGGGGTCGCACTCGTGTGAGTTTCTAGGAAACGGGTCTGGGGTCGGTATCGCTCCGGCCGCGGAGCGCGCCGGCGATCCTGGCAACGGTCCCGTCGACGCGGGCTAGCACCGCCTCGAGCTCAGCGTCCGACTCGGCTTGTGCGAGGTGGCGGTCGATGGCCGACGCCCAGCTCCGGCAGCGGGTCCGCAGCCATTCGCGGTCCGACTCGGGCAGCGGCCCGTGCTCGGCCATCAGGATCGCCGAGCAGCCGAGCCGGAACTCGCCCAACCGGCGGACGAGCTCCAAGCGGTTGGTCGGCGTCTTGGCGCCCCACGCCTCGGCGGCGACGGCCAGCTCGTTTAAGTACGCCCGGCGGTCGAGCGGCGGGGCGAGTTGCTCCTCGCCCTCGGTGATCTCGCGGGCGAACTTGCCGAAGCCCCAGGCCTGGTCGGTCGCGATCAACGGCGTGGCAGGCGGGTCGGCGACGGGGCCGGCTGGCGGATCGTTCGACTCGATACCGGGTGGTGTCGTTGGCGCCGGCAAGGCTGGGTCGTTGTCGACCGCGGCTACCCCGCCTGCCGCCGGGCCGCCGAGGGGGCGCCAGGTGTCGACCGTCAGCACCAACGCCGCGGCCGTGGCCAGCGCCGCCGCCAGCGACCACACGACCGATCGCCGGGGCGTCGGCGCAGCGGCGGCGGGCGCTACGCTCACCGTTGGCGGGGCGCCCGCCGCGGCGAGCACCACCTCGCGTGTCTTGTCGACAGCCGCGGCGAACCGTTGGTCGGCCGGCGGGGCGACGCGCGACCAGTACGCGCTGTCTTCCGCCAGCACCCGCCGCTGGATGCCGATCAAGGTGGTCGGATGCGTGAGCAGCGCGGCGAGCTGGCGGTCGTCCATCCAAGACAACCCGCGGTCGAGCAGCCGGCTGTCCACGGCAAGCTCGGCAGCGACGGCCGGCTCGCCTCCCGCGCCGTGCAACGCCGCGAGTTCGCTCGCCAGCCGGGGCAGGTCGGGGCCAACCAGCTCGCGCTCGAGCCACGCGACCCGCGCCGCGTGTTCTTCTGGGATCTCGAGGGCGCGGATCATGTCGCCTCCCCCATGCGTGTCTGAACGCACTGCGTGAGCGACTGCTTGGCGCTAAAGAAGAGCCGGTGGGCGCGGGCGACCTGGATGTCCAGCCGCTTGGCGATCTCGGGGTAGTCGTCGCCCGCCAGGCGGCCGCGGACCAATCCCTGGCGAACCTCGTCCAGCCGTTCGAGGCACGCCGCCAGCGCGTCTTGGTACTCGCGCTGGATCATCGACTCCTCGGCGGCCGGGGCGGGGGCTTCGCCGGCGGCCGCCTCGATGGCCGCGTCCTCGGTCGGCGTCGGGCGCTTGCGGCGCATCGCGTCGTACGCGGCGTTGCGCATCACCTGGAACATCCAAGCGCGGAAGTTCCCGACAAGCGGCGCGTCGCCCAGCTTGCGGACGATCTTCATCCACGCCTCGTGATGAACGTCCTCCGCGTCGGCCCGGCGGAGGCCGAGCGAGACCAGGAACGCCAGGGTCCGGTCGGCGTACTCCTCGTAGAGCGCCGGCAACTCGGCCAAGGACGTCGCCGCGGTGGGGGCGTCCACACGCTCCGGGTCGGCGCTTTCGGGATCGGGCGGTGCTTGAGGAGGAGTCACGGGGGTCGCCAAGACGGTCGGGGGCGCCGGGGACATCCAGCCGAACTCCGGCCGGGCACGCCACGCCACGCCCGGCAGGGAGCGGTACGGCAAGACAAGCCGGGTGCGAGGGTCAAGGATTGTCAACATGACTGGTCGCGAGGGGAATTCAAGGGAGTTTTCGCCGCCGGATGACCCGGCAGGCGGAGCGGAGGATGTCCGCCCGTGAGAGACAACGCCCCGCCGCCAAGAATCTTCCCCAGAAATCCTGTGCGTAATAACGCCGCTTGTGGGAGCGAGATTTTTTTGGCGAAGATCAGACCGCCGAGTACGTTGTTCCCTCGGCGCCACCTGGTTGGCGGCCTTTCACCTTCGAATCCGATCGCCCTCGCAACCCGACTTCACAAGGACCCAGCCATGTTTGCCAAACCCTCTCGTGTGGTTACCCGCCGCGCCGTCCTCGGCCTGCTCGTCGCCGCGGCGGCGTTCGGCGCCGCTTCGCTGTCCGCCAGCCAAGCCGACGCCGGCTACTACCGCCACCGGCAGTACTACTCGACGTGGAGCTACCGCCCGGCGACCACCTACTACTACTGCAAGTACTACCACTCGCCGGCGGTCACCACCTACCGCTACACGTACCACTACGTGATGTACTACCCCAGTCGGCCGCGGTACCGCTACTACTACAACCCGGTCCGCCGGGTCTACTGGGGCCGCTACGAGGTCGACGAGAACGGCAAGCCGCTCGGCTACTCGATGCTGGCGGAGAAGGACCGCAAGTCGTCGCTGGAAGACATCCCCGAATCGGCGTTCCCGAAGGCGAGCAAGATGCCGCCGATCCCGAAGTCGGAAGACGGCGCGGCGATGCTCGAGCCCCCCGCGGCGCCGGACGAGGACTCGCCCAGCGGCAAGAAGGGGGCCTACGAGCAGCAGTTCCCCAACGGCCCGGACGACGATCAGCCCAAGTAATGGCGTTCGACGTCAGACGGAGAACGCCGAGCGTCGCGAATTGCCGCAAGAAGCAGCCGACGCGCACGCAACCCACACGCACGGCTCACCGCCGGGGCGGGTTAACCACCCGCGCCGGCGATTTTTTTGCCGCTGCGGACCAATGGGCTCGAACCCGCGAGAATTTGGTGTCCGATCGACCGCCAAAAATCGCATTGGATAACGTTACTGATGTGTTTGCGGCCCGCCGAAGAAATCGGTAGGATTGCGCCGCGAATCGACAAGCCCCCCTAACGCAACAAATCTGGCGACACGCCCGACAAGACTTGGCGACACGCCCGACAAGACTTGGCGACACGCCCGACAAGGGAGCCCCGCGATGTTCACCTCCACTCAAAAGATCGCCCAACGCCTGCTGCCCGTGCTCGCGGTGTTGCTGGCAGGCACAACCACCCAGGCCGAGGACCGCTACGCGCTGGTAATCGGCAACAGCGAGTACGCCGAGCAGCCGCTCAAGAACCCAATCAACGACGCGCGGGTCATGAAGGAGAAGCTCGAAGCGCTTGACTTCGACGTCACGATGAAGCTCGACCTCGACCGCAAGCAGATGCGGGCGGCGATGCGTCAGTTCAACCGCCGGCTGCCGACCGACTCGATCGCCTGCGTCTTTTTCGCCGGTCACGGCATGCGGGTCGATAATCGGAACTACTTGGTTCCCATCGGGTCCAGCTTTACAGAAGTCTGGGAGCTGGAAGACGAGACGATCACCGAAGACTACATCCGTAAGATGATCCAGGCGTCCCGGAGCCGGGTGAACATCCTGATCCTGGACTGCTGCTTGAACAACCCGTTCCAAGACCGCGCCTGGCGGGGGCGGTCGGCGGTGACGCCGCTCGACTTCATCCACTCACCAAGCATCGAGGGGACCGCCACGATCTACTCCACGGCCAACGGCAAGCGGGCCGAAGACGGCGAGGGGCAAAATTCGCCGTTCACAGACGCCCTCGCCCGAGCGTTGACGCTCCGTCCCGAAGGGGGTTTGAAGCTCGACGACGCGCTAAAGGTCGTCGACCGGATCATGGTGACCGAGCGGGGCCGCGACCAAAAGCCGCACGTGACATTCGACCTCTCGGTGATGGACTTCCAGCTCTACGTAACCG
>JBCCZD010000118.1:0-11877 GCA_039188275.1 Planctomycetota bacterium
GCGGCAAGTTCACCGGCGTTTCCCCTGCGACCACCAGCTCCGACGCAAACACCCGTCCCACCACTGCCGTCCCCGGCACCAGCGTCAGCGACAGGACGTACGACGCGAAGATGGCGATCGTCGCCGCCACAGCGAGCGGCGTGAACAGGTACGACGCCAGCCCCTTGAGGAACACCACGGGGAAGAAGACGACGATGAACGTCAGCGTCGAGACGAAGATCGGCACGGTCACCTCGCGGGCGCCGTCGAGCGCCGCCTGCGCGGGCGCCTTGCCCATGCCCGCGTGGCGGACGACGTTCTCCAGCACCACGATCGATTGATCGACCAGGATGCCGACCGCCAGGGCCAAGCCGCCCAGCGTCATGGCGTTGATCGTGTCGCCGGTGAAGTACAAGCCGATGATCGCGGTGAGGATCGCCAGCGGGATCGCGAGCACGACGATCAGCGTCGACCGGAGGTCTCGCAAGAAGACCAGCACGACGCCGCCCGCGAGCAAGCCGCCCAGCCCCGCGGCCTTTTGCAGCCCCCAGATGCTCTTCTTCACCGGTCCGGTCTGGTCCATGGCGACCGACAGCACCAAGTCGTCCACGCCCTGGTCGCCGGCCCGTTCGGTCTTGAGGTTGGTGAGGATGCTGGCCAGGTCCCGCTCGATCGCCTCGACGATGCTGATCGAGTTGGCGCCCGGCTGGCGGTAGATGGGGATGTACGCCTGCCGCTTGCCGTTGATCCGCACGATGTTCGACTGGATCTGCGACGTGTTCTCGACCCGGCCGAGGTCGCTGATCTTCACCGGCACGCCGCCCACGACCTTCACGATCGTGTCGTTCAGCTCGTCGATCGTCTCGGGCACGGCGTTGGTGAACATCTGGAAGTCGGCGTCGCCGACCTTCATGTTGCCGGCCGGGATCAAGACGTTGTACTTGGCCAGCGCCTGCTGCACGTCGATCAGCGACAGGCCGTAGGCCTCGAGCCTGGTCGGCTCCATGTAGGCGTAGATCCGCCGCAGCTTGCCGCCGAACACCGCCGGCGCGATCACGCCCTGGATGCTCTGCAGCTTGTTTCGCAGCTCGTAGTAGGCGATGTCGTACAGCTGCTGCTCGTCCATGCCGGGGCTCGACACCACGACCAGGCACAGCGGCAGCGACGCCGTGGGGTCGTACGGCATGACCATCGGCGGGATCGTGCCGGGCGGCAGGTAGAACATGTCGCTCATCGCGTACATCGAGACCTGCGACACGGCGGTCGCGACGTCGGTCCCTTCGCGGAAGAAGTCTTTGACGACGCACACGCCGGTCATGGCGCGGGCCTCTTGGTGCTCGATGCCGATCGACTGCCCGGTCCACCGCTGCATGCGGCTCATGATGTCCTTCTCCATCACGACCGGCGGCATGCCGGGGTAGAACGTGACGATCTGCACCGCGGGGGTTTCGAAGATCGGCAGCAGGTCCTTCGGGATCTTCGGGTACGTGTAGACCCCCAGCACCGCGATGGCGAGCGCCAGCACGACAACCAGGTACGGGTTCTTGAGGACCGCCTGCGTCATGGATACGCCTTGGTGCGAACAACCGGCAGCAGTGCTGTCACGCGGTGCGCGCAGCGGGGGCTGCCACTTGCTGCATCGACGCAGAGAAGCCGCCGCAGTTAGCAAAACCGGCACATGCGCCGCGACCCGCAGAGTTTAGCGCCGGCTTGCAACGGCGCGGCCGACGCTTGGCGGTCCGTGGGCTCAGGGCGCGTGACGCTCGGTCGCCAGCAGGCGCCGCTTCATCGCCAAGCCCTCGGGCGCCGAGTAACCGCCCAGCTTGCCGCCGGCGCCAAGGACACGGTGGCACGGCACCACCAGCGGCGCCCGGTTCTTGGCCATCACCGACCCAACGGCCCGTGCCGCCGCCGGCCGGCCACACGCGTTGGCGAGCTCGCCGTAGCTGCGGGTCTCGCCCCACCCGATGGCGCGGCACGCCGCGGTCACCTGCCGGGCGAACGGCGTCAGCGGCGCCACGTCGATCGGGATGCCGCTCAGATCGGTCGGTTCGCCCGACGCGAATCGCTCCAATGCCCCGGCGATCGCTTGCGGGTCGACCTCTGCCGCGTGGCTCGGCGTATAGTCGGCGGCCGCGGCGCCGAGCGGTTCGGCAATCGCCCGCTTCGCCGCCGCCGCCGAGCGGTGGCCAAACGCCAGCCGCAGCAAGCAATCGGGCTGCGTGGCGATCGCCACCCAGCCGAGCGGCGTCGAAAATGCGAACAGGTCCGCCAGCGGCGGTGTCGAACGGGTGGCGGCCGCTATCGGTTGCATGAGAGACCTGTCGTCGCAAGTCGTTGATGGGCAATGACTAAAAGACGGAACACTCCGGTGACGAGGCTTTGACACCCCCGCCAAACGAGACGTATACTCGCCAGGTAACCCGATCGGTCTGAGCACGGCAAGGGCGCGGTCGGCGGCAAAACACCGAGCGACTCGTCGCCGCGCCAGACGCCCCCCGGGAGCGCCCGCCTCGCGGCGCGGCGATCACCCGCAGCAGCATCAGGCGTCCCAGGCCGGGCGCCGGAGGCCATGTGTTCGTGGCTTAGGCGGCCCCGCCAGAACGGAGACACCCGGCGCTACCACCGAAGGAAGAGCGGCATGAACCCGTATGCCCAGCTAGCGGACGACTACTATGTCAACATGAATCTCAACACGGAGATGGAGCTCTCCGGCGGCCGCGAGACGGTGCTGCACTTCGCCGAGCAGATGCAGAAGAAGTACCCGCAGATGCGGAACTTCTACTCCCGCGACAAGGGAGACTTCGTCCTCGAAGAAGACAAGGACCGCGGCGACTACCGCTGGTGCTCGCTCGAGACGCGGCGGATCGCGTCGGGCTGCGTCAACCCGGACTCGATCGACACCGCCGCCGAGCAGCACGCCCATGCGCTCGACCTCGCGCCGTACGTGCTGTCGGTCAGCCCGCTCGACTGCGAAGCGCTCGACTTCCTGATGGGCTTCGACTTCAACTACCGCGGCAACCACAACCAGGTGGTGACCGAAGCGCTCGGCGTCTGCCCCGGGCTCGAGCGGCTCGCCGGCATGCCCGGCGCGACGTTTATCAACCACGAGCCGAACATCACGATCGCCGTCGACGAAGACTGCCGCGTGCAGTGCCGCGTCCACATCGAGACGCGGACCACGCCGTACCACATCCGCACCGGCGAGTACCAAGAGGACCAGCTGAGCGTCTACGTCACCGCCCGCCGGTACGGCAGCCTGGACTCGGGCATGACCTACGTCGACGCGATGGCCGACCTCCGCCAGCTCTGCCAGGAGTCGGTCGACAAGTACGTGATCGAGACGGTGCTCGAGCCGCTGGCGCGGACGATCGCGCTGGACTGAACGCATGCTTGTCGCCTTCGCCGGCCCCGCCGACTAGCCCGACGCCGCCGGCATGTTTGCGGGCTTCTGGCACGGCCTTCTCGGCGGCGCCCTGCTCGCCGCGTTGTTCGGCGTTGCGGTGATCGCGCTGCCGCTCCGCGTACGCTTCACGGTCGCGCACCTGCTCGTTTTCTTCGTCCTCGCGGCGGTTGGGCTCTTCTTCTACACGCGCGGGGTGCAACTTGGAGAGACGCCGACGACGCCACAAACGGCAACGGGTCCTCCACGCCCGGCGTCGCTGAGAACGCCGTGACCGTGGCGCGTTCACTCCTAGCTCTCAACTCGCGTGAGCCCGCCACCGTAGCCAGAAGACGGTCGAGACGACGACCGTCGCCGCGGCGCCGCCGAGCTGGGCGCCCCAGATCGAGCCGCCGACCCACCCGAACGCCGGTGTGCCGGCCGCGGGCGCAATCGGGAACGCCGCGCGGTACGAGGCGCCGTCGAGCGTCGCCCACCCGCAGCCCATCATGCCGCCGAGCGCCCACAACGCCAGCACCGCCGAACAAGTCGCCCAGAAGTAGGGCAGCGCGTCCGTCAGGCGTGCGCGGCCACCGGTGCGCAATCCAACGACCGCAAGCAGGACGATCGCGAAGATCAGCCCGGTCGCGGCGCCCTCGATGATTCCCTGCTCAACGATCCTCCGCCACCCGGGCAATTTCCAACCCATGACGATCGAGAAGTACTGCGGGCACACCAACCCGTTCACGGCGTTGGTCGCCGCGCCAATCGCCACGCCGGCGATCACGCCGATTGCTAGCAGCCAGAAGACGGAACGGCGGCTTACCCCGCGCGGCAAGGACGGAGAGTGGGCCGATTGGTCTTCGGTCGAGGGGCTCTGGTAGGGATTTTCGGCCATCACCCTTCGCCCGTCACCCTCCGGCCGACACGTCGACGGCAGCCGAGAAGACGTAGTTGGGGTCGCCGCGTTGGGCGAGCGTCTTGGCGAGGTTGGCGATCGTCCGCTCCGGCTTGCCGCGGTACGCCTCGGCGCCGCCGACCGTGACGACGACCTCGCCGTCCAGGTCGGCCATCGCGTCATTGAGCAGCACGGTGATGCGGCGGACACCGTCCATCGTTAGCGCGACCTCGGCGCGGCTGCCGGACGACTCGAGGTCCGCCTCGACGAGCGACTTGGCCTTCTCTTGACCCTTCTCAACCGACAGCCAGTAGAACTGCCCGCGGGTGATGTTGTCTTGCCTCCAGACGACCCGTGTCGGGTAAGGGTCGCGGGTGAACTCGGCCATCCAGGGCACCGCCTTGGCGTCTTCGAGGTTCATCCAGTGGCCGTACTGCGGGTAGACCCGCACTAAGTGATCGTAGCCGCCCGGGTCGTCCTTCTTCAGCTCGGCGAGTCGCTTGCCCCAGCGGGCGGCGATCTGGTTGCGCTTGTACGCGGCGTCGCGGCCGCCGACCTGGAGGATGAAGCCGATGTTCCGCAGGCCGAGCGGCGAGGCGTCGCCCGGGTGGCCGGCCATCATCGCCGCGGCGGCCCAGCGGTCGGCCATGCGCGGGGCGAGCTGGTACGTGCCATCGCCGCCGGCGGAGTAGCCCATCACGTAAACGCGATTCGGGTTGACCCCTTCGAGCACGATCAGGTCTTCGATCAGCCGGTCGAAAAGCTTGCCCACCGGCGGCTTGTGCCACAGGTTCCAGGTGTTGCCCGGCGCCCGCGGCGCGAGGTAGATCCCCTCGGCCGGCTTGTAGAGCCGCTTCTGGTTCTCCCACTGCTGGTCGTTCATCCGCGCCGGCCCGTTGCCGCCGCCGTGCATGGAGAGGTACAGGCTCCGACCCGCTTGGGGCTTCTTGCCAAAGACCCGGAAGTCGAAAGGCATCACCGCGTTGCCGATCTTGATCCGCTTCGCCTCGATCGCCTGGGCGCGTGTCTCCCGGACGTGCCGCTTGTGCCGCTCCCATAGAACGTCGCCCGCCTTCGCGGCGTCGGACTTCGAAAGGGCAACGCCCGCGAAGGGCTGCTCCGCCACGGCGCCCGGGTCTCCGCCAGCGGTCAAGTAAGCTTGGAGCTCCTCAACCGGACCGCCGCAGGCAGACGGCGACGCCGACAACGTGAAGATCGACAGTGCTGCAATGGCAACGGTCGGGCGGCAGCAAAAGGCGCGGATCGGGCGGGGGGCGGGCATCGCGGGGCTCACAGGTTCCTGGGGCGGGAAAACGCGGCGCGGACCCGGCCGGCGCGAGCGGTCGCGCATCCGCCAGGCCCGGCCGATCGGGTTGCCGAATCCTAACCTAGCGTTGGCCCGGCGCTCAAACGGGCTGTGCGGAAGGAGCCGCAAGAAGAAAATCGCGGTTGGCCAAAAATCACCGCGGCTGGCCCACGAATGGCGGCCCAACCATCGTTGTCGAGATTTCGCGAACCAGCGGCTACAAAGATAATCGCCGCGGTACAACCGCCCTCGGGCGGGGCTTTGCGATCGGCGTAAGTCGTTGCGAGTCGGCCCCGCCGCGGCGTTGGCGACCGCGCTGAACCTCGAAAAAAACGTGGCGATCGGAAACTGCAAGGACGCAGAAAAAAGAATGTGCCACGCCCCGCCGCCTCCGCCCGAACCGCCGGCGATCGGCGCTCATCGTTCGCGCGGGGCCAACGACTCAGCGTCACCCGACTCAGCGTCACTACTCAGCGTTGAGCAATCGACTCACGCTGCTGATCAGCTTGTCCATCGGGAAAGGCTTGCGCAGGTAGTCGTCAACTCCCAGCATCTCGGCGTACGCCTTGTGCCGGCTCCCCTCGTTCGCGGTGATCATGATCACACGCGGCGGCCGCTCGCGCGTGCGGCGGAGCTTCTCAAGAACGAGGAAGCCGCTCCGCTTGGGCATCATCATGTCGAGGATCACTAAGTCGGGGTCCTCGCGCTCGGTGAGCGCCAGCCCTTGGTTGCCGTCGCGCGCGACGAGCACCTTGTAGCCGTTGGACTCGAGGGCTAGTCGGAGCGATTCGACGATTTCAGCGTCGTCGTCGACCAGCAAAATCCGCTTGCCATCGGCGGCGGCGTCGGGGGTGCTTTTCGGCATAAGATCTGGTTATCGAGAGCTCCGGCAGCTCAACTTAAGCGGTGAAACTCTGGCGCCGGCAGCGATAAGGCCTGCATTTGGTCTAGGTATAGCCGTTTGCGCCGCCTTTGCAAACGCCCACCCGCCAAGCAGCGACGGGAAGCGTTCTCGCTAGAGGCCGCTTCGCCCCGCCGTTACCGCACGGAGAACGCATAGGCGCAGGTGTGCTCGTAGACTTCACCGGGCCGCAAGATCGAAGACGGGAAGGCCGGCTGGTTGGGCGAGTCCGGGAAGTGCTGCGTTTCGAGGCAGCAGCCGCCCCGGGCGGCGTAGGCCTTGCCCCGCTTGCCGAGGTGCTCTGCCAGGAAGTTGCCGCTGTAGACCTGCACGCCGGGCTGCGTGGTCGAGACCTTCAGCAGCCGCCCCGACACCGGTTCGTGCAGCTCCGCCGCAAGCGCGAGCCGCTCGCCGGGTGTTTGGTTAACGACGAAGTTGTGGTCGTAGCCGCGCTGGGGCGTCGGCAAGAGCTCTGCCAGCCGCTCGCCGATCGGCCGGGGCCGGCGGAAGTCGAACGGCGTTCCCGCGACGCCGGCGATCTCGCCCGTTGGGATCGAGGTGTCGTCGACGGGCGTGTAGCGGTCGCAGTTGAGTCGCAGCAGGTGTTGGTCGATCGTCCCCTCGCCGGCGCCCGCGAGGTTGAAGAAGGCGTGGTTGGTCAGGTTGACCGGCGTAGCGGCGTCGGATGTGGCCCGGTAGTCGATGACCACGCGGTTGTCGTCGGTCAGCGTGTAGGTCACCTGAACGGCCAACTCGCCCGGGTAGCCTTCTTCGCCCGCCGGGCTCTTGTGCCGAAAGACAACGCCGCGGGCGCGGGGGGCATCCACCGGCTTGGCCTCCCACACCGCCTTGTTCAGGCTGCCGGCGCCGCCGCCGTGGAGGGCGTTCGGGCCGTTGTTGGCAAGCAGCTCGTACTCGACGCCGTCGAGCGAGAACCGGCCGCCGGCGATCCGGTTGGCGTACCGGCCGACCGTGCAGCCGCAGTAGGCGTTATTGCCCGACTCGTATCCGGCCAGCGTGTCGAATCCAAGGACGACGTCGGCGGGCTCGCCGTTGCGATCGGGCACGTCGGCGGCAACCAGCGTGGCGCCGCGGTTGATTAGCTGAATCGCGACGCCGCCGGGGCTGGCGAGCGTGAACCGCGTGACGCTTTCGCCCTGCGCGGTGGCGCCAAAGTCTTGCTGCTCGATCATGCGAGCCGAAGATATCGAACCGCGAGCGGCGTCAGAAGTCCCCGTCCCTCCCCGACGACCCCTACTAAGCCGCGACCCGGCCGCCGACGCCGCACAGGAGGTCGCTGATCAGGTGCGAGATCTGCTCCGCCGCGTCGGGGCGAGCGAGATCGCGTACGGCCGCCGCGAGTTCGCCACGCCGGGCCGAATCGACGAGCAGCGTGCGTACCTCTTGCTGGAGGGCGGACGCGACATCGCCCGACGCCGGCCGCTGGTCGATCATGGGGCAACGGGTCGCCTCGGCGAAGATGCGGGCGTTCGCGAGCTGCTTGTCGCCGTCCTCGTCGGGGATCGGGACCAGGACCGCCGGCGAGCCGGCGAGCGAGACCTCGGCGAGCATCGCCCCGCCGGCGCCGCAGAGCACCAGATCGGTCTCGGCCAGCAGCGACGCGAGTTCGTCGATGTGCGACACGACCAACGCGTCAACGCCCGCCGCCTGGTAGCGGCGTTCCGTCGGTTGCAGTTGCCCCTCGCCCGACTGGTGGACGACCTGCCAGCCGTCCAGCTCAGCCGCCAGCCGCGACAAGGCTTCCGGCGCCGCTTCGTTGAGCGTCGTCGATCCGGCGGCGCCCCCCATCACAACCAGCCGTCTTTGATGCGTGGCGCCCTCGGCGTGGCGCGCGAAACCGGAAGCGGATAGCCGGGCGTGCAGCGACTCGAACGCGGGCCGGCCCGGCACGCCGGTCAACGCGAACGGGGCGTCCACCGGCAGGTGCGGCCGGACCGCGTCGAACGCGCCGCAGATCATCTGCGCCGCGTGCGCCATCCGCCGCGTGGTGCGCGACGCCACGGCGTTCTGCTCGAGCAGCATGAAGGGGATGCCACGGCCGTGCGCCGCGCGGACCATGGCGGCGCTGGCGGACCCGCCCATGCCGACAACGAGCGAGACCTGCTGCTCGCGGACCATCCACCGAGACGCCCAGAAGCCCGCGACGTTGTCGGTTACAAACCGCACGGCTTCCAGCGGCCCGGTGGGCGCCTGGCGGCCCGGCATCGCGACGTAGTTGTAGCCCTCGCCACGGATCAGGTGACGCTCTACCGCCCGGCCGTCGCCGGCGAACGTCACCTGCACGTCGGCCAGCTGCCGCTCCAAGTGGCGGGCGATCGCTAAGCCCGGGTAGAGGTTGCCGAGGGCGCCGCCGCCGGCAAAAACAACGTGGGGTCCGTTGAGCATGGCGCGGAACTCTTGGGCGTGGCAGGTTCGAGGGGAGCGTGGCGTCGGTGGTCGGTGGTCGGTGGTCGGTGGTCGGTGGTCGGCGGTCGGCGGTCGGCCGGCCGCTCTGTATCCGCTGGGCGGCCGGGGCGGCACACGGCCACCCCGGCGCCCAGCTAATAAAGCTTCATCGCGAAGCGACCGCGGCGGGCGATTGACCCAGTAATCGCCGATGCCGCGGTTGTCGTGCTCCTACCCAGGGGAGGGTGACCGACGCGAGACCCCGCAATCTCTTGTCAGCCGACGATGAAGCTTCAGCATGGTTCTCTCCAGCGTGCCAGCCGGCCGTGCTAGCCGGCCTTCGCGGTTTCTTGTTCGTTCTCGATCCGCATGTGCAACAGCTGGCGGACGACGGCCTCCTCGCCGCCCCCCGCCCGCTCCCGGTCTGCGCCACAGGCGAGCAGCACGACGGTATCGCCAGCCTCGGCGAGCGCTAGGGCGAGCGCGATCGCGCTGAACGGGTCGTCCAACACCCGGACGCTATCGCCCGACACACCGGGTCCGGTCTCACGACCGGCGATCATCAGCACGTCGCTCGCGGGCCGGGCCGCGTCGACCGCCGAGGGTCGTGGCGCCGGGGCGCAGAACGCGGTCAGCACCCGGCCGCTGGTCACCGCCCCGGCCGCGCGGGTCGCCTCGGCGACCGCGACCGGCGAGGCCGCCGCGTCGAGGTACACCGCAAAGCTCTGGCCGCAGACCACTGGCTGCATCACACGCGGCGCCGGTGAGGCGTTCTCAATCCCTGCGGCGGCTTGCTGAAGCGTCGCGCCGCTGGCGATCGCCGTGGCCGTGGCCGCCAGGCAGTTCGCCGCGTGGGCGTCACCGACTGTCGAAGTCTCGACCGCCGCTGATTCGGCCCCGTGCTGGATCAGCAGCACCTGCCCCGCGGTGTGGCGCCGCAGAACGGTGCCTCGGACGTCGGCCTTGTCGCTAAAACCGAACGTGATCGCGGCGCCCGGGCAACGGGACAGCAGCCGGCAACACTCTTGATCGTCGGCGTTGACCACCAGCACGCCGCGTGGTTTGAGCCCGCGTAGCGAACGGTGGATCGCCGCCCGCTGGTCTTCCAGCGAAGCGTGCTGAGAGTTCGATCGCGGAGCGGCGTTGGTTACACACATGACACCGAAGCCGACCCCGGCGAACCCGTCCGCTCGTGTGTCGGCTTTGGTCGCGTTGGTCGGTGTTTCGCACCCGACCTCGGCGATCGCGTGGCTGCTCCCGTTGGCGAGGCCGCGTGCAAGCCACCGCGCGGTCGCCGGCGGGCTGGGCGAGTCGGATTCTAGGCGCCTAGCCTCGACCAGGTCGTCAGCCACCCCGCGGTCAAGCACCGAGGGCTGCCGCCCCGCGGCGACGGCGATCGATCGGAGCAAACCGACCACAGCGCTCTTGCCGAAGGAGCCGGTGACGGCCGTCAGGTGCATCTCCGTCGCGGGCGCACCGACCAACGCCTGGCACAGTTTGCCATAGGCTTCGGCGACATCGGCGACCACGAACTGCGTGGCCGACACAATCGGCAGGAGCTGACCGGTGATGAGGGCTTGGGCCCCGGCGGCGACGGCGGCTTGAGCAAGGCGGGCGGCGGCCGTTGCTTCGACGTCGGGGACGCAGTAGACGTCGCCCTGGCGAACACTGCTCACACGGTCCGTGCAGGTCGTCGCGTAGACGTCGAGGGCCGGCGGGAGCGTCGTCTCCAACACCTCTGCCAGGCGAACGCCAGGGGGCCGCTTCCGGGTTGCCCTTCTCACGCTCCAGGCCTCCATGCCGGTGCGTTGGGATACTTCGTGCGATCGATCCTTCGATCACCTCGGTCGCCACTGCGGGACGGCCACCGAGCCGCCGGATAGTCCGAGAATCGCCCAACCGCGTCAAGGCGGCTTATCTGCTGACTGTACGGTTCCTTTACCCTCGGGATGAGGCTTTCTTGTAAGTGGCCCCGGCTCCCGTTGACCGCTCCTCGGTTCAATAGCAGCACTGGGATCAATAGCGGGCTTCGCTCGGAGCGAGCTAGCAAGCGGCGGCTGCGAGCGGTTGCCGTAGCCACGGCGGCGGGCGACGCGTACCCTCCCGCCGCAATGACTGTTGCCTCTACCGCCACCGTTGTATCTGGATCGCTTGCCAAGCGGCTGGAACTCGTCGTTGGCGCCCCCGGCTCGCCGCTGGCGGCTTGGGTCGCTTCACGCCTACGAAACGCCGTGGCGTGCGGCGGCCTGAACGCCCGGGTTGTGTTGGCGGAATCGGACGACTTGGCGGTCAAGTCACTCGCTTCGCACACCGCCAGCGCGGCGCGGGCGCTGCTCTGCCTAGACCGCCCCGGCCAGTTGCCACCGAGCCTTCCAGATCAGTTGCGGCAAGCATGTCCCGGCGTTTCGCTCCTTTCGATCGCCGGGAGTTGGTGCGAAGGGGAACTGCGGACTGGCAAACCATGGGAGGGCGTCCCGCGGGTCTACTGGCACGACTTCGAGGCCACGCAGGTGTACGGCGCCGCCGCTTCCGCTCGCCAAGCGACGGCAAACAGGCTAGCGGTTGGCGTCGACTGCGTTGACATCGACACGTATCAAGCCTTGACCGACGCTCTCCAGCCAGCGGGCTTCAACGCAGTCTGGCTGCCTCGGTTCGGCCGCCGGCCGCTGGCGTCCCCTGCCGACCTTGGCTTGTGGGTCGGCGGGCAACTCGGCGGCTTGGCGTCGGCCCGGCTGGCGGGGCTCGCCGCGGCGATGCGGGACCAAGCAGCCGCGACGATTGCGCTGCTCGACTTCCCCCGGCACGACGAAGCCCGGCTTGCCGCGCGATTGGGCGTCGCCGCCGTGGTTGGTAAGCCTTGGGACGCTGATCGCCTGTGCGAAACGCTTCGCAGCGCGGCGACACTCGCCGAGAAACGCCATCGATCACGGTTCAACGGCCCGCCTCTGGTGGTTCGCCGAGCGGCCTAACAGCCTGTTGAAAAACGCCGTCCTGGCGTTTTTCAA